>CAZAMA010000111.1:0-9589 GCA_964485645.1 uncultured Acidimicrobiaceae bacterium | reverse complement strand
TAGAAGACCGACTGACCCGCCCACAGATGACAGTCGAGGTCGGCGCCCGCGACACCACGCCGCAACGTTGCGACGTAGCGCTGCCTGCCGGTCGCCGGGTCGACCTCGACGACGCGAACCGGTGCGGCGCTCTCGCAGCCCCCGACGCCGACGGGCGTCCTGCCCTTCCCAAGCTGGGTCAGCGTGAAGTAGCCATGCGTGGCGTCACCGGCCACGACGTAGCCGGTGAGCGGCGCGAAGTCCGTCGACGGGAGGAGCGACCCTGGCGTCTCGTACGCGACACGGGCGCTCGGCCCCTCGAGGCGCCAGATCGTCTGACGGAACCCTCCGACCGCCCTCGTGAGCACGTCTACGTAGAGGCTGTTGCCCGACGCAACGAGCCACTGCGTGCGGACGCCGAGCGACCGCACGGCGACCAGGCGGCCCGAGCCCTGCGCCACGTGCCAGAGCGTGCAGGCCCCGTTGCACGAGCTTCCGCCCCATGCGCTCTCGGTGATCCAAAAGCCATCGGCGTTGGCGACCATGAAGGGGTTCGCCCCGGCGGCGATCGTGAAGCGATGGAGCACCGCGCCCGTGCTCGTCGAGACGTCGAGCAGGGTCGAGGGGTGATCGAAGCCGTGGAGCCCGTAGATCCACAACGTGCCGTCGCCCTCGGTGACGCCGGAGTGGGCCCAGCTCCAATTCTGGAGCGTCATGAGCAGCGGACCCACCGTCGACCGGTGCGTCACCGGGTTCATCGTCGAGACCCGGATCTCGTCGCCTGCTGCACCGAGGACAACCACGAGATGGGCCGCCGCCGCTGTCGTCGTCCTGGCGGTGCCACATCGGTGGTCGATCGCCTCAAGGTGGAGCGCTCGCGGGTCGAACAGGCGCGTCTCGCAGATGCCGTAGGCCCCGATGACGGCGATCTTCCCGTCTTCGACGGCGAGCTGGTAGTTATACGGCGGAAAGCGCGCTGACGCGAGGACCCGAGCCGAGGTGGAGCTACCTCCCGGCGCGCCGCCGGCTGCTCCGCCGCTCGGGCTGGCCGACCCGGTACGGGCACCGCCACCACCTGGACCGAAGAAGCCGATCCCGATCCCAAGTCCGAGCCCGATGACGAGGAGCGCGGCGGTCCCGATCGAGCGTTGGCGCCGGCGTTGACGGCGCCGCGCCTCCTCGATGAGGACGTCGGCCTCGGGCGGCGCTGGGTCGCTCGCCTTGGGGTGGTCGCGGACGACGCGCACCTCTGTCCCTCCTACGGCAGCGACGCGATGAGCTGCACCAATTCCTCGCGGCGGTAGCCCTCGTGTCGCGCGAGCTGCATCAGCTCTTGGGCCTTTGCCAGCACGGCGCCCTTCTTCGGCGCAGCGCCGGTCACCGTGATGCCGTGGCCGCGACGGAACTCCAGCAGGCCTTCGCTGCGCAGGAGCCGCAACGCTCGGAGCGCGGTGTTCGTGTTCACGCCGAGCACTGCCGCAAGGTCGCGGGCCGGCGGCAGCTTCTCGCCCGGTTTGGCCTCGCCGTCCGCGATGGCGCGGCGAATGGCCGCGGCGACCTGGTCGTGGAGCAACATCGGGTCGGCGCGGTCGACGTTCACCGAAATCATGGTGCTACGCGCCATAGCATCCAAGTCATACTTAGGGGCGGCATTCCCGGCCGCGTCGCCGTCAACCGAACCAGATGGTCGCTCAGCCACTACAAGCTCGGATCGCCACAACGCCGCTCCACGTCTACAGCGCCCGTCTCGAACGGACCCTCCGTGCTGCCGAGTCATCCTCACCGGGCGGCGCTGAGCGGAGGCTACTGGCCAGTCGGCGTCACGGACGTCAGCAGGGCACGCACGACCGCGCCTGTCGCGCCTGTCGCGGTCGCAGCGAGACCGACGGCGAAGCCATGGCTGGCGCCCACCTCGCCCGCGAGTAGGATGCCCGCACACGCCGGACGGCCGAGAGCTGGCGCTGCAGCACAGCTGACGGCCACGCTCGCGCGCCGGCCCGCCACGCGCAGGCGCCGGAAGAAGAGAGGCGCTGGCGGATGCAGCTGCTCGATTAGCGCCCCTGCCGTCACGCCAGAGCCGTAGGGCGAGAACGCGAGCGTGGCTGCCCGCCGGGGAAGGACGGTGACCCCCGGACCGTCAGGGCATCCTCGCCGCGCTGAGCGTGGTAGAGCTCCCCAGCGCCGCCGAGGAGGCCGTGGAACACGATCGGCGTCACGGAGGGCGCCGTCGGAAAAGCCGCAGTGAATCGTGCGCCGGGTGGCCCGTAGACCTGCGGTCCCGCAACACCCTCCGCGCCGATGCCGATCCCGACGGCCACGAGGACCGCTGCGAGAACGATGAGGAAGCCGCGCACGACAAGAGCATAGGGCGGCCCGCGCACTGGTCCGCCACGCAGTGCCGCCGCACATCGCAAGGCGTGCCCCCTCTGGCACGCGCCATCGTGCGCGATCTGGCCGACAACGTTCGCCGGTGCGCGAAAGACGCCGTTCACGCGCCGTCCCGGTCGACGACGCACGCGGAACCGTCGAGGTCGACGAGCACACGTCCTCCGAGGGCCATGGCGAGGCGCACCTGCACTTGGCGGAATACGCCGACTGCAGCGACCGCCTTGTCTTGCTCGTAGGCAGCGGTCGGCCGGGCGCGTGGGAGCACGGTGAACGCCGTCGGCGACTCCACCACCTCGGCATCGGGGTAGTCGAACAGGGCGGCCGGAGCGCCGACGAAGCTCACGGCCAGCTCGGCGCCGCTCGCGCCCACGGCGACGGCTCGCAGCTCGAGGTGACGAGCACCGTCGAATGGCCTCGGAGGTCTCGCCTTGCTCGCCGGCGCCCAGCGCGTGCACGCCAGCGCCGGGTCGAGCACGATCATGTCGCCGAGCAACCCTGGGCCCGAGAGGCGCCAGGCGTCGAGCGAGCGGCGGCCGCGATCGGTCATGAACTCGGACACCTCCCGCGCTGCCCGCGTGATCTCGAGGGGCGCGACCTCGACGCCGGGGGGCGCGTCGGCGACGCCGGCCTGGCGGACGATCTCGAGCACGTCGTCAGGAACCTCGTCCGTTCCGACCAGCTCACCGCGGCGGAAGGCAATCTTTGCCTCACGGGTTCGAAACCCGCGCTCAACGCGAACGCTCGCCCCGATCACCAGTGGCCGGGGGACCGTGTCTGCCGGGAAGTCCCTCCAACAGCTGAGGGCCCATGACGCCCACCGTCGGTCACGCTCGAGCTGCGCGTGGCGGGCTGGTTCCGGGGACACCGAGAGCCAGTGTGACCCGCATCGATCGGTCGTTCAAGCCGGCAAACCCCGCCGCGCTGTCGCCGTTGGTAGCCCAGGTCCCGCACGCTCGAAGATCAGGCGCTCGCACCCACCGATCACCGGGCAACGACCGTCACCGGGTGCCGGGCGTGTGGGTTCGATCACCCGGCGGATCTTCTGTTCGGCATCGAGACATGTCGCTCGCCTCGACAGCGTGCTGGCGGGGCCACGGCACGGGCGCGCGGCCCTCGGCCTCGCCGCCAACTGCCTCACGTCGGCACTGGACGACGACGTGGCCGTTACGCGCGGTGATGGGTGCCCGCTCGTGGCGGAGGTCGCCGATCCGCGCTCGAGACGGCTCCGCGGCCGTTGGCGTCTCGATCAGTGCCAGC
Organism: uncultured Acidimicrobiaceae bacterium; assembly: GCA_964485645.1. Lineage (GTDB taxonomy): Bacteria > Actinomycetota > Acidimicrobiia > Acidimicrobiales > Bog-793 > JAKACA01. Next base: position 5,965 of record CAZAMA010000111.1, on the reverse strand, counting down.
AGGCTGCAGGTGCTCGAACGACGACGATCCGGCTGCCCTTCGTCGAGGAGTCGCCGGTCATGGCGTAGAGCTTCTTGCGTGCGGCGCCGATCACCCCGAAGCCACCATAGGGGGTGCCGAGCGAGGCGCTCGCCCGCACCCTGCCCGTGGTCGCGCTCGCGCAGGCGATGTCGCTCCCGTCGACCAACCACGCCGTCGACCCGGTCACGCTGAGCGAGATGCCCATCCCCTGGGCGCTGGCGGGAAGGGGCACCTTGGTGCGTCGCGTGGGGGGGGCGGGGCTTGCGGTCGCAAGGTGCGAGTAGGACAGCAGCAACGCGGTGCCGAGCATCCCGGTTCGGTACGCGACCCAGACGCCGGAGTGGACCGCGACGAGGTAGCCGCCGACCCCGAGAAGCGACCTCGACCCGACGATCCTCCCCGAAGGAAGGCTGAGCGCGAGGACCTCGATCGGGTGCACGCCGGTCGCGCCAGCCATCGCGTAGAGCCGAGACCCGCCGAGGCTCACCGAGTACTGCGCGTCGCGCTCGGGAAGGGCGATCTGGCGGAGGATCCTGCCGGTCTCGAGGTCGACCTCGGCGATCCTCCCCGTCTCGCCCACCCAGTCCGTCGCCGCCGAGGCGCTCACCGGCGCGAAGGTGTCCCCGAAGGGCAGTGGGAGGTCATGGGACCGCTCGAGCAGCGGATCATCACCACGGACGTCGCGGGCCTCGAGGGCTCCGAGCGCGGCGTTCCCCGGTGCCTCCCCTCCACTTGCTGTGACGGTCATCGTGCGCGGCTCGACGTAGACCCGAGCAGCTCCGAGAGAGAGCAGCTGGCCAAGGCCGAACACGAGCGAGCCACGGGCCTCCGTTCCCGTCGTGAGGCTGACTGCGGTGAGGCGATCGAACGCAGACTCGCCGGTCGTGCTCAGGCCCAGCGCCTCGCGCCCGTCTGCGCTGAGCCCGAAGGGCGAGAAGAAGCCTGCGGAGACCGGAAGGTTCGCCACGGTCCGCTCGGGCCAGCTCGGTGGGCTGCCTCGCGGCAGCCGGACTGCGGCCACCGCGGCCGGGCAAAGCGCGAGCGAGAGCACGACGGTGCTCGCGACGGCCGCGACCCGAGCCAATCCACCCCATCGCGGAGCGCGCAGCATCAGGCGATGCTAGCGACTCGTGCCGGTGCTGATCGCCAGAACGTGCTCCTTGGAGGGTCCGTCGTGAGCGAGCGGACCTCGACATCACGCGTCACGCTGACGATCGCATCCGTAGCGAGCACAAGGTGGATCTCAGCCGTACGGTGCACGGGCGAGCTGGAGATGACTTCTGCCATCGGCCGCTGGTGGGAGCCGTAGGCCGCGCAACGTCGAGTTCGACCCGGATCATCATCTGGTCACCCTACCCACGCCCCCCCCTGCGAGGTTGGTGATCGAACCCGTGACAAGCTCCAAGCACCGGGTCTGAGCCACGCGTCGGCTACGTGGGTCGCCAAGCACGCGATCCACGGTTCCGATGGCTCGACGGAGCTCGATCGGCGTTGGAGGTCTCTCGGCCTTGAGAAGCGACCCGAAGAACGGGGTCTGGAGCTTGGTGGAAAACACCACCCTGCGGATCCCCTCGGGCGTCGTCACGTAGGTCTTCGCGCCCGTGCCGGGGGATGCGTCCAATTTGGAAAATGCCGAGCGGAACATGCAACGCGGGACTTCAGGCATACGAAGAGGCATCATCGAGGCTCGCTCCATCCATGAGCACCCTGATCCGCTCGACGATGTCGAGATCGGGGTTGAGGCGAGAGAGGACGATCTCCCCTGGCCCGCCCTCCGGGCCGTCGATCACGAAGCGGTCGCCGACACTCGTGAGCCCGCGCCCCGAGACGTCGGCGACCCAGCTGAGGCGAAGGACAGCGACGAGCTCGTCGCCCTCTCGACCGAGCGACGGCGGCTCGTCTGGCGCGGCCGCCTCGACGCGCACGGGCAGGGCACCGTCGCTCCAGATCGAGAGTGCGGACGGCACGGCACGGTCCAGACCTTCGGCTCTGGCGTCGCTGCCCGGGGCGGAGCGGCACTCGTCAGGTGAGCAGAGCAACGGCACGCTGCCCGATCAACGGAGGGGCAGCTGGGTCGCCGGCTCACCCGCTTGCGGTCCCCGATTCCGTCGCCGGGATCAGCAGGCTGTAGATGGGTGCCGTCGGCGATCCCTCCGCCGCGGCCCCGTGCGCGACACAGACTCTTGCCGTCGCGCAACTGATGGAGCCCATGCTGAGGTAGGACTGGCCGTCGTAGTTGGGCGCGCCGACGGGGACCGAGAAGGTCACCTTCGACCAGGTAACGCCGCCGTCGATCGTCCCAAGGAGCACGGGGGATCCACCATTATACCCCCTGCCGACCTGCTGGGGGATCGCGTCGGAGCCCCCCGCCCAGCACCGCGTTACCGTGGGACAGGTGATGGTGAAGATCTGCGGGTTCGGTACATCACTCGGCAGTCCATGCGGCGTCCAGGTCAAGCCGCCGTCGGTGGTCGTGGCGATCACGCTGAGCGCCGCCTTATCGCTCCCGGAGCATCCGAAGCCCGCTCGGCTCGCGTTCGCCGCCTGACGCTGGTTCTCCGCAGAGGCAGCGGCGGACTCACTGGCAGAGATCGCACGCACTGCCGCACTCGGAACCGTCCCCGTCGGTGGCTCCGTGGTCGTCGGAACGTGCCCGGGCCACCGGGGGAACTTCACCTGAGCACATTGGGGTGGATTGGCGACCGTCCCGGCGATCATTCCGGTCATTGCGCAGTGGCTGGCGTCGGCACAGGACAGCTGGGAGAGGTGCCTCGCGCCGAAGCCTGCCGGCAAGGGGTTGACCGACCACGTCACACCCCCGTCCTTCGTCACGGCGGCGACCCCGGCGGTCCAGTCGTTCACACCCTCGGCGTCGCTCGTGCCAGCTGCAGTGCAGGTTTCCGCACCGGCGCAGGAGAGCATCGTCATCGACTCCCCGGTCGCGATCGGATGATCGCTGAACGTGCGGCCACCGTTGCTCGTCGTCAGGAATGTGGCATCGAGCGGGGCATTGTTGGCATCGACGCCGGTCGAGACCAGCGCATTGCAAACCTCCGCGGTCGGACACGAGAGCGCGGAGGCGGTGCCGACTCCGCCCGGCAGTGGATCGATTGTGAAGCGGTGTCCGCCATCGTTTGTCGTCACGAGCACCGGTTGGCCGTGATCGGTGCCAGCCACCGCGCACGTCGTGGCGGCGCCGCAGGACAGCGGGCTTGTTGCGAGGAAGCCACCGGGCATCGGAAGGACCGTCCAGCTCGTTCCCACGTCGTTGCTCGCGTAGAAGGACTCGGAGAGCGGTACGCTCGCCGACGCGTTCGCGTAGTGCCCGCTCAGCGCGTAGCAGTATCGGACGACCGGGCAATCGAGATCGCCAGGCGGAGGACCCGAGGTGTTCTGCTGCCACGTGCCGGCGAGCACGGCGTCGACGAGTCGCCACGTGCCATGTTTGCGCTGCTCTGTCCGCGAGGCGACAGGAAGGACATGGCCGGCACGCCATGAGGTTGTCACCGGGGTGTCAATTCCCGAACCGGTGTGCACGGCGACGAGCACTGCAACGACGAGCACGACAACGGCGGCGAGCGCGAGGAGCGTGCGCGCTCGCCCACGAGCCCTCGGGAGGCGAGCCTCGAGCTCCGGGACAGCGTCGCCGTTCCGCGAGTCGCTGAGGATCGCTCGACGGAGCTCGTCGAAGGCAGGTCGAGCCGTCACGGCCGCGACTACAGCCGGGTCGACGGGATCGATTCGCCGAAGCTCTGCTGACCGCTTCATGCTCAGGCCTCCTCAGGAACGCACCGAGTGCTCGCGTCCCCGCCATGCTCATGTCGCCACGCCGGCTCGCGTTTCGCCAAAGCGTCGCGTGCGGTGGATTCGGCCTGAAGGCGCGCCCGCGCGCGATGAAGCCGGATGCGAGCAGCCGTCGCCGAACAACCGAGGACTCGTCCGAGATCTCGTGCGTTGAGGCCCTCCCAACCTGCCAGCATGAGGAGCTCGCGCAGGTCGCCAGGAAGTGCCATCAAGCGCTCGAGCGCCGTCAGCGCCGCTTCATCGTGCGGATCATGCCGGGCGGTCCGCAGCTCGTCGGCAAGCCGAACGATCAGGGCGTCGTCTCGCTGCACGCGGCGGGACTGGTTCGAAAGGAGCTGGCGGGCCGTCACGTACAGCCACAAGAGGCCGTCGTGACCCGATGGTACGACGTCGATGCGTCGCCAGGCGACCAGATAGGTCTCAGCGACGAGGTCAGCGGCATCCTCGGGGGTGGTGCAGCGCCGGAGAGCGTACGCGGCGATGCGCTCGTTCGTCAGCTCATACAGCGCTGTGAAGCGCTCGCCGTCCTTGCCCCTGCCCATCCCGCTCCTCGATCCGCCCTACCTCGTTCATGTCCGGAAGGGCCCAGGTGTTTCACAGCCCCTGAAGCGCTCGCGGCCGCCCCGCGCCGGGCGCCGAACCCTCGGGCATCGGCGGCTCCGCAGCCTCAGGCTGCTGGTGGAGCCACGAGTGTGGTGCGCGTCGGAGAGCCGGCGGAGGTGTCCGTCGTTGGTGAACCGCCCCAGTCCTTCGCGAGCGTGGGGGTCCGGCGATCACCACGCCTCCCGGAGCATGCGGACGACCTCTTCGCATCCGAAGCCGCAGCGGCGCGCGCTCGTGACGAGCATGTGGATGTGCGCGAGCACATCGCTGTGCCCTGGAGTGCCTGCCACCGTGACCCCGCGACCGCGTCGGAACTCGAGGAGGCCCTCGTCGCGCAAGATGCGGAACGCCCGCAGCACGGTGTTGACGTTGACGCCGAGGACGGCGGCGAAGTCCTTGGCTGGCGGGAGGCGCTCGCCCGGCCGAGCTTCTCCCTTCGCGAGTGAGCGGCGGATCTCGGCCGCGACCTGATCGTGCAGCGCGAGCGGAGAACCTCGATCGACCTTGACCGACAACATGGTGATATCTAGAGTATCGTCATGATGGCTCCGTTGCCCACAGCGACGCTCTCGGTTCCCGGGCGCGGCGCGCGCATCGTCGCCGCCTTCGGGGCCGTCGCCGAAGCGCGTCGTCGTTGGCGGCGTCGGCGGCGGGCCTGGATCCTGGCGGGCGCGGCCGTGGGCGCGCTGGCGTGCGGCGTGGCGGGCTGGCAGCTGAGCACCCGGCCGACTCCGCCGTCCGGACCACCCTCCGGCCTCGCCAAGCCGGGAGCACAAACGACGGATCCCTCGAGTGGCACGACCACTAACGGAGGTGTCGCCCCCATGTACGCAATCGGCTACACGAGTGTCGAGTTCACGCCTGCCGGCGAGGCGATCCTGTCGCTCGAAGACGGAAGGACGGTCACGGTTCCCGCTTCCGTCGGCCAGCGCATCCTGCAGGGCCGCGCCGAAGAAGGCCTGCCATCCCTTCCGGTGACCGGCGCGCCACCGGGGGCCGCGTCGCCCATGGGCGGATGAAACGACCGCGATGGAGCGATCTGGTGATGACTCCTGGCGCGTGGCGATCGATGACAGCGCGTGGCCGATCCATGCCGCGCTCTACGTCCGTGACGCCTGCCGACGACCCCTATGAGGAGATCTGGCTCGCAGAGGAGCTCGCGACCGGTGCCCTCCACCGCATGATGCGCTACGACGAGCCGACGGCTGACGAGGGCGGAATCATGTGGACCCGCCTGTTTGGGCAGCTTCTGGGTTCAGCCGATGAGTCTGCGGAGCCGGCTCTCCGGCTACGTGCCTTCGCCCATGCCGAGGCGACCGAGACGGGTGCCACCTGCGGGATCTATGTACCGGGTGAGAGCAAGAGCGCGCCGCATGCCTGCCGAGGAGCGGCGGTGGCCAAGATGAGCGCTACCACCTTTGACCGCGCCGTTCTCGACAAGCTCGGGCGTCCTGTCCAACACCTCATTGGGCTGTATGTCGGCGCATGTGATGACCACGTCGAAGGGCTGCAACGGCGGACCGATCGCCGCGACGGG
>CAZAMA010000110.1:0-9612 GCA_964485645.1 uncultured Acidimicrobiaceae bacterium | reverse complement strand
GCGCCCGAACGGTGCTCGACGATCATCCGGCCCCGGACGACGTCGACCTTGCCGATCTCGGACAGTGAGAGCCCGCGCCTCTCGCTCAGCTCCTCCACCATCAGCTTGTGGTAGTCGAAGCTCTTGGTGCACAAAAGGGCGATCGTCAGCACAACAGCGTCGACGGCAGAAGAGCCGCGTCGCCATCTGCGGGCCCGCAGGGCCGCGATGCCCTCGATCTCGCAGGGCGTCCCCACGAGCGCGATCCTGGCGCCGGCAGGGAGCCCGGCCGCGACGAGGTCCAGGCTCGCGAGAGCCATCGTCTGGTTGTAGAAGCTCCCCGCGGCTTCCATCAGCTCCGCAGCAGTCGTGGCGAGGTGAGGCGCACCCTTCCAGTGATGGTCGGGGTCCTCCCTCGCCACGACGGCGCCGTCGATCTCCCCGGCTGCGAGGGAAGCGAGGAGTATCGCGGTCACGACGCCCCCATCTTGGGCGCCTATTTCGTGCAGTCTATCGCTGCTGCGCACCCGCGCGGCCATCAGCTCGACCACCTGTCCCAGCCCAGGAGCACTCGGTCCTGCGGCAAGCACCCAGTCGTCGATCGGAGTGCTCGGGGTGGATCGGCCACCGGCCTCTTCGTCACAGGCGACCTCGCCGATTCCCTCGGTCCCAGCCCAGGTGGCCTCGTAGGCAAGGCCTCCGCGGGGACAGAAATCCCAGCACAGCGAACATCCGGTGCACATCTTCACGAGCCTTGGCAGGTCGTCCGATCCGATCCCGATCGAGTCCGACGGACAGGCCGCGACGCACGCCCCACAGCGAACGCAGCGGTCGGCGTCGATCACCGCAGCCGCGAGCTCCCAGAACCAGACCTTGCCAGGCGCCTCCGAGATCGTGTTCATCTCAGCCCTGATCTGCTGTGCCGAAGGCGTCACGGCCCCTCTTCCTCCTCCCTCTCGTCGCCGACATCGCCGGCTGGCTGGCCAAGGGTGGCTGGCTGGCCGAGAAGTGCCGGCCTCGTCTCCTCGGCCGTGGCTCGCCGCGCCCACTCGTGGAACCTCTCGCGCCCCTGTCGCTTCTCCAGGTACTGTCCGACCACACTCTCCAGCGCGCCCGGCACGTCTGCCACCGGCATCGCCCCCACTACCCAGTCTCCAAAGCCGGCGTCGCGGCCGAGGCTTCCTCCGAGGCCGATATCGACGGCCTCTACGATCTGCTCCCCTACGTGCGCGGTGTCGCCGCGAAACCCGATGTCGGCGATCTGCGGTTGCGCGCACGAAGCTGGGCAGCCCGAGAAGTGCATGCGTACGATCGCGTCGTGCCCACGAGCCGTGCGACCGGGCGCCCCACCGAGGCGATCGGCGAATTTGCGGTCAAGCTCGCGGGCCCACGTCAGCGCCCGGGCCTTCGTCTCCACCACGGCGAAGCGGCAGAACTCGCTGCCTGTACAGGCGACTACTCCACGCTCGAAGGGCGCAGGAAACGGAGAGTAGGTGTGAAGGAGGGCCTCTCCCAGGAGGCCCTCCAGGGACTCGTCGGCTACGCCGGTGAAGACGAAGTTCTGATCACTGGCGAGGCGAAGCTCCCCGTCGCCGTACCTCTCGGCCAGGCGAGCCGCCTCCAGGAGGTCGCGACCGGACAGCCTGCCGACTGGGACCGAGCAGCCGACGTAGGACCGTCCGGAGCGGCGCTCTTCGTGGACCCCGACGTGGTCGCCCCGATAGCGCCGCGTGAGATCCTCGCCAGCCGGTTCGAGCGCGAAACGCGCCCGCGCCACGAGCTCTCCCCGGAAACCCTCCGGGCTCAGCTCTTGGACGAGGTAGCGCATCCGGTTGATGCCGCGATTCTCACGATTGCCCAGCTCACCGTAGAGTTGGGCGATAGCGCGGCAGATCTCGACAACTTCGCCTGGGGGCACGAAGACGTCCAGGGAACTCGCCATGCGGGGACCGTCGGAGAGGCCTCCGCCGACGAGAAGGTTGAACCCGATCGCTTTGTCGTGACCGCGGCGCGCCGGCCGAAGAGCCACGTCGTTGATCTCTGCCTGGGCGCAGTCCTCTCGGCACCCGGTGATCGACATCTTGAACTTGCGCGGGAGGTTCGCGTACTCGGGGTTGCCGGTGAAGAAGTCGGATACTGCGCTCGCGATCGGTCCTGCGTCTATGACCTCGTCGCGATCGACCCCGGCGACGGGACAGGAGACGACGTTGCGCGCCGAGTCGCCACAGGCTTGCACGGTCGTGATTCCGACCTCCTCGAGCAGCTGCCAGATCTCAGGCACATCTTTGATCGATACCCAGTGGAGCTGGATGTCCTGGCGGGTCGTGAGGTCGCAGTAGCGATCGCCCCAGATCGGGCTCGGCTCGGGTGCGGCCGCGTAGGTGTCCACGACCTCGCCGATCCGCCGCGCCTGGCGGGCAGCCAGGCGCCCGCCAGGGACCTTGATCCTCATCATGAAGGCGTCGCCACCCTGGCGCTGGGGGTAGATCCCAACCCACTTCAGCCGTTCGAGCTCACCCTCGACGGCCGCGATCGACTGGTGGCCGAGGCGCGCGTATGTCGTGCGAACGGCCTCGGCGACGTCGAGGGGATTGCGTGCAAGCTTCCACTGCTCGATCTGGTTGAGCGTGGTGCCGCGAGAAAGGGGGCGGATGAATTCCACGAGCGCGCGCTAGATCTCAGGCCGAGGGGGTGACGGTGACGGAGCGGTGCGAACCGGAAGAGCCGGGCGGCCTAGACGTGCAGTCCGCACTCGGTCTTGTCACTGCCGGGCCAGCGCCCCTCGCGGGGGTGACGGCCCTCGGTGACGGGCTGCGTGGTCGGCGCGCAGCCGATCGAGACATAACCCACATAGCTGAGGGGGTGTCGCGGAAGCTCGCTCGCCGAGAGGTACTCCTCGACGTCGTCCTCGGTCCAGGTCGCGATCGGGTTCACCTTCACCATGTCGCGCTGGGCGTCCCAGCCGATGATGGGCGCTCCCTCGCGCTCGGGGGTGTCCACTCGCTTGAGGCCGGTCACCCAGGCGCGCTTGCCGGCGAGGGCGGCGTTGAGCGGCGCAACCTTGCGCAGCTGGCAGCAGCCTGGACTGCCGCATATCGCTTCCTCGCGCCCTATGGCCGGGTGAGTCGTCGTGAGGTTGAGCGCCCACAGCTTGCGCACTCTCTCGACGAACGCAAGCGTCTCCGGGAAATGGAACGCGGTGTCGAGAAAGACGATCTCGGCTCGGGGATCGACCTTGACGACGAGGTCGACGAGTACGGCGTCCTGGAACGAGCTCGCGACCGCATAATCGGCGCCGAACTGCTCGAGGGTCCAGGCGATCGCCCCGCGGGCCGCGTCCAGGGGGCCCAACGACCCCAGGCGGTCCGAGACGTCGGAGAGCTCGAGCTCGCCTTTGTTGTCAGAGGTCTGTGTCACCGCAACTCCCTCATCGCTATCCAACCTACCCTGACCCACTTCGGCCACTGGTGGACTGGTCCCGGTTCGTGCTGGTGCGTACTATACATGACTAATCCGATCGGTTTTTAAGGTTATTGCCACCTGCCTCGCCTGCTGCCCCCCATGACACCGCCCACACCCCCCGTCTCCGCCCCGGTGTTCCATGCCGTCCTTCGTCTCTCGAGCCAGCCATGCCTCGTGGTCGGCGGCGGTCCCGTCGCGGCGCGCAAGGCCGCAGCACTCCTGGAATGCGGGGCTCTGGTCACCGTCATCTCACCGAGGACCTGTGCCGAAATCGAGAAACTGCCCCTACGCGTGATCCGCCGGCGCTGGCAGCCGGGCGACGCGGTGGGCAACCGGCTCGTCATCACCGCCACCGGGATAGCCGAGATCGACAGGGAGGTGTTTCTCGACGCCGAGCGGGCCGGAATTCTCGTCAACGCCGCTGACGACCCTGCGTCCTGCTCCTTCTTGATGCCCGCGGTGCTACGACGCGGCGACCTGTCCGTCGCCGTCTCCACCTCGGGGGTGAGCCCGTGGCTCGCGATCTGGGTGAGGCAACGGGTCGGGGCAGTGCTGGGCGACGAGGTCGCGCTCCTCGCCGCGATCGTCGGCGAGGCGCGCGTGGCCATCCGCCGCGCCGGGACCTCGAGCGAAGGGCTGGACTGGGCGGGCCTCGTGGACGGCGCGCTCTGGCCGATGTTGCTGGACGGCGACATCGACCTCGCACGTTCTACTGCCCGCACGTGGGTTGAGACCGTACTTCGAACACGGCCGGCCCCACCTGCAGAGGTTGCTCACCGCGCCCGGGAGTAACCTCGCCCCGTGCCGATCGATGGCATCGACCCAAACTCAGTCCCGAACCACGTTGCCTGCGTCATGGATGGCAACGGGCGGTGGGCACGCGCCCGGGGGCTGCCGCGGACGGCGGGCCATGGTGCAGGGGAAGAGGCCATGTTCGACACGGTCGACGGTGCCCTCGAGGTCGGGGTGCGGTGGGTCTCGATGTTCGCGTTCTCCACGGAGAACTGGCGGCGGCCGCCGGACGAGGTTCGCTACCTCATGAACTTCAACGAGGGCATCCTCACCCGCCACCGCGACGACCTGGCGCAAAAAGGTGTCCGGATCCGCTTCGCGGGGCGCCGCGACTGGCACGTGCCCAAGCGGTTGCTGCGCCACATGGACGAGTCCACGGCGCTCACAGCCGGCAACCGTCGGATGACTCTCACCATCTGCTTCAACTACGGCGGGCGCGCCGAGATCGTCGATGCAGTTAGGGCGCTCGTCGCCGAGGGCACAAGAGCGGACAAGGTGGACGAGCGAGCAATCCGCCGCCGGCTCTACTGGCCGGACATGCCCGATCCCGATCTCGTCGTCCGCACCTCCGGCGAGTACCGGGTATCGAACTTCCTGCTCTGGCAGCTCGCCTACTCAGAGCTGGTGTTCACCGACGTGCTCTGGCCGGACTTCCGGCGCGAGAACCTCTTCGACGCCATCAGGGAGTACCAGGGCCGGGACCGTCGCTACGGGGGCCTCAAGAGGTGAGCGACAGGGGGCGCCCAGCTACGACGAGAAGAGATCCCCGCAGGCCGCTGCGCGACCGTATCGGCGTGATCTCCGGCACCGTGCTCGGCCTCATCGCGGCTGGGTTTCTCGTCGTCGTCGCCCTAGCCGGCGGTGCCGGTGGCACCGGCGTGCTCGTCGTCGTCGTGGTCGGCGTGGCTCTCATCTACTTCGGAGGCAGGTTGCACGGCCTCAACGGGCGCAGCTGATCGCCGCGGGGGACCTCGCGCCTCGACGATGCGCGCTGCCGCGAGAAAAGCGCCGGCCGGCAGTAGCGGCGGCCTAGCTTGGGGCAGTGGCGAGCTTCCGGGACCAAGGTGTGGTGCTTCGCACGACTCGCCTCGGCGAAGCCGACCGCATCATCACGCTCATCACGCCCCAGCACGGCAAGGTGAGAGCTGTCGCAAAGGGCGTGCGCAAGACCAAGTCCAAGCTCGCGGGCAGCCTCGACCTCGTCACCCACGTCTCGCTCACGTGCTGGAAGGGTCGGGAGCTCGACGTGATCACCCAGGCCGATGTCATCGACGTCTTCCGGGCGATACGTGAGGACCTCGACAAGATGCCGGTCGCGTTCACCATGATCGAGACCGTCGACCACGTCGCCGTGGAGCGCCATCCGATGCCTGAGCTGTTCAAAATGCTGGTAGGGGCGCTGTCGACTCTCGCCTCGGAGGGCGGCGCGGTCCTCCTTGGCGCCTTTCTCTGGAAGCTGCTCGCCCTCGAGGGCGTGAGCCCGGTCGTTGACCTCTGCACCTCATGTCGAGAGCCGGCGGAGCTGGTGGCCTTCGACGAAGGCCTAGGGGGCTTCCTCTGCCGGTCCTGTCGGAGCGGGCAGGCCGTTACACCTGAGGCTGTGACGCTCGTCCGCCAGATCCTCGGGGGTGGACTCCGCCAGGCGCTCGCCGAGCCCCCGAGCCGAGCGACCGCTGAGGTCGAGCGACTGGCAACGCTCGCAACCGAGTACCACCTCGACCGACGCCTGCGCTCTGCGCACACCTCCTCGTCCCTACATTGACCCCCTCGACGACGCCCCGCACGGGTCCACGGACACGTCTCGGGGTGAGCGCGGCGTTCGTAGACGGAGAGTACGTGCCAGGGGACGTGGCAGTGGCTCATGGTGAGATCGTTGCCATCGGGCTCACTCCTAGGAGCGCCGGGAGTGGGCTGGCTTTGCCAGGTCTCGTCGACGCCCAGGTAAACGGCTACGCAGGTGTCGACCTCCTCGACGCGGAGCCAGCAGAGATCGTGAAGATGGGTGAAGCGCTGCTGGCTGACGGTGTGTTTGCCTACCAGCCGACCCTCATCACGTCAGACATCGGTGATGTGCTCGCCGCCATGAGGCGGATGGCCCCGATCATCAATAGCTTCCAGGGCCTATGTGCTGAAGCCGTCGGGATACACCTCGAGGGGCCCTTTCTCTCCCAGACTCGCTCTGGAATTCACCCAGTTCGCCATCTCCGTCGGCCGGATCTCGACCTCCTCGAGCGTCTCTTTGACGGAGGACCCGTCAAGACGATGACAGTCGCCCCGGAACTACGCGGCGCCGTAGAATTGATCCAGGAGTGCGTTCGCCGGGGCGTCATCGCGTCTCTCGGCCACAGCGCATGCAGCGCGGCTCAAGCTGATGCTGCCTTCGCGGCCGGGGCATCAGCTGTTACCCACCTATTCAATGCCATGAAGCCGTTGTCGGCTCGCTCGCCGGGGTTGGCTGGTGCTGCGCTTACGACACCTGGCGTGACGCTCCAGTTGATCGGCGACGGCGTCCACGTCTCCAATGAGATGTTACGACTCGCATTCGCCTGCGCTCCCTCGAGGTGCATGCTCGTCACCGACGCTCTCGCCGCCACCTCCCGCGGGGACGGCCCAAGCCGGCTCGGGGAAGTCGCCGTCGAGGTTCACGCGGGGGTATCACGGCGCGCCGACGGAACGATCGCAGGCGGTGTTGCACCTCTCGTTGCGGGCTTTGCAAACCTCGTTCGGATCGGCATACCTGTTGACCAGGCCGTTGAAGCGGTCACTCGCCGGCCCGCCCGCCTGCTTGGCCTCGCGTCCCACGGGTTCCTGCGCCCTGGAGATCCCGCTGATCTCGTCGTGCTCGACGGGGAGCTTGCGCTCATACGCGTCATCAAACGGGGAGTCGAGATCGCCCGACGCTGAAGCCCGCCAAAGGAGCGGCCGCTGGGGCTCCGACTATTCTCGCGAGATGAAGCCCGCGGAGACCTCCACCAAAGCCGAGCCAGCGCTCTTCGACGCCGTCGTGAACCTCTGCAAGCGGAGGGGTTTCGTCTTTCCATCCGCCGAGATCTACGGCGGGATTCGCTCCACCTACGACTACGGACCACTCGGCGCCCTCATGTTGCGCAACGTCCGCGACGCCTGGTGGCGCGCGATGGTCCAAGAGCGCGACGACATAGTCCCCATCGACGCCGCCGTCCTCACGAACCCGAAAGTCTGGGAAGCCTCCGGTCATCTCGCCGCCTTCACCGACCCCCTCGTCGACTGCCGCAACTGCAAGGAGCGGTGGCGAGCCGACCAGATAGAGGACACCTGCCCAAACTGTGGATCGAAGGACCTGACCGAGGCGAGGCCGTTCAACCTCATGTTCAAGACGTTCGTCGGCCCGGTGGAGGACAGCGCCGCGGTCGCCTACCTGCGCCCGGAGACGGCTCAGGGCATGTTCGTCAACTTCTTGAACGTCCTGCAGACCACTCGCAAGAAGCCGCCCTTCGGCATCGCCCAGACCGGTCGGGCCTTTCGCAACGAGATCACGCCCGGCAACTTCGTCTTCAGAACTCGCGAGTTCGAGATGATGGAGATGGAGTACTTCGTCCCGCCGCCGCAAGCCGAGCAGTGGTTCGACTACTGGTGCCACGAGCGGCTCGGCTGGTACCGGCGCTACGGGATTCCCGAGGAGCAGCTGCGACTGCGCCAGCACGAGGCCTCCGAGCTCTCGCACTACTCGGCAGGCACGGCCGACGTCGAGTTCCTCTACCCCTGGGGCTGGGGCGAGCTCGAGGGCATCGCCAACCGCACCGACTTCGACCTCCGGGCGCACTCGGAGCACTCCGGCACGAAGCTCGAGTACTTCGACCAAGCCAGCGGCGAGCACTACATCCCTCATGTGATCGAACCGGCCGCCGGCATGACACGGACGATGATGGCAATGCTGCTCGCGGCCTACGACACTGACGTCGTCGCAGGTGAGGACCGCACGGTGCTTCGTCTCCACCCTCGCATCGCCCCCTACTCGGTCGCGGTCCTGCCGCTTTCGAAGAAGGACACGCTCACGCCGCTCGCGAGGGAGATCCTCTCGATGTTGCAGCGGCGCTTTGTCTGCGACTACGACGAGACCCAGGCAATCGGCCGTCGCTACCGGCGCCAAGACGAGATCGGCACACCGATATGTGTGACAGTGGACTTCGCCTCGCTCGACGACCACGCCGTCACCGTGCGAGACCGTGACTCGACCTTGCAGCTTCGCGTGCCCATTTCGGAGCTGCCCGAGGAGATCTCGCGCCGCCTCGATGCCGAGGCCTGAGGAGCCGGGTCGGCAACGGCGGTTGTGCAGCGCTCAGTAGGCTGAGTTCACCTGCCCAGCGATGGGAAGCGTCCGACACCGAGGAAGGACCTCAGCCCGATGACCTACGTCTTCGACTTCGACCACGAGCACCCACGTCCCCCGATGGAGCTGAAAGATCTGCTTGGTGGCAAGGGCGCCAACCTGGCCGAGATGACCTCTGTGCTGAAGCTGCCAGTTCCATACGGCTTCACGATCTCGACCGACGCGTGCCGGGAGTACATGTACAGCGGCTGGCCGTCTGGTCTGACAGAGGAGGTGAGCGCTCACCTCGAGCGTCTCGAGCAGCTCATGGGGCGAAAGCTCGGCGACGCGAGCGACCCGCTTCTCGTCTCTGTGCGCTCTGGGGCCAAGTTCTCCATGCCCGGGATGATGGACACTGTCCTCAACCTCGGCCTCAACGACGCTTCGGTCGAGGGCCTGGCCGCCCAGACGGGCGACGAGCGGTTCGCCTTCGACTCTTACCGTCGTTTCGTGCAGATGTACGGGAGAATCGTGCTCGACATCGCGGCGTCAGCTCTGGACGAGCCCTTGGAGCAGGCCAAGGAGCGCCACGGAGCCCGCTCGGACGCTTCGCTTTCCGCCGAGATCCTGCAGGAGCTCGTGCGCGAGCTCAAGGCAGTGGTGAGGCGTGAGACCGGCAGCGCCTTTCCCGAGGAGCCCATCGACCAGCTTCGCGGCGCTACCGAGGCGGTATTCGGATCCTGGAAGGGAGCTCGCGCGGTTGCCTACCGCGTACGAGAGCGCATCCCCCACGACCTCGGCACGGCCGTGAACATCCAGGCAATGGTGTTCGGCAACCGAGACGACAATTCGGGCACCGGGGTGGGTTTCACGCGGGATCCAGCCACAGGTGCCGCCGGCGCCTACGGCGACTTCCTCGTCAACGCACAGGGCGAGGACGTCGTGGCGGGAATCCGCAACACCCAACCTCTCTCAGCCCTAAAGGACCGGTTCCCCGCCGTCTTCGACGAGCTCCTCACAGTCTTCGACCGCCTCGAGGCCCACTACCGCGACATGTGCGACACCGAGTTCACCATCGAGCAGGGCAAGCT
>CAZAMA010000109.1:4387-9737 GCA_964485645.1 uncultured Acidimicrobiaceae bacterium | reverse complement strand
TGCGGGCGACGGGGCGACACTGAAGGTCACCTTGTCGTTGGCGACGGCGAGACCGGCAGGTGAGGTGACCGCCGCAGTAATAGAGGCAGCACCTGCACCGTTGGCCGGCACCGAGGTAGCCGAGGTCGTGACGGTCACCGTGTTGGGAGGACCGGTCTGGGTGATGACTGTCGAGCTCGTGTAGGCGTAGTCGGCCTCGGTCGCAGTCACCGTGCAGCTACCGGAGGTCGTCGACGCCGTGTAGGTCGTCGTGGCACTACCGGTGCTGTTGGTGACAGCGGTCGTCGGGCTGACCGAGCCGCAGTTGGTGCCGGTAACAGCGAAGAGGACCTGGTCCCCAGCTACCGGAGCGCCGCCGTTGTTGTCCTGGACGGTGATCGTGGAGGTCGACGACGTCGAGGACGTGATGCTGGACGGGCTCGCCGTAACGGTCAGACCGGTAGCGGCCGGACCCGGAGTGGCGAAGTAGCCGGAGGCGTCGATGACAAGGTTGATCGTGCCACCGTTGACTGCCGGGCCGTTGTAGATGTTCACCGACTGGTTGGTCGACCCGCTCGTGTCGGCGATCGTGGCGTTGGGAACGCCCATGGCAAGTGCCGGCGACAGCGTGGTACCTACCCAGTTGACGTCAGAGGCGACCGGGTTGGTCGTGTCAGAGGTCGGGTAGACGGTCAGGAAGCCAGCCGCGGTGCCCGGGACGACGGTCATGTTCGTCTGAACTGCCGTCGCGTTGGCTGCAATCGCGCTGTTGGCAAGTGAGAAGGCCTCAGTGGTGTTGGCTGCGATCGGCGTCCCGTTCATCGGGACGCGCGTGTCAGTCAGACGAACTGGGGTGATCGGGAAGAAGGAAGCTCCTCCGGAGCCGGCGGCACCGTAGTAGCCCTCGACGTCGACGTCCACGTTGACACTACCGGTGTGGTTGTAGACCTCGATCTGGCCGTTCGTGCCGATGCCGACAGTGGCCCGGTTGGCGATGACCTGCTTCGCGTTGAAGTTCAAGTTGGAGACGGTCGGAAGTGTCCCGCCCGCCGGGTAGGCAGCGAGGAAGCTCGGCGTCGTGCCGCCAGCCGCCGTCAGGTTGACGACGACGGCGGTGGCCGTAGCCGGGACGCCGGTGGTGGTTCCGGTCACCGTCACGGGCATGCTCGTGTTCGCGGCGATGGCCGCACCCGAGGCGAGCGTCCCGAGCGCGCGGACCGGCGAGACCGCGTTGTAAAGGCCGGCCGATGCCGTGGTCGCGCTGCAGGTGTAGTAACCGTCAACGTCAACCACAACGTTGGTGTTGCCGGTGTGGTTGAAGATCGAAACCATCCCAGTCGCGCTGACCGGGACGGTCACCTGGTTGGCGACGATCTGGTTGGCCGAGAAGTTCAGGCTCGATGTTGCCGGCTGGGTGGCCCCCTGCGGAAAGACCGCAAGGAACCCAGCGGCAGACGAACCGGCGTCGGTGACGTTCAGCACTGCGGCGCACACGTTGGTCGTGGGCACACCGCCAGCACCTGTCACTTGGACGTTCAGCGTCCCGCCAGCGGAGAGAGTCTGGCCGGCATAGGGCATGCCGGAGCCCGAACGCGTATCCGCGATCCGGGCGGGGGTCACAGCGACATACGAGCCGCCGGTAGTAGTCGTGGTGTGGGGACGAGGACTGGCCTGTGCGGCGGGCGTGAGAAAGCCGAAAAGAACGCTCCCTATCGCGAGTACGGCCGTCCCGGAACCAATGAGAGCTCGCCGAAGCGTTCCCCTCACTGGTCGCCCTTCACTGGTTGAGTGTTGCATGCGCAATTTCCTCCATATTTGACGTGTCCGGCGGACTCCTCGCCCACCCAGCGTATTTGCGCGAAGACAGGCAAGCCTGGCAGTCGCGTTCCCACAAGGTAGTGCATGGGCAATCTAGCTCGGATTTTCCCGGCTAGTCAAGTATCTCTGACCTCCTCGGTAGAGGAACTGTTACCCGTTTATTACGATACACCTCGCTCTATCGTCATAGGGCGCGCGCGGGCACGGCGCCAGGATCTTCGCCAGGACAAGGAGGAAGGTCACGGTACATGCCGCAGCAGGTGTCCGATCCTGCTTGCGCACCGCCCGTGGCTCAAGGCAACTGCCGCTTGTAATCGGCACGAGGCAACTGCCGCTTGTAATTAGTCAGTCTTCAGGCGGGCTGCAAGAGGTCACCCTGAGTGAGGACATCCGCTTGCTCGTGGTTTATGCTCGCACGGTGCGATTGCGGGTTCAGACAGTCCTGTACCGGTCCAGCCCGAGCCAGCTGCGAATATATGGGGATACACTCGCCCAGGCGCTTCGTGTTGCCGCCGGGGAGCACGCGCTCACCGATGTCGTGGTGGCGGTCGGGGACTGCTCGGAGGATCTCTCGGTCGGTGAGAGCAGCCTGGCCGAACTGCGCACAACCTTGGCGACCGGCGGAACCGGTGAGCTCCATTACAGGCCCTTTGGCCAGAATCTCGGCCATGCCGGTGGGCAGGCCCGCCTGTTCGACGAGGGTGACTGCGACGTCGTCCTGCTCGTCAACCCCGACGTGGCCGTCGGACCAGGCGCGATCTCCGCATTGCTGCACGTCCTCGACGACGCCTCTGTCGGGATCGCGGAGGCCCATCAGCTCCCCTTCGAGCATCCGAAACAGTACGACCCGGTGACGGGAGCGACACCTTGGAGCTCGTTCGCATGCGCGGCGACTCCGGCCGGTGCCTGGAGTGCAGTCGGAGGACCCGACCCCGACTCGTTCTTCCTCCACGGCGATGACGTCGACTACTCCTGGCGCCTCCGGCTCGCCGGCTACAGCTGCTGCTATGTTCCGACGGCGCGCGTCTTCCACGACAAGCGCGTCACCGCAGAGGGGGCGATCTCGGTGCCCGAGCACGAGCAGTACTACGCGACCGAAGCCGACCTGATGCTTAGCTACAAGTACTCGAGACCGGAGCGAGCCGAGCAGATGTGCGCCGCCTATGAGAGCGCCGGGACACCGACCCAGAAACGAGCTGCCGCTGCCTTCCGCAGGCGTCAGCAAGAGGGCAACCTGCCCGAGCAGGTAGATCCAGATGGCCGGGTGGCCTGCTTCATCGACGGCGCTTACGCAACGCACCGGTGGTCGGCATGAGCGAGCGCTACCGCTTCGAGTACACCCCAGGCAGCGTCTACGCGCAGGTCGTGACGCTCTTTCGCAAAGTTGGGCCAGATCGCGGCGTCATCGTCGACATTGGCTGTGGGTACGGAGCCATCGCAGAGCCAGTCCGTGAGCTCGGTTACGACTACGTCGGCATCGACTTTGCCTCGGACGGTCTCGAGAGCCTGGCCGAACGCGGATTCGAGACATGTGCGCTCGACCTCTCCGATAGTGGCAAGGCGGTCCTCAGAGTCCGTGAGCTGCTGGCAGGACGGCCACTTGCCGGCCTGACCGCCCTTGACATCATCGAGCACCTGAACGAGCCGGCACCCCTTCTCTCGGCTCTCCACGACCTCGCGGAGGACCACAGCGCCGCGCCGCTGGTGGTGAGCATCCCGAACGTCACCCACGCCGATATCGGGATCAAGCTATTGCTCGGCCGATGGGACGTCACCCCAACAGGACTGCTCGACGCCACCCACGTGTCGCTGTTCTCACCCGCGCGCCTCGACGCGGAGATGGCCCTCGCCGGCTGGCGCGAGATCGCGCGCGAAGACTTCCTTCTCGACCCGAGCGACCAGCACTTCCCCGAGGACCTCGTTGCCCTCGCATCGGGGACGCCACTGCACGACTTCCTTCTCCAAACACGAGAGCAGGCCGGGTCGGGCGCTCGCACCAACCAGTTCATCAGGGCCTACCTTCCCGGTGCCCCTCGCGACAGCGCGAGTAGCGCGGCCGCCGCGAACCCCGTGTTCCTGAGCGTCCTCGTGCGCACCCGGGGCCAGCATCTCGTGACCCTCGAGGACACGCTCTCGAGCCTTTCGGCCCAAAGCGAGCGAGACTTCGAGGTTCTCCTTCTCTGCCATAACGTCTCGGAGGAAGTCTTCTCGGAGATCTGCGGCGTCGTGAGCCGCGTGCCTCCATGGCTCGCCGCCAAGGTTCGGGCCGTCCGGGTCGGCGGGGGCGGGCGCGGGCGGCCACTGGCCGTCGGGGTGGAAGAAGCACGAGGACGCTACGTCGCGGCCCTAGACGACGACGACCTCGCACTTGCCCACTGGGTCGCCGAGTTCAAGCGCCTGGCCGAGCGGCGCCCCGGCGCGGTCGTGCGCGCCGGATGCGCCGCGCAGCCTGTCGCCGAAGAGCCCTGGGGAGACTCCTTCGGGTACAGGCAGGTGAGCCGGACCCACTGCCCCTTCCCGCTCCACTTCGACCTAGTAGACCACCTGCTCGAGAACCGGACACCGTTTTGCTCGGTGGCGGTGCCACGGAGCTGCTTTCGCGACCTCGGCCTCTCCTTCGACCCCACCCTCCCGGTGCTCGAGGACTGGGACGTCGTGCTGCGGGCGGCGCTTTGGTGTGGAGTCTCCGAGACGCCAGAGGTCACCTCCGTCTACCGGCGCTGGACCGCAGAGCACGGCTCTCATATCGACCACTCCGACAGTCAGTGGCGGTCGGCTCGAGACGCAGTCCATGGGGCACTCGACGCGCAGCCGATCCTGCTGCCGGCAGGGGCGATGAGCCGCCTCGTCGAGCAGGCGCGCGAGTTGCACCAAAAGCGACTGCTCGAGATTGAGCTCCGTGGCGAGATCGGTGGGCTGCACGGCGCGCTCAACGGCGAGCGAGCCGCGCTGGCCGAGGCGATCGAGGCACGCCGGCTCGCGATGCAAGCCCATCGCACGAGCGAGGAAGCCGTCGCGGCGGTGTCGCTCCGGGCTGCCGAAGAGCTGGCCGAGGTTCGCCGGCTCTCCGCCGAAGAGTTGGACGAGGTTCGCAGGATCTTGACTCACGAGCTTGCAGCCTCCAGACGGCTCGCGGCCGAGGAGTCGGCCAAGAAGACCGAGCAGATCGCGGATCTCGAGCGCTCCCTTCGCTCAGCCGAGGCCCAGATACCTATCGCGGCCTCGACCGCGCACCACGAGACGAAGCTGGAGATCGAGGCGAGCACGAGCTGGCGCGTCACCAAGCCCCTTCGGACGGCAGCGGAGAGAGCGCGCCAGGTGCGAGATATAGCCCGCCGTCTCGCGGCACTGGGCCAGCCGCGCCGAGGGTAACCGGCTGCAGTGGTGTTGCCTTCTGCACCGAGGCGAGCCGGCCGCGGTCGTGTGGGAGAGCAGAGGGGGCGGGTTTCTTTGGGGTGCTCGCCTGTTACCCAGGTCCGGATCGAGGCGCGGGTGGTTGGCCGGGGCGTATCTGTCCTAACCACCCACCCACGGCCCGCCGCGCCACGGGCCC
>CAZAMA010000109.1:0-4287 GCA_964485645.1 uncultured Acidimicrobiaceae bacterium | reverse complement strand
CGCCGAGCCACTGGCCCACCACCCACGCCGGCGGCCCGGGCGCAGCGGTGCTCGAGAGTGTGACCGGCGAAACGGGCACTGCACTTCGCCCGGACCGAACGAGCCTCACCAGACTCCGGGCACCAACCTCCAGCGGACGACGCGGCGATAGGCGTCGTACTCCCCAGACGAGGTGAGCAGGCGCTCCTCTGCCCTCACCCGGCCGATGTTGCAGGCGACTGCGAACAGCATCACGAGGACGTTTCTCAGTGCAAGGCTCTGCAGGAGGTACCCGGCATCCAGGAGCACGTAGGCCGCATACACGGGGTGGCGAACGACGGCATAGGGACCACGGCGCACCAGACCTCGGTCGGCGGCGGTGAAGCCAAACGAGCGCCCGAGGGCGACGAGCGAGCCGATGCACATGGCGAGGCCCAAGAGCTGGAGGCCGAGCCCGGCGTCGACACCCCATTGCGGGTGGGCGCCGATCGGCCGGAAGAGCAGGCCGCCGAAGGTCCCCCCGAAGGCGAGGAGCCAGTCCCGGAGCCGCTGGCTGACTGCGCGGGCGGGGCGGCGGACGATGAACGCGACCACGAACCACATCTGCTCTACGAAGAACACTGCGCCGATCGGGCGGTGCGTCTGCGCGAAGAACACAAGGCTGGCACGGGCGAAGTAGGCCGCGCCGGCTGCTCCGACCACGTTCACCGCGATCCGGATGCACAGCGCTGCTCTGGCGGATCGGTGCGCCGCTACGGCCATGGTGGGAATGCTTCCACCGCCAGGGGGTATGCGGCTCGCGGGCGCGGTGGGCGGCTCGCGGGCGCGGTGGGCGGCTCGCGGGCGCGGTGGGCGGCTCGCGGGCGCGGTGGGCGAGCGGTAAAATGGAAGGCGTGAATCTAAGCCCTCGAGCAGCAGGGACTGCTCGAGGGACTGACGCACTACATCTGGTGGCAGCCCGGTGAGGAGTCGCCCAGGTGGCCCGAGAGGCTCATCGCTCAGGTGATGGACATTGGGGATTGGGACGACGAGTGTGCACTCGAGGACGCCTTCGAGGCGGCGGTGCTGCGAAGAATCCTCGAACACAGCGAGGCGGGCTGGTTTCGCCCGAAATCCTGGTCCTTCTGGAACTACCGCCTCGGGGTCGTGCCTCTCGAGGCCGAGGCACCGCCGTTGCGTTGCGTTGCGGTGCGGCAACCGTGAGTCAGTTGACTTCGACTTCTTTGCCAAGCCCCCGCTCGACAAGGATGCCCTGCGGCGCGTGCTGCCGGTTGCTTCGCCGACCGACCTGCTGGCACACAAGCTCCAGGTGATATTGCAGCGAGCCGAGTCCAGGGACTACTCAGACATCGCCGCTCTGCTGGACTACGGAGTCCCACTTCACGTGGGCCTCGCGGGTGCTCGCCGTTTGTTCGGAAGGCAGTTCCAGCCGGCCGAGTCGCTCAAGGCTCTCACGTACTTCGGTGACGGCGACCTGGCCAGCGTCGGTCCCGCGACGCGAACACTTCTAAAGACTGCGGTCGATCGGGTTCAAGGTCACCTGCGCCACGTCTTTGAGAACACCACCGTGCAACAGCCGCAGATCTTTGCTCAGCGTGAACAGGACCCGCACTTGGGCCTTTGATGTCCCCTGCGAGCAACCCGCCTTCTAACCGTTGAACCTAGCTGGTAGCGCTTACTCCGAGGGTGGCCTCGAGGAAGGAGAGCATGTCGGTCGCCCGGGCGATCGCCTTCGAGGTCGGAACGCCGTGGCCGTGGCCGCCCGAGGTCTCGACCCGCAAGAGGATCGGCTCGGGGGTGTTGACCGGGTCTTCTGACTGGGCTTGTTGCAAGGTGGCGGCGAACTTGAAGGAGTGGCCCGGCACGACCCGGTCGTCGTGGTCCCCGGTCGTGATCAGGATTGGCGGGTAGGGGCGCCCGACAACGACGTTGTGAAGCGGCGAGTACGGCCTTAGCCAGCGGTACTCATCTTCTATGTCGGGGTCCCCGTAGTCGCTCTTCCAGGCCCAGCCGATCGTGAACTTGTGGAAACGCAACATGTCGAGCACTCCGACGTCGGCCACGGCCGCTCCGAACAGCTCCGGGTGCTGAGTCACAGAGGCTCCGACCAAAAGACCACCATTCGAGCCGCCGTTTATGGCCAGCCTCTCCGGCTTGGTCCAACCTGAGGATGCGAGGTAACGAGCGCAATCGGCGAAGTCGTCGAAGACGCGCTGTTTGTTCTCCCGCATGCCCGCCGCGTGCCACCTCTGGCCGTACTCGCCCCCGCCCCTCAGACAGGCGACAGCCAAGAGGCCACCCCGCTCCACAAAGGCGTTCCAGGTGACCGAGTAGCTCGGCTTCATCGAGATGTCGAATCCTCCGTAGCCGTAGAGAAGAGTCGGCACTTCCCCGCTCGCCTCGAGGTCCTTACGGCGAGTAAGGAACAACGGAATGCTCACGCCGTCATCGGCTGTGACGAATACTTGCTCGCTCGAGCAGCCTTGTTTGTCGAGCTTGGAGTCCGCCTGCCAGATCGCCGTCGTCTTCTTGGTCTCGAGATCGTGCTGGTAGATGGAGCCCGAGTCGAGAAAGGAGACAAGAGCGAAGTGGACGAGGCTGGCGTCGCTCCTCCCCTCGATGCCGCAGTCGTCGCGCTCTGTGACGATCGAGCCGATCGGCGGCAGGTCGACCTCGTGGGAGAAGTGCCCGTCCTGTTCGAAGACCCTGAGCCGGCTGCAGCCGTCCTCCAGGTAGTGGCAGGCGAACTTCCCGCCGCAAAAGGCGACTCCGAGCAAGAGGGCGTTCTTTTCTCCGATGACCTCGCGCCAATTGTCCCGGGCCGGGTTGTCTAAGTCGAGCGCTATGAGGCGCTGGCGATCGGCCTCGTAGTCGGTGAGGAGGTAGAAGGTTCTCTCCTTGTTGGTGACGTAGATGACCTTCGAGTCGAAGTCGGAGACGACCGCCTGCAGGCCTTCCTCCGGACGCTCGAGGTCAAGGACGTGGAGCTGTTCTTGTGGCCGGGTCCCGTGGGAGATCGAGACGATCAAGTACCGACCGTCGTCGCTCACCTGCCCGGCCGGCCCCCACTCGGGCTCCTCTGGCTTCGAGTAGACGACCTTGTCGTCTGACTGCGGCGTGCCAAGGCGGTGGAAGGCGACTCGACGGGGGGAGGTCGCCTCGAGGTACTCCCCGCCCGACGGCGGCTGATCGAGCTGGCCGTAGTAGAACCCGGAGCCGTCGTCTCGCCAGGTGGCAACCGAGAACTTCGACCACTCGATCAGATCGGGCAGGTCATTGCCGCTCTCGACCTCCCGGACGTGCCAGGTCTGCCAGTCGGAGCCGCCGGCGCTCGTCGAGTAAGCCAGGTGGCGGCCGTCCTTCGTGACGGCGAACCACTCGACGGCGACCGTGCCATCATCGGAGAGCTCGTTCGGGTCGAGCAGAACGCGGCCGTTCTCGTCTGGCCGATTCATGAGATAGAGGACCGACTGGTTCTGAAGGCCGCTGTTTCGCATCTGGAACCACCGATCGCCCCGAGAGAACGGGACGCCGAACTTCGGGAAGTCCCAGAGCTGAAAAAGCCGCTCCCTGATCTCCTCTCTGGAGGCAACCTTCCCGAGCCACGCCTCGGTCACGTCATTCTGCTGCTTGATCCATGACGCGGTCTCAAGCGAGTAAGTGTCCTCGAGCCAGCGGTAAGGGTCGGGTACCTTCTCGCCGTGGTAATCGTCGACCTGGTCGCTGCGGGTGGCCTGTTCGTGGCGGGCTGGGGGAAGGGTTCTCATCGGACCTCTGAGAGGCGCCGGGCAAGCGGTTCGAGCACCGACGGGTCATGGGGCGGGCGCAGCTGGACGATCCCGAGCTCGGCCCCGGCCTCGAACAGGGAGGCGGCGATCTCAGCGGTCCGGCCCGGATCGCCGTCGAACTCGACGTGGCTCGAGACAAGGATCTCGCTCCGGTCGCGCCCTACTTCGGCGCAGTGCGCCTCGAGCACCTCGAGCTTTCGCCGCAGATCTTCCGGGCTTCCGCCGGCGAAGTTCCAGTGCCGGGCATACCTGGCCGCAGTTCGAAGAGTCCGCTTCTCGTCGCTGCCGCCGATGCAGATCGGCGGATGGGGCCGTTGCACCGGCTTCGGCTCGCAGCGGGCCGAGCTGAGCTTGAAGTAGCTCCCCTCGAAGGTCGTCGTCTCGTTCCGGAAGAGGCTCACGATCACCTGGCAGGCCCCCTCGAAGCGGTCCGAGCGCTCCTTCGGATCGCCGAGCCCGATGCCGTAGGCGCCGGACTACTCGTCGTCCCGCCGGTCGCGCGGGGACAGCTCGTCGAAGA
>CAZAMA010000108.1:8140-10026 GCA_964485645.1 uncultured Acidimicrobiaceae bacterium | reverse complement strand
AGGCGAGTCAGGTGCCGCTTCGAACGGTGCGGCTCCCGCGGCTCCCGCGGCTCCCGCGGCTCCCGCGGCTCCCGCGGCTCCCTCCGCCCCTGCACCGTCTCGCGGCCCACACGCCGGTGCCTCCCACGCCAGCTCTGCGGCCAGTGCCCCTGCGGCCACTTCGGACGAGCCTCCCCCGTCGACTATCCGGCGGATTCAGTCAGCTCCTGCCGAGCCGGTCGACATCGGGCGGATTGCCGGACCCTCGCTCGCAAGACGGTTGATCCCGTTCGCGAGCGCGGCCGGAGCGCTGTTTCTCGTGCGGGTGATCGTGTACGCGTTGCGTCGCCGCAAGAAGTGAGTGGCAGCGACCGAGAAGTGGTCGCGGGGTTGTTGGGGAGAGAGCCGAGGGGTTTCGAGGTAGTGGTGCGCGATCGCGCCGGAGCTCCTGTAGTCATCAGCAACCCTCCGATCCTCAGTGACTCCACGCCCATGCCGACGCGCTTCTGGCTTGTCGGGAGCGAGATCAGGGCCGCGGTGAGCAGGCTCGAGTCGGCAGGCGGAGTGAAGGAGGCGGAGGCTGCCGTGGACCCGGTGGCGCTCGAGGCCGCCCACGCGCGCTATGCGGCCGAGCGCGAGCGCCATATCCCGGCCGGTTACGTGGGGGCCGTGCCAGCCGGGGGTGTCGGCGGGACACGACGCGGGGTCAAGTGCTTGCACGCCCATCTCGCCTGGTATCTCGTGGGTGCCGACGATCCCGTCGGGGTGCTGGTGGCCCAGCGGCTCTCGATTGATCGAAGCGACTTCGTGGTGGAAGGTGCCTGACGGTGAGGCCGGCGTGCCCTGCGTGGCCGCCGTTGACTGTGGCACCAACTCCACGCGGCTGCTGATCGCCCGGGCCGACGGCGTGACTGTCGATCGCCGCATGAGGATTACCCGGCTTGGAGCGGGAGTAGACAGCTCCGGAGAGCTGCAGCCGGCGGCGATCTCGCGCACCCTTGCAGTGCTGGGTGAGTACGGCGGCGCAATCGCTGCAGCCGGCGCATCGGCCGTGATGGGCGTGGCAACCTCGGCGATTCGAGACGCGGTGAACGGTGCTTCCTTCTTGCAGCCCGCGGCCGAAGTGCTCGGGACAGAGCTGCGTGTGCTCTCGGGGCTCGCAGAGGGGCAGCTCTCCTATAGGGGAGCGACTTCCGAGCTGCCGCTCTCTCTCGGTCCGTACCTGGTCGTCGATCTCGGGGGTGGTTCTACGGAGCTCGTGTGCGCAAGCGGGGGTGCGGCGACCGAGGCCGTCGAGGCCGTCGAGGCCGTGTCATTGGACGTCGGTTGTGTGAGGGTGACGGAGCGTTTCTTGGGCTCGGATCCACCGACCCGAGCCGAGCTCGAAGCTGCGCGGTCCTATGTGGCCGGGCTCGTGCGGACTGCCGCCATGGAGCACCCAGCTTTCGTGGCAGAGGCCCGCGCGGGAGCCGGGCTGACCGGCGAGGGTGTCGACGTCGGCCCCTCGGGCGGTCGCGCCTTTGGCACTCCACGTGGCGTCCACGCGAGGCGGCTCGTGGGGCTCGCCGGCACAGTGTCGGCGCTCACGATGCTGTCGCTCGGCCTCGAGTCCTACGACCGCCGTGTAGTGCACCATGCTCGTCTTCCTCGGGGTGAAGTGTCGAGGCTCGCCAGAGCTCTGGCGACGGAGGACGTCGCGACCAGGCGATCTCGCCCCGGCATGGAGCACGACCGAGCCGACGTCATCGTCGGCGGTGCCGTCGTGTTGCTCGCGATCATGGAGATGCTGGGCTACGACGATCTGATCGTGTCGGAGTCTGACATTCTCGACGGCATGGTGGCCGAGCTTCTCGCAGGCTGAGCAGGCTGAGCAGGCTGAGCCGCACCGCCGCCGGACCCCAGCCGCA
>CAZAMA010000108.1:0-8040 GCA_964485645.1 uncultured Acidimicrobiaceae bacterium | reverse complement strand
GCAGGCTGAGCAGGCTGAGCAGGCTGAGCCGCACCGCCGCCGGACCCCAGCCGCACCGCCGCCGGCTATGCCGGACCCAACTGTGTGCAGAAACTGACCGGAGGGTGCCCACTGCGGTCACATCCGGCACAAGGTTCGCCCCGACCGACCCGTTATGGCCGCCGTAGCCTCATGCCGTTGGGGGCGTGGCCCCACCGGCCCAACCGGCCCCACCGGCCCCACCGGCCCCGACTTGAGGGCCCAGGACCAGGCGGATCACATCGGACACGAAGGCGTCGGTGTCACTGTGGTGATCCCTTGCCCATGTCGCCCCGTTGGCACCGAGTTGAGACCGCAGGGAGTCGTCGTCCAGGAGGCGTCTAACGCAGTCGGCCATCTCGCCCTGGTTGCGGGCCCAAAGCCCGCCGTTGGAGTTTGCCGCATGCTCGGCCGCCACGGATGAGTCTGGAACCACGACCGGCGTCCCGAACAGGAGGGATTCGATTGTCTCCCTGCCGATCGGGCCCGGCGGTCGCATATCGACGGTGACAGACGCTCGCGCCATAAGACGCCAGAGGTTCACGCGCGTAGGGGTCCACGTCATGTCGAAACGCCGCCCGGATCCGGTCACCAGCCAGCCATGCCGGCGCACCTCTGCGATCGCGACATCACCGAAGAAGTGGCGCAGGTAGTCGTGCTGGGGACACCGCCAGCTGGCCGGATCGTCGCCGAAAGCCGAGATCACGAGTACGTAGGCCCCGAAGGTCGAAACGCCTGCCATGGCGGACGCGGCGGCAAGCTGGTTCACGGGCAGGGCGAGGCGGATGTGACGGAGATCAGGCGCGCGGTCAGCTCGTAGTCCCGCTGCGACTCGCTGCAGCTCCACCTCGGACAAGACGCCGATCGCATCACAGCGCTCGGCTATCGGCCGGAAGGCCTGGGAGGACAACACCGGGTCGTCGCCGCAGAGCGGAAGCAGGACGACCCTGGGTCGCGTTGGGCCGAAAGGCAGAGCTCCGCTCATCCAATACGTCGCCGGACCCGCGAGCACGACGACATCGGGACGCTGATCCATCGTCGCGGTGAGCGCCTCTTCTGAGACGAGTGCGGCCCGTTCGAGCAGGCCCCGGGCAGCCACTTCGGGCAGGAGCCCGCCCGGTTGGCGGCACAGAGCAGCCCGTACAAGGCTGGCACGCAAGGAGGTGGCGGCGTTGCCGGCGCCGGCCCCCGCGCCCCAGCCTCCTCCCGTGCTGCCCGCTGAGCGGCTCGCGCGGTCAGCCCCCGCGCCGTCCCCGAGGTCGGTGCTACCAGGGGGAGCCGCAACCGAGTGAACCGGGAAGACACCGTCATACCTGAGCCGAGGCGGCCGGGATCGGGGCTTGGAACGGTCTTCGATGCTCACGATGACGACTCGAGCGTGCAGAGCCATCGCACCGGCCAGGATTCTCGTCGCGGCGGCGTGCTCCCCGCCGTTCGAAGCCCAGGCCCCGGTGACTATGACAACTCGTGGCCTGTGGTCGGCGAGCTCGTCCGCACCGGCGGACGCGCCCATGCCGGGAATCTCGACGTGGTACCCCGCTGACCCGCCGCCCGGTGCGCCGTACCCCGCTGACCCGCCGCCAACAGGCATGGCGACCGTCTCAGTCATTCACCCGCTCGTCGACGTGATGGGCAAAGTCGATGAGATCGGCACGCACGGCCCCCATGAGGCGCAGCTGGGCAACGGATTCATCGTCTGTGCGTTTCGCCACCGCATCGAGCGCGCGGACGTTCACGCCGAGATAGTCCTGCAGCCGGTCGAAGTACGGACCAAGGACTGCCATCACCGCCCGGTGTGCCACTCGCCGGGCTACGCCCTTGGCCCCCGTGGCGGGCGGAGGCGCCAGCAGGGCGCGTAGGTCCCAGTTCTGGTGCATCCAGCCGAGATGGTCGTTGAGATGAACCGGCACACGGTTCAGCTGCGCGATCGTGGAGTCGAACGACTCCGACGGCGCCCATACCTTTGGCGCTACGGTGCCGACTTCGCGCCGTGACGACCTCAGCTCGTCGACGACTCGCCGAGCATCGAGAGGAATTTCTCCCATCGCTCCTCATCTTCCTCGACCGGGAGCCGGCAACCGTTGTCGAAACGGCCCAGATTCCGGTTGTAGTAGGGATCTCCAGCCAGCATCAACGAGCGCCAGCGCTTCCGGAAGAACGGTGCTTCCTTGACGTCGTCGCTGTTGCCACGGCTCTTCGACTCATAGTGGATCATCTCGGCGAGCGGCGTGTAGACCACGAGCAGCCCGAGCCGTCGGAGCCTCAGGCAGTAGTCGATGTCGTTGAACGCGATCGGTAGCTCCTCCTCGAAACCCCCCACCTCTTCGAACACCGAGCGTCGCGACATGAGGCAAGCGCCCGTGACAGCCGAGAAGTTCCGCGTCACGGTAGTGAGCGAGAGGTAACCGGGCTTGTCGCCGTCCAGACCCTGCTGGACATGGGTTGCGGCCCAGCCCACGCCCACGATGACGCCGGCATGCTGGATCGTGCCGTCGGGGTACAAAAGGCGCGCACCGACCGCACCGACTTCTGGTCTTTCGGCTTGGGCCACCATCGCCGCCAGCCATCCGCGCGAACGGGCCACGACGTCATTGTTGAGGAAGAGCAGGAGGTCGCCGCGAGCTTTGCGGGCAGCCTCGTTGTTGATGGTCACCCAGTTGAAGGGTCCGGGAGCTTCGACCAGGCGGACCCGTCTGTCCCGGGCGAGGTCCTCGAGAAGAGCCCTGGTTTCGGGCAGCGCGCTGTCGTTGTCGACGAGGAGGATCTCGAAGTTGTCGTACCCCGGAGACTCGACGAACGAGCGGTAGCACGCGGCTGTGAGGGCAGGCTCGTCGCGAAACGGGATGATGGCACTCACGAGCTGGGTGTTCCGCGGCTCGCGCATGAAGTGGTAGCTGCCGGGAACGCTCGGGTGGTGGACGACCGTGGCGGTGATCCCCCGGCGTCGCGCCGCGTCTTCGAGCGCGCGGCGGCCTGCCTCGAAGGCCCAGGGCTTGGCATCCGCGTCGCCGCTCGCCGAGCCGGGGGCCGTGCGCCAGTGGTAGAGGATCTCGGGAATGTGGACGATCGCGCTCGTGACCTCGCTTACGCGGAGCATCAAGTCGTAGTCCTGGGCGCCGTCGAACTCCGAGCGGAGACCACCCAGCTCGTGGACGAGGTCGCGCCGGACGACGAGGACGTGGCACATGTAGGCGTTGGACGTGAGCAGGTCGGGTGACCAGTCCGGTTTGAAGCTCGGCATGAAGCGCCGGCCCGCAGCGTCGATCTTGTCCTCGTCGGAGTAGATGAGGTCGGCCTCCGGCCGTTCCTCGATGCTCTGGGCAATGCGCCCGAGGGCGCCCGGCGCAAGCTCGTCGTCATGGTCCAAAAAGACGGCATACCGGCCTCTCGCGAGGGCCAAGGCGTCATTGGTGGCAGCCGAGATGCCACCGTTGCCGGTCCGCGTCGTGAATGAGATGCGCGCGTCGGAGTCGGCCAGGAACGCCAGGCGATCCGAGAGGGCGCGGTCGCCGGATGCGTCGTCACAAAGACAGAGCTCCCATCCGGAATAGCTCTGGGCCAGCACCGAGGAGACGCACTGGTCCAACATGGCGATCGACGTCCGGTAGCACGGCACCACCACACTGAACAGCGGTCGGTCTCTGATCGGTGGCTCAACCGAAGGTGCCGCGGGCCGGCCGACCGCGGGCCGTCCGAGGACCGCCCTGGCCCCGACCGCTTTGGCCCCGACCGCCCTGGCTCCGACCGCCCTGGCCCCGACCGCCCTGGCCCCGACCGCTTTGAGACCCAGTCGCCTTAGAGCCGAGCTGTACCCCGTCGTCGCCTCACCCGACGCGAGCAGCTCCTCGGGGGCGACACTTCGAGTAGAGGTGTCTTCGCCCCGAGCCTCCAGCCAGCTCCTGTACCGGTACTCGTCCTCCGTCGCATTCAAGAGGTAGGGCGGGGGAGGGCCGCTCCGCCGCCCCGGCTCGCTCGGTGACATCAAGAGCAGGTGACCCGCCAGCTCGTGACCGAGCCACTCGATTCCGTGCCACATGCGGGCTGCATCGCGGCGTTGCCCGAGCGCGTAGGTCGTCCAGAGCGACTCAGGCGACGCCGGCTCGTAGCGAAACGACCGATGGGGTCCGCGGAGCGCGAGCAACTCGTCGTACAGCTCCTGCTGTGCAGCCGCCAACCGGCGCTCTCCCGGTTCGACTGGTCCGTCACCATCGCGAAAGTGCCGCCGGGCATCCTCGAAGGGGAGCTCGGATCCGCCCTGAGCCGAAGTGCCCGCCGGCACGATCCCGACCTCGTCGAGCCAGCTGGACACGTCTCGGCTCCATGAGCCTGGCTCGGCCAAGGCATCGGAGAAGTCAGAAACGAACACGGGGAGGCCGTCCAAGCCCGCAACGGCGCTGCGGAGGTAGCGCTCGAAGAGCGCGAGTCCGTCCGGGAGCGCGATCGCGTCGCGCTCCTCGAGCGACCGAGCCACCTCCAGGGGATGGCGCAAGCAGAGGACGGCTGCCACTGGCCTCTCGATCACCTGGCGCCAAAACGGCAGCAGCAGTGCCGTGCGCGGATCCGTCCAGCAGACCGACCCCGCGCGCTCGCCGCACGCGACCGCAAAGGATCTCCTCGCGCGCTCGACCATCGATGTCAACTCCTCCGCGGCCGCATGGCCGCGCGGAATCGGAGGCGGAGCGTCCCAGGAGCCACCGAGGCGGCGGAGGGCCTCGTCGCTCTCGGTGACGAGACCCATGCTCTCGAAGCGGCCACGCTCGCTGCCCCGTGTGGGCTCGAGTCGATCCTCCCCTCTCGGGAGGTGAAGCCCGAGACGGCTCAGGGCCTCGGTGACCGGCGACATACCGCTGCGGTGCATGCCCACCACAAGGACGACGTACTCGCCCGAGCGTCCGGACTCCTTAGTGGTGGCGCTGGCTGTCATGACTGTCGGGCTGGAAAGGGCAGCGCCGGCAAGGCATCGCCGCTGACGCTTGGACCCACGGGACCATCGTACGCTTGGCGTTGGGAATCTGCCACGATAGGGACGTGACGTGTTCAGACCCGTCGCGCGAGGTGGCATGACTGAATTGACCGCCCCGGGCGTCTCCACCGAGCTCACCGGCCGCAGAGTCAGGTTGCGGCCCCTGCGTGAAGAGGATTTCGAGGCCTGGCAAGAAGTGAGGACGAGGTGTCGCGACTGGCTGCTTCCTTGGGAGCCTCGGCCCGCCAGCGCGCCGTACCCTCCCGAGGATCGGCAGAGCTTTGCCACCCGGTGTG
Organism: uncultured Acidimicrobiaceae bacterium; assembly: GCA_964485645.1. Taxonomy (GTDB): domain Bacteria; phylum Actinomycetota; class Acidimicrobiia; order Acidimicrobiales; family Bog-793; genus JAKACA01. The sequence continues at coordinate 2,763 of CAZAMA010000108.1, read as the reverse complement.
CCATGAGGGAAAGGGAGCGGCAGCTCGGCACGGGTTTCGCTTTCGGGATATTCGCCGGGCCCCGCTTCGTCGGCGAGGTCAACCTCTCCTCGGTACAGCGAGGTCCCTTCCAGAACGCTTATGTCGGCTACTGGATTGACCAGATGCAGGCAGGCCGCAGCTACGTGCCGGAGGCCTGCGTACTTCTCTTCCGGTTCGCGTTCGAGGATCTGGGGTTGCACCGGCTCCAGATCTCGATCATCCCGAGGAACCGCCCGAGCCGTCGGGTGGCCCAAAAGCTGTGGCTGCGAGGCGAAGGTATCGCCCTTCGCTATCTCGAGATCGACGGCAAGTGGGAGGACCACGTTCGCTATGCGGTCACGAGCGAGGAGTGGACCGAGCGGCGCGAGCGGTACTTGCGGCAGTGGCTGAGCGAGCAGACCACGTTTTGAGGTCTGTCGGCGGTCGCACGATCGCCGGCGAGTGCTTGAAGAACGCCTCGACGTCGGCGTCGTAACGGTAAGGGGTGAGATGTGGCCCCACCGTCTTTCTCAGCCGAATCGTCTCGGCATAGCGCGCCACTGCGCCGGCCGAGCTGGTCGAGAATTCGAAACCCGTCGACTTGAGCTTCGAGGTGTCGGTGCCCCGGCCGAATCGGAGCAGGCTCTCGAGCTCCCCGGGAAGGTCGAGCCACCCGAGCCGGATGAGCGGAGCCGCGACCTGGCGCGTGAGCAGGGGCGAGAGCGGCAGGAGGCGGGCACCCATGATGCTCGCGACTTCGCTCACCGGGATCTTGCCGTCGCCGGCGACGTTGTAGGTGCCTCCGATAGAGCCGAGGACCACCGACTCGAGGCATCGCACGGCGTCGTCTTCTGCCACGAACTGGATCAAGGGATCGAAGCCGGCGATGCAGGGCATCACGCCGCGCGCGAGGTTGCGGCTGATCGGCGTGGTGATCTCCCTCCCGAGCACGTTGGCGAAGCGCAGCAGGCTGACGGTCACAGCGGGGTTCGATTCGGTGAAATCCCTTACGTAGCCCTCCACCTCGACGAGCGAACGCTCCAGACGAGAGCGAGCCGGGCGCGAGCGGGGGGTCTCCTCGCTGAACCAGGCGGGATCGGCGGGGTTGGCGCCGTAGACGAGAGATGACGACTTGACGACCACCTGGCGGACCGAGGAGTTGGCGGCGCCGGCTGCGGCGAGCAGGTTCATCGTCCCGATCACGTTGATCTCGTGCATCGCACGTGCCGACATCGCAGACGAGTCCACGACGAGGAAGGTGTGGACGATCGTGTCGACCTGAGTTGCCTGCACGATGCGGGCGAGCAGTGAGTAGCTGCTGTCCGCCCGCACGTATTCGGTCCGTTCGAGTGGAACAGACGGGGTGCCCGTGCCCATGCCGAGCACCATCTCGACTCCAGGGTCGGCTTCGAGAGCGGCGGCGACGCGGCCGCCCCAGAAGGTGTCGAGCCCCGTGATGAGGATACGCCGTCCCATCAACCGAACCAGATGCTGCGGCGGTGCGAGAGCATGTCGTAGAGGGTTTCCTGGAGGTGCTGGCGGATCGCCTCGGCCTCGTCCATGACCCGACCCCTTTCGTACTTCGCCATTCCTGGCTCCACGTCGAAGGTGACCGGCTCAAGGACACGGAAACGGAATTTCGCCGGCAGGTGCACGATCGATCCGAGCACCGGTCCGAGGAGAAGATGGTTTACCGTGAGGGGAAGGTACGGGAGCTTGAGGGCCTTTGCGGCTCTCGGCAGGCGCCGGAGGATGGGCATCGACTCCTCGGCGCCGACGACGGCTATGGGCACTATCGGTACGCCGGCCCGCATTGCCGTCTCGACGAAACCCCCCCGCCCGAAGCGCCGCAGGCGGTACCGTTCGGATACGAGCTTGCTCGGGCCCTTCTCCCCTTCGGGGAACACGAGAGCGAGCTGGCCGTGGTCGTGGAGGAGGCGCTCGGCGTTGTCGGGGTGTGCCGGCACGCCCCCGGCGCGACTCCAGATCGTGCCCACTACCGGCACCGTACGGAAGAAGCTGTCGGCAAGGCCGTAGACGGGCCGGCCGAGCTGCTCCTCGATCCCCTGCATGATCATCGGGGCATCGGCAGGCAGCGCGCCGCCGTGGTTGGCGACAAGGAGCGCTCCTCCCTCGAGGGGGATGTTGGCGATGCCCTCCCACTCGACGCGGAACCACCTGTGGTAGTAGCAGCCGCCGACGTGTCTCGCGACCTGACGCCAACGCTCGGAGCGTCCCCACTCGTCGACGTCGCTCCGACGTGCCGGATCTGAGCGAAGCTCTCCACGCGCAGGTTGGGGCACCACCGAAAGGATGGTACCGGCAACGGACTGCCTGGGCCTAAGGCTGACCCATTCCTACGTAACCGCCCCAGTACATGGGGTAGTAGCCGACGTTGGCTCCTGGTTCGGCGGCCTGCAGGATCGTCTGGGTGCCGTAGGGACCCGAACCTATGTACATCGCGACATGGGTTATCGGCCACGGCCCGTCGTTGGCGAAATGGTAGAAGATCAGGTCGCCCGGCTCTATCTGGGACGGAGCGATGTGCGTCGACTCCGCGTACTGCGCAGTCGCACCGTGCTCGAGATTGACGCCGGCTGCCTCCCAGGCGAGCATCGTGAGGCCCGAGCAGTCGACACCGGAGCGGCTGGCCCCGCCCCAGACATAGGGGACGCCGATGTAGCTCTCCGCTGCCAGCACGGCCTCGCCGCCTGCGGGGTTGGTTCCCGCAGGCACGAGCGGCTCGTTGGCGCCCGTACTGCC
>CAZAMA010000107.1:0-10104 GCA_964485645.1 uncultured Acidimicrobiaceae bacterium | reverse complement strand
ATGCTCGGTGCCGATGTAGTTATGGCCGAGTAGCCGGGCGCTCTCCTGGGCAAGGACCAGGACTCGTCGCGCCCTGTCGGTGAAGCGCTCGAACACTACGGCTCACTCCGGTGACGAGACATCACCAGCAAGTCTCTCATCGTCAATCAGTTGTTACTGCTCCACACGCGCTTCCCACCCTTTTCGGGAGGTCTCAGTCGTTTTGGGGGAGGCGTACTGAGGCAGGGCGCCGGCACCAGGGTTCTCCGCCATGTGCAGCCCGGCCTTCTCTCTAACGCCCCGGGGCGCGGACATCGGCTCTCGCCAGGCCGCTCTCGCCTTGCTCTGTATGGTCAAGCCCGCAGCCTTGCGCCCGCCCCGGCGTGTCTGTATAGTCCGTCTCACGGTATACCGGATGGCAAGTGATGAAGGGGCCAGAATGGCCGTGCGCAGAGGTGCAGGAAAGACCCAGGTGACCTCGCTTGGGCGCTACGACAACCCGGGAGTCCTGATCCTTACGAGCCTTGTGTCGGGTCCAAAGCACGGCTACGCGCTCACCAAGGACATCGAGTCCTTCTCCGGTGTCCGCCTCACGCCCGGCACGTTGTACGGAGCGCTCGACCGGCTGGAGGAGCGCGGTCTTATCGAGGCACTTCCCGCTGAGCACCGACGGCTCCCTTATCAACTGAGCAGTAACGGCCTCGTCGCCTTGCGCTCCTACCACGACAGCCTCTCGAGCTTGACGAGAGCGCTCGGCACCAGGCTGCGGAGTCTCGGTGCGTGACAGGTGACCGCTTGACGCAGAAGCTGACCCGCGTCCTCATCGCGGCCTACCCGGCCGACTGGCGCATGCGCCATGGTCACGAGGCGGGCGAGCTGAGCGACCGGTTGTTGGACGAGGGAGGCCGAAGGCTCAGAATCCTCGGCGGTTTTGCTCTCGGGGCGGCACGAAGCTGGGCACGCCACGCCGTCTCTGCTCTCGCCCGCCGCCGCGTGGTGGCCGCGTCGCTCGCGCTGACGAGCGTCCTCGCTCTTGTCGGTGCCCTCGTCCTAGCAAGCAACGCGATGGCGCGTCGAGGCCCGAGCGCACTCACCGAGCCGGCAACAGCCGTGCAAATAAGGACGCCCGCGCCGACGAAGGCGCGCCGACGAAAAGATGCCACGGTGAACGTCACACAGCAACGTGGCACCGCGGACGTTACTCTCGCGGCAAACAGCCGCTCGCCAGTCGTAGTAGAAGTGCAGGCGATCTCCCTAGGACTTAGAGGCACAGGCCCTGGGGTCCCGACCCATGGCCAGATGGTCGCCCTCGTGTTCTCTCCGGGCTCACCCGCGATAGGGCGGTTCCCAAGTGGCACCCATCGCCGCGTCGTCGAGATCATCGACGTGGGAGAGCCCTGGAGTCATCCGGTCCGTTCCAGATGACCTCGCCTCTTCGGCGTGGTCGCGAGCCAGGCCTGCGATGGCCTGCCGGGACATGCAACATGCAGCATCTATCAAGCGCCGCGTGGCAGCAGGTCGGTGCCGAGGCGTGGTCGCGAGACGGCACCAAGGAGAGCCTCGCAGTCCGAGGCGGGAAGCGGCCGGGAGAACAAGTACCCCTGCCCGAATTCGCAGCCGACTCCTAGCAGCGCATCAGCCTGCTCCTGCAGCTCGATTCCTTCGGCGATGCATTTCATCTCCATCGACGTCGCCAAGTGGCAGATCTCCTCCACGAGCAGCATCGAGCGAGTCGAGCGCGGCAACTCCGAGGTGAAGGAGATGTCGAGCTTTAGATGGTCGAAGGGAAACCGGCGGACGTAAGAGAGCGACGAGAAGGCGGTGCCGAAGTCGTCGAGCGCCAAGCCCACCCCGAGCTCCTTCAGCTGTCGGAGGAAGAGCATCGTCTGTTCGGTCTCGCAGAGCAGCACCGACTCGGTGACCTCGATGACGAGGTCGGAAGGATCGATGCTGGCACCGGTGACCATGCTCGAGATCGACTCGAACAGGTCTCGATCCGACAGGTCGCTCGCCGACGCGTTGACGCTCATCCAAATAGCAGGAGCCGAGAGGTATCTCTGCTGCCAATCCTTGAGCTGGCGTGCCGCCTGTTCCCATGTCCACTGATCGATCTCCGCGATGAGGCCTGTCTCCTCCGCAAGTGGCAGGAACGCGGCTGGGTAGAGCAGCCCCCGTACTGGGTGCTGCCAACGGACCAGAGCCTCAAATCCGACGATTTGCCTACTAGCGAGCACGACGATGGGCTGATAGTGGATTGTCAACTGGTCGAGCGACGGGAGTGACTCCAACTCTTCGATGGCCACGGGATGCCCGGCGGCCACGTTCAGCACCACGTCGCGGAGCTCCTGGATTGCTCGGGTCTTACGAACCCATGCAGAGCTGCCGGCCTTCATCGAGGCATAGAGCGCACCAGGGCGTAGCGAGCCGGAGAAAGTGACGATCTTGACCTCGGGGCATACGTTTCGCAGCACCGGCATCGCGTCGGGGGCGACCATGTCCGGCAGCACGTAGTCGATGATCACGACGTCGGGCCGGACTTGTCGAGTGATCTCGATACCCTGCGCTGCCGTGAGCGCCGTGCCGACGACGTCGATCCGCGGATCGTCACGGAGCAAGCGCACTAAACTCTGAAGGATCATCTCGTGGTCGTCGATGACGACTACTCGGACCGGTTTCTCCTCACTCATGGCGATCGAGCACCCGTCGGACGTTCTCCATCAGCATCGCCTGGTCAAACGGCTTCTCGACCAGCTGGAAGTCGGTTCCGAGAACAGACTCTGCCTCGAGGACAGGTTGGGCGTGGCCGGACATGAAGAGCACCCGGATGTCGGGCCGGAGGTGCCTTACCTTGTTCGCGACGGTCGGTCCCTGCATCGCCGGCATGATCACGTCGGTGAGGACGAGGTCTATGGGCCCGTCGTGCGATGCCGCGATCTCGATCGCCTGGGCACCGCTCGATGCGGTCAAGACGGTGTAGCCGTTGCGGGTCAGTATCCGGCGGGTTACTTCGCGGAGAGCCTCTTCGTCATCGACGACAAGGATTGTCTCCGTTCCCAGCAGTGGCTTGAGGAGATCTACTGGTCCATCAGGCTCGTCCTGCGCGGCACCTTGCCTGGCGGCGGGAAGAAGGATGGTGATTGAAGTCCCCACACCCTCATCGGTATAGATACGCGTATAGCCTCCAGACTGCGACACTATCCCGTACACCGTTGCCAGACCGAGGCCGGAGCCCTCACCGCGGGGCTTTGTCGTGAAGAAAGGCTCGAAGGCTCGATCACGGACCTCTGCAGACATGCCTACTCCGGTGTCCCTCACACGAAAACTGACATAGGACCCCGCCGGCGCGCCTGCAAAGGAGCTGTCGTTCTCGGTGATCGTCCTCACCGAGGTGTCTATCGTCAGCGTGCCTCCTGCCGCCATCGCGTCGCGAGCATTGATGGCCAAATTGAGGATGACCTGCTCTATCTGACCCGAGTCAGCCATGATCATAGGCAAGCTCTCCGGGAGCTTGATTACGAGCTCGATCTGCTCGCCGAGCGTGCGGCGAAGGATCTGCTCCATGGCGATTATCGCACCGTTGAGGCTGAGCTCATGAGCCTGGACCACCTCTCGGCGGGCAAAGGAGAGAAGCTGGTGAGTGAGGACACTGGCTCGCTCGGCGGCCAACTGGATCTGCTCCACGTCCTTGAGCGGCTCCGCCCATTGCAGACCCATCGGAGTCGCGGCCGCACTGGTCAACTCCTCGGCGACGAATGCCGCGTAGTTCAAGATGACTGCCAATAGGTTGTTGAAGTCGTGCGCGACGCCTCCGGCGAGCTGGCCCAGGCTCTCCATGCGCTGCGATTGGTGAAGCTGCGCCTCGAGTCGCCCGCGCGAGGCCTCGGCTTCGAGGCGCACGCGTTCGGCGACCGTCTTCTCCCCCTCGGCCGTGATGCGGTCGACCTCGGCTTCGAGGCGCACGCGTTCGGCGACCGTCTTCTCCCCCTCGGCCGTGATGCGGTCGACCTCGGCTTCGAGGCGCACGCGTTCGGCGACCGTCTTCTCGCGGATCAGCTCCGCCTCGGCCTCAATGCGCTCGGTGACGTCTCGGATAGTCGCAGAGGTCAGAAGCCCACCGGCGGTTACCATTGTCGACACCGAGATCGACGCCGGGAACTCGCTGCCGTCTCGCCGCCGACCAGGCAGCTGAAAGCGGGTCGAATACGGGTGGAATCTCGGATCCGCAAGTGAGACGAGAATCTCGACAGGAGCTCCGATGAGCTGTTCACGACGGTAGCCGAAGAGTCGTTCGGCCTGAGCGTTTACGAGTACGAGAAGACCGTTCTCATCCACTACGATGATCGCGTCCGGAGCGGCATCGAGAAGATTTGCCCGCGCACGCTCTGTAAGTTGAATAGAATCGACCTCCCGCACAGGCTGATGAACATCCAGTGAACATCGGATGTGTCGCTAGCCTAACTCTTCATCCTACCAGGGGCTCAGCGTGCCGGACCCTCCGACCACCTGCACGCGATTGTCTCCGCGGCAGCGGTGAGCGTCACGCGCTAAAGTCGTCTCTCGGACGTGAAGCGGGTCCAGCGAGGCCCGCACGGACGAAAGGGAGCCCGAGTGGCCGAACGAGAACGAAGGTTGGCGCGCCCCCAGGGGCGCATTTTTCTTGCCCGTGCACAGGTGATGGACGCTGATGAGGTGTCGAGGGCGCTCCGGCGGATTGCCCATGAGGTGATCGAACGGAACCACGGGCTCGATCAGGTCGTGGTCATCGGCTTGCAGACCGGGGGTGTACCTCTCGCAGAGCGCCTGGTGTCCGTGCTGAAGGAGATCGAGGGCGTCGATGTCACGCTCGGCTCTCTCGACGTTGCCTTCTACCGCGACGACATCGGGCTGCGGCCCGTGCTGCCCGAGGAGGTGACGAGCATCACTGTCGACCTGACCGGCTCGACGGTCGTGCTCGTCGACGACGTCCTGTTCACCGGCCGTACGGTGCGAGCGGCGCTCGATGCGCTCGCCGACTACGGGCGTGCGCGGGCGGTCCAACTCGCAGTGATGGTCGATCGTGGCCACCGGGAGCTCCCGATCAGGCCCGACTATGTGGGAAAGAACCTGCCGACCCGGCGCGACGAGGTCGTCGACGTGACTCCGGACGGCGTGAGCATCGGCGAGCTCGTCGCCGAAAGGGGCCAGCGATGACGACAACTGCCGCGACGACAGACCCGGTGGGCGAGAGCGCCGTGTCACAGGGCGCCGGCAACGCCGATGGTGGGACCGTGGCAGCAGGCCGCCAGGACAATGCAGGCGGCCCGGACAATGCAGGCGGCCAGGACAAAACAGGCGGCCCGGACAATGCAGGCGGCCAGGGCAACGCCCCCAGCCACGCCGGCGCAGGCACCCAGAGCAGCACCGCCCCTGGCGGAAGCTCGAGCTCGGGCAGCGTGCGGCAGGCTGCACGCCATCTCGTCTCGATATCCGATCTCGACCGGGAGGAGATGCTCGGCATCTTCCATCTCGCCGACGCCTTCAAGGAGGTCTCCGAGAGGGCGATCCCAAGGGTGCCAGCCCTTCGAGGCAAGACCGTAGCCACGCTCTTCTTCGAGCCATCCACGCGCACCAGGCTCTCCTTCGAGGCGGCCGCAAAACGCCTCTCCGCGGACGTCATGTCCTTCAGCGCCTCGACCTCGTCGCTGGAAAAAGGGGAGTCGCTGCGCGACACGATCGAGACGATCGACGCGATGGGGGTCGACGCGATGATCGTGCGCCACAAGTCCTCCGGCGTTCCCGCCCAGGTTCGTGCCTTCACGCGGGCAAGCGTCATCAACGGTGGCGACGGCCAGCACGAGCACCCGACCCAGGCGCTCCTCGACTGCTACACGATCCGCGAGGCGCTCCAGGACCGCACGCCGCCGGGCGGAAGTGGTCCCGTCGACTTAAGCGGCGTGCGGATCGCCATCGTCGGCGACATCCGCCACAGCCGCGTCGCGAGGTCCGACGTGATCGCGATGACGGCCCTCGGCGCCGAGGTCGTGCTCGTCGGGCCGCGCACCTTGCTCCCGCCCTCGATGGAGGGCTGGCCGGTGAAGGCGACCGCGGACTTAGACGGCGTGCTCGGCTCCCTCGACGTCGTTTACCTCCTGCGCATCCAGCGGGAAAGGGCACAGGCGGGGCTGTTGCCGTCTCTCGACGAGTACCACAGGCGTTTCGGACTTACGCGCGAGCGAGCGGCACGCCTCGACGAGCGGGTGCTCGTCATGCACCCCGGACCGATGAACCGGGGCGTGGAGATCGCCCCGGAGGCAGCGGACATGCCGTCGTCGCTCATCACCCGACAAGTGCGAAACGGCGTCCTCATCCGCATGGCCGTCCTGTTCCACCTGCTCGGCTCGGGTTGGCCCCTCGCCCCCAGTGGTGACGCAGTCAGCGAGAGCGCTCCCACGGCGGTGCCAATCGATGTCTGAGAAACCCCACGACTTCGGTGACAGGGACTCGCGCGACCTCTTGCTTCGGGGCGGGACGGTCGTAGACGAGAGGGGTGAGCGCCGGGCCGACGTCCTCGTCTCGGGTGTGGACATCGTCGCGGTCGGGCCGGATCTGCGTCCGAGCGAGGGGAGCACCCGGGTGTTCGAGGTCGAAGGGTGCATTGTCTCGCCTGGCCTCGTCGATCTCCACACTCACTTGCGAGAGCCCGGCGGCGAGATCGCCGAGACCGTCGAGTCAGGAACGCGCGCAGCTGCCGTCGGCGGCTACACCGCCGTCGTGGCGATGCCGAACACCGACCCGGCGATCGACAGTGCGTCGGTCGTGCGGGACGTCCTCGCCCTCGGTCGCCCCGCCCTGGCTCAGGTGGCCGTAGCCGGTGCCATCACGCTCGAGCGCGCCGGCAAGACCCTCAGCCCGATGGGTGAGATGGCCGCGCTCGGTGTCCATCTCTTCACCGACGACGGTCGAGGAGTCCAAGACGCCGGCCTCATGCGCCGAGCGCTCGAGTACGCGAGCGACCTAGGAGTCGTGCTCGCCCAGCACTGCGAGGACGCGGCCTTGGCAGCCGGCGGCCACATGCACGAGGGAGCCTGGTCCAGTCGCCTTGGGCTCCCCGGCCAGCCCGCTGTGGCCGAGGAGGCGATGGTGGCGCGCGATCTCGCGCTCGTGCGCGAGACGGGCGCTCCGATGCACTTCCTCCATATCTCGACCGCCGGCTCGGTGGCACTCATCAGGCAGGCCAAGGCTGCGGGCCTGCCGGTCACAGCTGAAGTGACCCCTCACCACCTCGCCCTCACGGACGCGTCGGTCGCCACATACGGCACCGCCTTCAAGGTCAACCCGCCTCTTAGGACAGGTGCCGACGTCGCCGCGCTGCGAGCGGGGCTCGCCGACGGCGTCATCGATGCTGTCGCGACTGATCACGCACCGCATGCGACCGAGCACAAGGAGGAGCCGTTCGACCTCGCTCCCTTCGGCATGATCGGCCTCGAGACCTCCTTAGCCGTTCTCCACACCATCTCTGGGGGTCAGTGGTCAATCGCCGACCTGCTGGCTGTGCTCTCGTGGCGGCCCGCGCACATCGCGCACCTGGACCTTGGCTCGGGCGGTCGCCAGGGCGGTCCGGTCGAGCCGGGGGCTCCGGCCAACCTCGTGGTGTTCGACCCGCTCGCGACCTGGACCGTCGATCCTGCCAACATGGTCTCGCGCAGCCGCAACACGCCCTTTGCCGCGATGAAGCTCAAAGGGCGCGTCCGTCACACGATCTACGAGGGCGAACCCGTAGTCGTCGATGCGCGCGCCCAGCGATGAGGCAGCTCGCGGCGCTCGTTCTCGCAGACGGCACGGTGTTCGAGGGCGAGGCGATGGGGGCTCTCGGAGCCGGACCTGACGGCGCGGTGCCAAAGTCGATGGCGACGGGGGAGATCGTCTTCAACACCTGCCTGTCCGGCTACCAAGAGGTCCTCACCGACCCTTCCTATGCCGGACAGGTCATAACTTTCACCTACCCGCACATCGGCAACTACGGGGTCTCGCCCGAGGACGAGGAGAGCGTGCGGCCTTTCTGTCGTGGTGTGGTGGTGCGCGACGTCACCGACCGGCCGAGCAGCTGGCGATCGGCCGAGAGCCTTGAGCACTTCCTTACCCGCCATGGCGTAGCCGGTATGACCGGGGTGGACACGCGCCGGCTCACCCGCCACATCCGGGAAGCCGGTGCCATGCCGTGTGCCTTCGGGACGGCGCCGGAGTCGGTGCTTCGAGAAGCCGCTCGTGCCGAGCGCGGGACCGAGGGCGTCGATCTCGTCGCCGAGGTCACCACGCGAGGCTCGTACCGGGCTGCCCCGCCCGGCCCAGCCGCCTCGCCCCGTCCGCCCGCCTCGCCCCGCGCGGGCGGCGCGGGCGGCTCTGCCGCCGGGCAGCTCGAGGTGGTCGCGTACGACTTCGGTCTGAAACGGGCGATCCTGCGCAACCTGACGGGCATCGCGGACGTCGAAGTGGTGCCGGCGACGACGACGGCGGGCGCGGTCCTCGAGCGCCGGCCCGACGGCGTCTTCCTCTCGAACGGTCCCGGTGACCCTGCCGCGCTCGGTCATCTCGTCGCCGAGATACGCGAGCTCGTCGGCAAGGTGCCGATCTTCGGCATCTGCCTCGGCCACCAGCTCCTCGCGTCTGCTGTTGGTGCAAAGACGTTCAAGATGGGTTTCGGCCACCACGGGGGCAACCACCCCGTCATGCGACTCGCGACCGGCAAAGTCGAGATAACCAGCCAGAACCACGGCTACGCCGTCGCCGAGGGCTCCCTTGGCGGCGCGGAGCTCACCCATGTCAACTTGAACGACGGCGTCGTGGAGGGACTCTCTTACGGATCCGAGCGCGCTTTCAGCGTCCAGTACCATCCCGAGGCGGGTCCCGGTCCCCACGACGCCCGCTACCTCTTCGAGCAGTTCCGCCTTCTCATGGAGGCCAGCCGCTGATGGGCAAGCGGGAGGACATCTCCTCGATCCTCGTCATCGGCTCCGGCCCGATCGTCATCGGGCAGGCCTGCGAGTTCGACTACTCCGGCACCCAGGCTTGCCGGGCTCTCGTGGCAGAGGGCTACAGGGTGGTGCTCGCGAACTCGAACCCGGCGACGATCATGACCGACCCAGAGCTGGCGGACCGGACCTATATCGAGCCGCTCGATGCCGCGGTGCTCGAGGCCATCATCGTGCGGGAGCGCCCCGACGCCCTCCTTCCCACGATGGGTGGCCAGACCGCTCTCAACCTCGCCATGGAGCTGTCAGAAAGCGGCGTGCTCGCGCGCTTCGGCGTCGAGCTCATCGGAGCCAAGGCCGAAGCCATCGCGACAGCGGAGAACCGGGACCGGTTCAAAGCTGCCATGACCGAGATCGGCCTCGACGTGCCCGCGTCAGGCGTGGTCACAGCGCCCCGGCGAGTCGGGCTCGACGGCGTGGACCGGTACGACGTCGAGGCTGGCCTTGAGCTGGCGCTCGCGGTCGCGAAGGACGTCGGCTACCCGGTGATCGTCCGCCCCTCGTTCATCCTCGGCGGCAGGGGCACCGGGATCGCGAGCAGCGAGGCAGAGTTCGCCGCCCTGGCTCGGATCGGTCTCACGTCGAGCCCGGTCGCCCAGATCCTGATCGAGCACTCGATCAGCGGTTGGAAGGAATTCGAGCTCGAGGTCATGCGCGACCGGCTCGACAACTGCGTCGTCGTCTGCTCGATCGAGAACTTCGACCCGATGGGGGTCCACACGGGCGACTCGATCACCGTCGCCCCCGCGCAAACGCTCTCCGACGTCGAGTACCAGGCCATGCGGGATGCGGCCTTTGCCTGCATCCGCCGCGTGGGCGTCGAGACGGGCGGGTCGAACATCCAGTTCGCCGTCAACCCCCGCACGGGCGAGATGCTCGTGATCGAGATGAACCCGCGGGTATCGCGTTCGTCGGCACTGGCTTCGAAGGCGACGGGGTTCCCGATCGCGAAGATCGCCGCTCGTCTCGCCGTCGGCTACAGCCTGGACGAGATCCAGAACGACATCACCAAGGCCACACCGGCCTGCTTCGAGCCGACGATCGACTATGTGGTGACGAAGATACCGCGGTGGGCCTTCGAGTAGCTGCCCGGGGCACCGGCCCGCCTCGGCACCTC
>CAZAMA010000106.1:6951-10111 GCA_964485645.1 uncultured Acidimicrobiaceae bacterium | reverse complement strand
GGCGTGAAGCCGACGAGGTCGCAGAACAGCACCGAGACGTGGCGCAGCTCTGTTGGGGAGCCGGTAGTTGGGCCTGGTGAGGGGCCGGGCGCCGAGCCGGGCGCCGAGCCTGGCGCCGAGCCTGGCGCCGAGCCTGGCGCCGAGCCTGGCGCCGGACGCAAAGCCTGCGAAGCGCCGGGCACACGGGTCGAGGCGGGAGGCGGGGCGGTGGGCGAGGAGCCTGGGATACCAGCAGTCCGGACTGGCGTCCCGCAATCACCGCAGAACTGGCTGAGCGGCCCAAGCTGGGCTCCGCAGGCGGAGCAGGCGGCAGTGAGCGATCCGCCACAGTGCTGACAGAACCGCTTGCCGTCCGGGTTGTCACCTTCACACGCTGGGCAGCGCATTGCTCACCTCCTCTGGTTGCAGACAGGCTACGACCTCGTCGTCGGCGGTGCATGAGGTTGGCGACGAACAAGAGTTCGTAGGACTGAGTATCATCGTCTGGGTGACACCGCGGAGGGCACAGAGGCCGTCCACTTCGTATGCCGAGCTCCACTGCCACTCGAGTTTCAGCTTTCTTGATGGGGCATCTCACCCCGAGGAGCTCGTAGCCGAGGCGGCACGACTCGAGCTCGAAGCTCTCGCTCTTACCGACCATGACGGTCTGTACGGAGTGGTGCGCTTCTTCGAGGCTGCGCGTGAGCTCGGTGTTCGCACCGTCTTCGGCGCGGAGATCACGCTCGGTGGATCGGCAGCCGCTCCGTCACGGACCCGCGTCCCAGATCCCCGAGGCGCCCATCTGGTCGTGCTGGCACGCGATCCGGAGGGTTATACGCGCCTTGCCAGAGCGCTGAGTGAGGCACACCTGGCTGGAGGTGAGAAAGGCAGGCCCCGTCACGACCCCTCTCGGCTCGGGGGGCACTCCGGCAGCCACTTCCTCGTGCTCACCGGCTGCAGGAAAGGAACGGTCCCGGCAGCTCTCGTAGATGCCGGGCCGGCAGCAGCGACACGGGAGCTGGACAAGTTGGTGGCGCTCTTTGGCCTGGACAACGTCGTGGTGGAGCTCTGGGACCATGGCGACCCAATCGACGGGGCCCGCAACGATGCCCTCGCCGAGATTGCCGCTCGCCGCGGTGTCGGGATTGTCGCCACGAACGTCGTGCACTACGCCGCGCCGGCTGATCACAAGATGGCGGGAGTGCTCGCGGCCATTCGATCGGGCAAGCCGCTCGACGATCTCGATGGCTGGCTTCCCGCTGCGGGGATGGCCCACTTGCGCTCTCCGGTCGAGCAGGCGAGGCGTTTCGCCCGCTATCCAGGCGCCGTCGAGCTGGCAGGCGAGCTCGGGCGGGCCTGTGCCTTCGACCTGCAACTCGTCGCCCCGCGACTGCCCGACTTCCCGGTTCCCGAGGGCGAGACGGAGATGAGCTACCTCCGTTCTCTCGTCGAGGAGCGCGGGGCCCTTCGCTACGGCCCTCGTAACGCGGAGCGGGTGTCCGGCGCATGGTGCCAGCTTGACCACGAGATGGCCCTCATCGAGGAGCTGGGTTTCCCGGGGTATTTCCTGGTTGTCTTCGACATCGTCGAGTTCTGCCGGCGCAGCAATATCTACTGCCAGGGCCGAGGGTCGGCTGCCAGCTCGGCGGTGTGTTATGTCCTTGGCATCACGAATGCCGATGCGGTCGCGCTCGGGCTGTTGTTCGAGCGCTTCCTATCTCCAGAGCGCGACGGCCCGCCTGACATCGACGTCGATATCGAGAGCGGCCGGCGTGAGGAGGTCATTCAGTATGTCTACGGGCGCTATGGCCGTGAGCGTGCAGCGCTCGTCGCTGTCGTCGTGTCCTACCGGGCGCGATCGGCGGTCCGCGACGCCGGCAAAGCCTTCGGACACCCCCAGGGCCAGGTGGACAAATGGTCGCGACAGGTCGATCGCTGGAGTGGTCTTGGTCATCCCCGGAGCGTCAGTTCCGGGAGCCATCGCCAACGGGGCCACTGGTCATGGTGGAGTGAAGAGGCGGCCCGCGATGGGCCAGGCCGCGATGGGCCGGGCCGCGATGGGCCGGGCCGCGATGACGTCGCCCCCGAGCCGGTTGCACAGACGAAAGGCAAGCCCGATGGATCCCAACCGTCTTTCGGAGATGCCCAGGGCGACAACGAGAAGGAGTCAGGCATCCCTCCGTCGGTTCTTGCCGTTGCTAGCGAGCTAGAGGGCTTCCCGCGGCACCTGGGTATCCACCCCGGCGGCATGGTGATATGCGACCGGCCAGTTTCGGAGGTGTGCCCCGTCGAGTGGGCCGCCATGAAAGGGCGGACCGTTCTGCAGTGGGACAAGGACGACTGTGCTGCCGTCGGGCTCGTGAAGTTCGATCTGCTCGGTCTGGGAATGCTCGAGGCCATTCACCGGGCTGTCGACGTGGTGAAGTCCTACCACGGGGTCAGCATCGATCTCGCCACGATCCCACAGGAGGAGGCGGTCTACGAGATGCTCTGCCGGGGTGACTCGGTGGGTGTCTTCCAGGTCGAGAGCCGGGCGCAGATGGCAACCCTGCCAAGGCTGCAGCCGAGGTGCTTCTACGACCTTGTCGTCGAAGTCGCCCTCATCCGCCCTGGCCCGATCCAGGGTGGATCAGTGCACCCGTACATAAGGCGGCGAAACGGTTTCGAGCCTGTGACATACCTGCATCCCGTCTTCGAACGGTGCCTTGCCAAGACCCTCGGCGTCCCGTTGTTCCAGGAGCAATTGATGGAGATGGCGATAGATGCAGCGGGTTTCTCGGCGGCCGAAGCCGACCAGCTGCGCCAAGCCATGGGGTCGAAACGATCAGCCGAACGCATGGAACGTCTTCGTGTCCGCCTCTTTGGTGGCATGACCGAACGGGGCATCACCGGCGCAGTCGCCGAGGAGATATGGGACAAGTTGCGGGCCTTTGCCAACTTCGGTTTCCCCGAGAGCCACTCGGTGTCCTTTGCCTACCTCGTGTATGTGAGCGCATGGTTGAAGCTGCGCTACCCGGCGGCGTTCCTGGCGGCGTTGCTGAATTCGCAGCCGATGGGTTTCTGGGCACCACATAGCCTTGTGGCCGACGCCCGCCGCCATGGGGTGAGAGTGCTCGGTCCCGACGTGAACCGGAGCGAGGCCGTGGCTTCGCTGGAGGCCGGCGCACTCAGCGAGGCCGGC
>CAZAMA010000106.1:3385-6851 GCA_964485645.1 uncultured Acidimicrobiaceae bacterium | reverse complement strand
GAACCGGAGCGAGGCCGTGGCTTCGCTGGAGGCCGGCGCACTCAGCGAGGCCGGCGCACTCAGCGAGGCCGGCGCACCCAGCGAGGCCGGCGCACTCAGCGAGGCCGGCACACCCAGTCAGCTCAGTGGCGAGCCATATCCCCTCGTTCGTCTCGGTCTTACCTCCGTGAAGGGCATAGGGAGCGAGCTTGCTATGCAGATCGCGGCCGGGCGACCCTATGTCGACCTCGAGGATCTCGCTCGGCGGACGGGCGCCGACAGGACGGCGCTCGAGTCCTTGGCGACGGCAGGGGCCCTGAGTGGGCTGGGTGACAAGCGATCCTCTCCTGACCATACCCACGGTGCGCGCGACCACACGGTTGCCTACGGCCGGCGCGAGGCGCTCTGGGCGGCGGGCGCGGCAGCTCAGTCCCGTCCGGGACGGCTCCCGGGTGTGATCGTCGGGACCGATGCACCGACATTGCCCCCTATGAGCGCGTTCGAGGAGATGACAGCAGACCTGCAGACCCTCGGCCTCTCGCCGCACTCGTCACCGATGAGTTTCGCACGAGTAGAGCTCGACCGCCGGGGTGTTGTCCCGATCGCGACCCTGATCGGCGTGTCCGACGGGGCCAAGGTCACGATCGCGGGGGTCGTCACCCACAGGCAGCGCCCGGCGACAGCAGGTGGGGTGACGTTCTTCAATCTCGAGGACGAGACAGGTCTCGTCAACGTCGTCTGCTCGGCAGGGTTGTGGGTCCGTTACCGGTGCCCCGCGCGCTCGGCCATCGTCATGCTCGTGCGTGGCCGCCTCGAGCGGGCGGCCGGTTCTCACCCCGACGCACCGTCGAACGCCAACATCGTCGCCGAATATCTCGAAGAGGTCGACTTCATGCTCGCAGTGACACCTTCGCGGGACTTTCGCTGACGCGAGAGGCCGTGGGCTTATCCGCCGGCCCAGATCGCTCGAGCCAGGAGGCGCGTGCATCTTTGGAGGTCGACTTGGGCAGCGTTCGACCTGAACCTTGTGCGCAATGTGACCGGAGAGGGTGGTGTCCGGTCACTCCAGGCACGAGGTTCTGCCTCGAAGTTCGTCCAGCCCGCTCTGGGCGCCCGGCCCGGCCACCCCGGCCTAGCTGCCGCCGTAGCCTCTGTGCACGCGCCCGCGCGGAGCGGTCTCGGCAGTGGCTTCGTTGCCCCACACCGACCAGCCGGGCCGCGGGTAACGGGCGAAGAGCTCGAGATAGGGGCCCGGCGAGCAGTTTTCGATCAGGTCGTACTGCTCGTCTGGCTTGCGCGAGTGCTCCCGTTTCCTCGTGGCAATCAGATTGACCTGGCTCCGGCCCGGTGGCAGCGTCCGCATCGAGCCTCGGACGCCGAAGAGGATGAGCTCGGTGACGTTGCGGAAATAGAAACCCACCCCCCTCCCGTCCGACCCACCGTCCCTCCGGACCTTGTGCCAGACGACGTTGGCCTTGTAGGTGTAACCCCACCGCTCGAGCACCATGAGGCCCTCGGCCAACAGGGCATTCGGAACCCAAAGGTAGAGGTGGCTTTGCGCCGCGACGACCTCTGCCACCGGCAGGGCAGCGATCTCCGTGGCCGCCATCGTGTCGTAGCGGGCCAGCCGGCGGTGCTCGGGAGCGACCTTGCCGGTCCGGTTCTGGAACCGCCACGGGGGATCCGCCAGCACCGTCGCAAAGGGGCCGCCCGCCACCTCTAGCAGGGACCCCTCCCCTGCCTGTGTCAAAGGGCAGCCAGCACGGAGTCGGCCGAGCTGACGTCGAGTCCACCTGCAGGCTCGACCAGTACGTGGGTGACCACGCCGTCGTCGCAGATGAGGGCATAGCGCTGCGACCTCTGGCCGAGGCCGAAAGGACTGCCGTCCAGCTCCAAGCCGACTGCGCTCGCGAAGGCTCCGTTCCCATCGGCA
Organism: uncultured Acidimicrobiaceae bacterium; assembly: GCA_964485645.1. Classification (GTDB taxonomy): domain Bacteria; phylum Actinomycetota; class Acidimicrobiia; order Acidimicrobiales; family Bog-793; genus JAKACA01. Next base: position 4,939 of record CAZAMA010000106.1, on the reverse strand, counting down.
AGCATGAGGACGCTTGATCCGACATTCTGGTCTCGACCCCAGGCTCCCATGACGAAGGCGTCGTTCACCGCGATGCATGCGATCGTGTCGACGCCCTTGGCCCTTAGATCCTCGGCGCGCATCACGAAACCCGGTAGGTGGTGGTCAGAGCACGTTGGCGTGAAGGCACCCGGCACCGCGAAGAGCACCGCCTTGCCCTTGCCGAGGGCCTCGCCTGTGCGCACCGGCTTCGGTCCACCGTCGGTCATGGTCTGCACTTCGACATCGGGGAGTCGGTCACCGACTTTGATGGTCAAGGGTCTGTCCTTTCGGCTCTGTGCTCGATCGCTCTTGGTGGCAGCCTAGGAGGCGCGGACCTCGCCGTGCTCACAGCCTCACGACGACCTTGCCAGTGTTGCCACCGCTGAACAGCAGGTTGAGGGCATCGGGCGCTTGCTCGAGGCCCTCGACGATGTGCTCGGCATGCTTCAGCCTGCCATCTCGGAGGAAAGAGAGAATCTCTGCCTGTGCCTCGGGGAAGCGACGGGCATAGTCGCTGACTATGAAGCCTTCCATGCGTCCTCGGCGCGGGATCAAGTTGACGTAGTTGGATGGACCCGGTGGGATCTCGGTGGCGTTGTAGGCCGCGATGGCTCCACAGAGAACGACGCGCCCCCGCATCGCCAGCTGCGCCAGGGCGGTGTCGAGGATCATGCCGCCGACGTTGTCGAAGTACAGATCGATGCCCGCGGGGCACAGCTCGTGCAACCTGGCGGCAAGCTCCGGCCCCTTGTAGTCGGCGGCGCCATCGAAACCCAGCTCGTCTACGACATAAGCGCACTTCCCCGGCCCGCCCGCGATGCCTACGACCCGGGAAGCTCCCTTGAGCTTTGCCAGTTGACCGACCGTCGAGCCTGTGGCCCCGGCCGCTCCGGACACGACGACACAGTCCCCCTCCTGCAGGCCTCCTACGTCCAGAAGCCCAAAATACGCGGTCATGCCGTTGATCCCGAACACGTTGAGGGCGGTGGGCGGGTCGAGCGCGTCGGGGAGCTTCCTCATCGGTCGGTCGCTCTCGTCGGCGATGGCGTACTCTTGCCAGCCCGGCATCCCGAACACGACGTCACCCACCTGGTAGCGGTCGCTGCGCGACTCGACCACCTCGCCGATCCCGCCGCTGCGGATGACAGCTCCGATGGCTATCGGCGGTAGGTAGCTCACGGCATCGTTCATCCAGGTCCGGATCGTCGGGTCGATCGAGAGATGGGTCACCTTGACGAGCGCTTCTCCGAGCCCGGGCTCAGGGCGCGCCGAACTCTCGAGACGCACGATCTCGGGGTCGACCATGCCGCGCGGTCGGCGAGCGAGAACGAGGCGACGGTTCAGTTCCGACATCGGGAAAGCTCCTTGCTAGGTGGCCTGTGCGAGCTTGTCACGTGAAAATGCGCCGTGCGAAGCAGTGGGAAGTGACTCTAGATATAGATTGACTCTAATTTACGAGTAACTATACAATACCGGCGTGGAGATGACCTTGGAGATGACCTTGGAGATGACCGAGGAGCCGGACGATGAGCC
>CAZAMA010000106.1:0-3285 GCA_964485645.1 uncultured Acidimicrobiaceae bacterium | reverse complement strand
TGGAGATGACCTTGGAGATGACCTTGGAGATGACCGAGGAGCCGGACGATGAGCCGGCATTCGAGCTTCGTGCGGCCGGCCTGCGTGTCACGGCCCCTCGTGTCGCGGTGCTGCGCACCCTGCGCAGAGCGCCGCACGCAGATACCGACACGGTCATCACCATGGCCCGCGCCGAGTGTGGAGCGGTGTCCCCGCAGGCGATCTACAACGTTCTCGGCGCGCTCGTACGCGCTGGGCTCGTGCGCCGGATCGAGCCCGCAGGCAGCCCTGCCCTCTACGAGATTCGCGTCGGGGACAACCACCACCACGTCGTCTGTCGTCGCTGCGGCGACACCGCCGACATCGACTGCGCCGTCGGGAGTCGCCCGTGCCTCACGCCCTCGGAGTCGCACGGATACCTGCTCGACGAAGCCGAGGTGACGTTTTGGGGAATCTGTCCCAGCTGCCAGAGGGCATCTGAACCAATCCGCCAATCTTTGCAGAGCGACCAAGGAGGAGAACCATGACCGACAAGGCTCCAGTGACGACCACCGACGCGGGCATCGCCGCAGCGAGCGACGAGCACTCGCTCACCGTAGGCCCCGACGGCCCGATCCTGCTTCAGGATCACTACGTCATCCAGAAGATGGCACATTTCAACCGCGAACGAGTGCCCGAGCGCGTCGTGCACGCAAAGGGCGGAGGCGCGCACGGTTACTTCGAAGCGAGCGAGGGCGCGGGAGAGTGGTGCAAGGCGTCGTTCCTGCAAAAGGGGGCTCGCACGGAGGTGTTCGCCCGGTTCTCGACCGTGGCAGGCGAGCTCGGGTCGGCCGACACCGTGAGAGACCCGCGCGGCTTTGCCCTCAAGTTCTACACCGATGAGGGCAACTACGACATGGTGGGCAACAACACGCCGGTCTTCTTTATCCAGGATCCGAGCAAGTTCTCGGACTTCATCCACTCTCAAAAGCGTCGGGCCGACACCCACATGCGGGACAACAACATGCAGTGGGACTTCTGGTCGCTGTCACCGGAGTCGGCGCACCAGGTGACGTTGCTCATGGGCGATCGCGGGATCCCCCGCACCTGGCGCCACATGAACGGCTACTCCAGCCACACCTACATGTGGGTCAACCCGGGCGGAGAGCGGTTCTGGGTGAAGTACCACTTCAAGACCGATCAGGGGATCGAGTTTCTCACAGATGGTGATGCCAAGGCGATGGTGGCCGAAGACGGTGATCATCATCTGCGCGACCTTTACGCGGCCATCGCGGCGGGTGATGGTCCGTCGTGGACGCTCCACATGCAGATCATGGGTTTCGAAGAGGCGGCCGACTATCGGTTCAACCCCTTCGATCTCACGAAGATCTGGCCGCACTCGGACTACCCGCTCCACAAGATCGGCCGCCTCGTTCTCGACCGCAACCCGCAGGACTACTTCGCCGAAGTGGAGCAGTCGGCTTTCGAGCCGTCGAACATGGTGCCGGGAATCGGGCCGAGCCCTGACAAGATGCTGCTCGGCCGGCTCTTCTCCTATCCCGACACGCACCGGCACCGCATCGGCACCAACTACCTGCAGCTGCCGATCAACGCTCCGAAGGTGGCCGTTCACAGCTACAACAAGGACGGGGCCATGGCCTACCGCAATGCTCCCGATCCTCTCTACGCGCCCAACTCTCTAGGGGGGCCACGGGCAGACGCGGCTCTCGCCGATCCGTCCTGGCACGTGAGCGGTGAGATAGTACGAGCCGCATACACCAAGCGACGCGATGACGACGACTTCGTCCAACCCGGCACGCTCTATCGAAGCGTGCTTGACGCCGACGCTCAAGCCAGGCTCGTATCCAACATCGCCGGCCACCTGGGAAACGGCGTTACCGGCGACGTGCTGGATCGAGCGCTCGACTACTGGCGCAAGGTCGACGGCGACCTCGGCGCCCGCGTGGCAAAGGAGCTCCTGCGGTAGCGACAAGACGCTCAAGGTTCCAAAGTCGCGGCGCCGGCAAGCTCGATTGGTTGCACATCCGAAGAGCTCGCGACGGCCGGATCCTGGTAGACGAACTTTCCGCCCCGCAGCCACGAGGCGCCGGCTGCGACGAGGCAGGCGATTATCGAGAAGTCGAAAGCGGCGTGCAGCCCGTTTCGAAACGGTCCGGTGATGAGGGAGGGGAAGAAGCGGCGACCGGTGAGCACTGCCCGTTGGCCGGCAGGCAGGTGAGCAAGGACGCTCGTTCCGAGCAGGTGGCTGACCGGGCTGTAGCCGAGAAACGCCGCGAAGAGCGTCGACACCGGCGGCAGGCTCGCCGCCTTGTGGGCAGCCGCGGCCGGCACCCCGTGGGACACGAGGCCGTGGAAGAGAGCAGACGGGAGAGTCGCGGAAAGCCCGACGATCATAAGCGTGAAGAAGATCCCGATCGACAGGACCTGACCGGAGTTCTGGAACGTCGAATTCATGCCGGAGCCGACACCGCGATGCTGCGGGGGCAGGCTGTTCATCACGCCCGCCCGGTTCGGGGCGGCGAACGCGCCCATCGCCAAGCCGTTCAGCAGCAAAAGGCTCGCGAAGGCCGGATAGCCGAAATTCACCGGGAGCAGCTCGAGCAGGGCGAACGAGAGTGCCGCGGCGAGCATCCCCCCGGTCGCGAACGGGCGGGATCCGAAGTGGTCAGACAGGATGCCGGAAACTGGCCCCGCCACAAGAAACCCAGCAGTCAGCGGCAGCATGTAGATCCCGGCCCAGAGCGGTGTGCGCGCGAAGTCATAGCCGTGCAAGGGGAGCCAGATACCTTGCAGCCAGATGATCAACATGAACATGAGGCCACCTCGACCGATCGCGGCCAGCAGGCTCGAGAGGCTCCCGGCGGTGAAGGCACGGATCCGGAACAGGGGGAGTCGGAACATCGGATCGGCAGAGTGGATCTCTATGAAGCAGAACGCGACGAGAAGGGCGACCCCGCCGCCGAGCATCGACAGCACCGTAGGGCTGGTCCAGCCCATGGTGCTGTGGCCGTAGGGCTGGATGCCGTAGGTGATCCCCGCCATCACCGCCACGAGGCCGAGCGCGAAAGTGACGTTGCCGGGCCAGTCGATGTGGGTGTCGCGCTTGCGGGGAACCTCCCGTAGCTTGCGGTACGCCCAGATGGTGCCGAACAGCCCGATCGGTACCGAGACGAGGAAGATGAGTCGCCACTGGATGGGGCCGAGGAGGCCGCCGAGCACGAGCCCGATGAACGAGCCGCTGATGCCGGCCACCTGGTTGCTACCGAGCGCCATGCCACGCTGGTCCTCGGGAAAGGCGTCCGTGAG
>CAZAMA010000105.1:0-10148 GCA_964485645.1 uncultured Acidimicrobiaceae bacterium | reverse complement strand
CTGCCTCGACCACCTGCTCATCTACTCGAGACGTCACCTCGAATCGGTGCTCGGCACCTACGTGCGTCACTACAACGAGTCTCGCCCGCACCGGGGACGTCGGCTCGCGACCCCGCTGCCTCGCCACGAGCAGCCACGCATCGCCAAGCTCTGCCGCGACGACATCCTCGGCGGCATCATCCACGAGTACGACCGGGCTGCCTGAGGGTCAGCTCCCAGTCCCCGGCCAGCGCGTTCAACGCGTTGGCCGTCGGCGACGATCCACGGGTCCGAGGACGGATCCGCCAGCCTCCATCGCGTCCTACGCGAAAGTGATCTGCAAAGCGCTCGTGCCATTGGCTCTCTCGAAGGATCTGGGTGTCGGCAAAGCGCCAACAGTCCACTGCATCGAGTACTTGGACCCTTCACCCGCACGACTCCGGATTTGATGCTGTTGCCATACCCGTCTTCGGCGAGAAGGGGAGATCCCTCTCCTGCAAGCGCTTGTCGGCGAGCTCGTCGGGCCTACGTCGGGTTGCTCGCCGCGAGCACGGTCTGGTAACCGTCGAAGACCACCTCGAACCCGTTGTCGAGCAGGTAGGGGAGCGCGTACTTGGCCTTGGCGAAGGGCGTTGCGTCGCCAAGGCGGGCTGGGGTGGCATTGCGCACGTCATCGATGAGGACGAGCCCGCGCGGCGAGAGAGCACCTGTCGCGATAACAGCACGGGCCTCCTCGAGCTGATGGATGGCTACCGGTTCGAGGGGCCACATGTCGCCGGTGTCCACGTAGAGGAGATCTATCGAACCGGGAGGAATCCGGCGGAGATACTCGACGGAGTCGCTCTCGTGGTAGTGGAACAGCCCGGCGTAGTCAGCCGTGACCACCTTGCAGCGCTCCAGGTGCGCGCTGCTCGAGTCCACCGTGTGGATCTCCGGTTGCAGCGGCGCGAGGCAGATGGCAGCGAGAAGGCTGAAGTACCCCGCCCCCCAGTCCCATGTCTCGGGGCGTTCCGGTTGCCACCAGCGTGGGTCGTCGCTGTTGCATCCTTCGAGGCCCCCGTGCACGAAGCTTCGAATGGTGCCGAGCTCGACGACGCGCCGACCGCCGTTGCGTGCGAAGTGCGAGAAGGCGAAGGCGAAGCTGTCGAAGCGCGAAGCCGCGGGCGCGCGGTTTCCGCTCGCCTCGGCGGTGTGGGCGTCGAGATAGCTGCGGAAGGGGAGGAGACGCTCCACCGCGTCCCGCGCCAGGAAGTCGTTGACGCGTGCCGGCGCGGGGTCTGCCGGCGCGGGGTCTGCCGGCGCGGGATCCGCCGGCGTGGGGATGACCTTGCCTACCATCAGGGAAGACGCTGGAGTGGCGGTCACATCATGTGGAGCGGCGCTCGACGCGATCCGGGCGAAGAGGCGTTCCCAGGCTCGAACGGTGGCGTCGGTGTGTCGGAGAGCGGCACTCTTGGTGGCTCGCCGCACGGCGTCGAGGTCGGTGGTCTGCAGACGGCGACCGAGGTCGTCCCAGCTGTCGTAGCGGACGAGGAAATCGTGCTCGGGCGCGAACCACTCGGCCAGATCGAGGCAGTCGTCGTGCAGGTTCGGCCAGAAGAAGCCCGGAGTCGTGGCAAGCTCACGGAAGAACGCCAGGCTCGGGACGAAGACCGCCATGCCGTTCTGCAGGTGCTCGAAGAACGCGAAGGTCGACCAGGCGTAGGGAACGTGCACGACGGCCCGGAACCTGGCGGCGTCGCCGGCCCCCGCGTAGTTCCCGCAATAGGCGGGGACGCCGAGGTTCTCGCAGCGCTGCGGGAGGTCGAACAGCCGATCGTTGAGATAGGGAGGCACGAGCACGGATGCTTCCGGGCGCACCGAGGCGGGTACCGGGCTGTCGAGCGGCATTGGCGTCCGCAGTCCAAGCGGCCTGATGACCTCGGAGCCAAGATCGACGCCGCGCTCACGCGCATGCACGATCTCAAAGGGTGTGTAGGAGACGAGCTCGACGCGCTCGTCGTCGTGGGCCTTCCGAAACAGTTCGTAGAAACCGGCATCTGGGAAGGCACAATCGTTCGTTTGCTCGTCGGCGTAGTCGAAACGGTTGCACACCCACACCACGAGGTGTCCGGAAAAGTCGTCGAGGTGCTGGAGGACGATGCGGGCGAGCGGTGCGGTGTCGGACACAAGTACGACGTCTGCGCCGTTCAGCCGGTCCCTCCAGCGCTGCCATGCCCGGGTCGCCCGACCCGAGCCGACGTTGTACCCGTCGTCGAAGGTGGCCGACTCGACCTCGAGCCCGAGCCGGCGGCCGACCTCGGCGAAATCAGCCAGGCAGCCGTGGTGGTGCGAGAGGTGCAAGATCCTCACGGCAGGTAGCGGAGGATGGTCTCGAGCCGATTGAAGAAGGTGTGTCGTGCCCGCACCTCGCGCATCTGCGCGGTGATGAGCTCGCGACGTTCGCCCAGCTCGATCCCGAGTGCGAACAGCTCGGCGGTGTCGGCCCGACACGGCACCTCCTGCTCGAAGATCGAAGCCACGGCTGGCGAGTTCGTGATGCCGATACGGCCGTAGCTCACGTTCTTGAAGATGCGACAGGGTAGATAGCCCTTGCAGAGCTGCCAGGAGCCAACGATTGCGGGGGCGACGGCGCTTCCCGCCACGAGGGCACGATGCGCCTTCCGGCTCAGACCCGTCCGGTGGACGAACTCCGCCCCGGCCCCGGCGGCTGCGGCCCGAAATCCGGCCAGCTCGTCCTCGTTGCCGAACCTACCGCCACCAATCGTGCCGACCCATGCGGCGTAGGCGCCGAGCTCGTGCGGCGGAACGGTGAAGTCGAACTCGTCCGGGATGAGATCCGTGGCCCAGGGCTGGTACAAGCAGACGACGCCGTCGTCGTCGGAGGCAGCATAGGTGTAGCTGTTCAGCCGTTCGCCAGTCGGGCTGTGCGTCTCTTCGCGACCGGCGTCGATCGTGTGCGTCTGCAGGAGCAGGACCTGACCCGCGACGTCCAGGTACCAGTCGCGCGCCACGTTGTGCAGCACGTAGCGGCAGCTGGTACCGCGGGGGAGCTCGTCGACGACTTGTCCCTCCGTGATGAAGAGGGTCTGGGCGATGCCGAGGCCCTCGAGCTCCGAGCGGTCCTCGGTCCAGAGGGTCTCGATGCCAAGCGCTCGCAGCGCGTGCACGAAACCGGCGTGCACGTAGGAATGCGTATGGCTGCCCCAGGGATGCCCCCAGACCACGACCCGCCGGAAGCTGCGGAGGCGGGCGGACAGGTCGTCAACCCACCCGGTTTGCAACATCGAGGGCACTATAGTGCGGCCGAACGTTCGAGAAAGGGGTCGGGTGCGCGTCCTGCACGCTGTCGAGTTCTACTCGCCGTCGCGTGGCGGAGCCCAGGAAGTGGTTCGCCAGATCAGCGAACGACTCGCCCGCATGGGCCACGACGTCACCGTCGCCACGACCCGCCTTCCCGAGCGGCGGCTCGGCACGTTGCACGGCGTCCGACTCGAAGAGTTCCCGGTCTCGGGCAACGCGGCGCTCGGCTATCGCGGCGACATTGCTTCCTATCGACGCTTCCTCGTCGAGAGCCATTTCGACGTCGTCCTCGCGTATGCCTGCCAGCAGTGGACCACGGACGCGTTCCTGGAAGTGGCCGACTACGTCCGGGCGGTGAAGATCTGCGCTCCCTGTGGCTACTCGGGGTTGCACGATAAGCGCTATGGCGCCTACTTCGCCGAGCTGCCGCGCCTGCTCGCCAAGATGGACGCCACCGTCTACCACTCGTCCTGGTACCAGGATATCGAGTTCGCCCGCTCGCACGCGCTGACCGACCTGCACGTGATCTCGAACGGCGCGGGCGAGGAGTTCGAGACGGTAGACGCCGACGCGATCGCACGGTTCCGGACGGTGCGAGGCATACGCGGGGCGCTCGTGCTCGCGGTTGGGAGCCACACCGGCGCGAAGGGCCACCTGGAGGCGATGACGGCTTTCGCGCTCGCGCCGACCGGACCAGCTACGCTGCTCGTCGCTGGCGATGACATGCCGGGTGCCGGTTGCTTCGACGAGTGTGCGCGCCGAGCGGACCGGCTCGCCGCCGCGCTGCGGGCGACGGGAAAGCAGATTCTCGTGCTCGACCTGCCTCGCGAGGAGCTCGTCCTCGCCTTTCAGGCCGCCGACGTGTTCGTCCATCTCTCGCAGGTGGAGTGCAGCCCGATCGTGCTCTTCGAGGCCGCCGCCAGCGGGACGCCCTTTGTCAGCACCGATGCCGGCAACGCTCGGGAGATCGCCACGTGGACAGGAGCCGGCATCGTTGTCAGGAGCCAGCAGTCGGAGGGACGGGTGCGGACTGCTCCGTGGCGCGCCGCGCTCGCATTGGCCGATCTGCTCCGTGACGGCAGGCGGCGCGCGGAAATGTCCGAGCGGGGCCGGCAGGCCTGGCTGGAACGGTTTACCTGGGAACATGTCGCTCAGAGCTATCGCGCCCTCTACGAGCAGCTGCTCGGGCAGGACGGTCGTGGCGAGCTGACGACGACATCGCAGCTGCTCGCGCTGGGCCGCCGCTGACGTGGCTCCGCTCGTCTCGGTCGTGATGCCGCTTCGCAATGCGGCTGCGTTCGTCGAGGACGCCGCCTCGAGCATTCTCGGGCAGACGATGAACGACCTCGAGCTCATCGTCGTCGACGACGGCTCGAGCGATGGCGGCCCGCACCTTGTCGAGAGGCTGATCTCAAGGGACCGCCGCGTCCGGTTGGTGCGCTCAGGGGGACGTGGCATCGTCGACGCGCTCAATGCCGGTTGCACCGAGGCGAGGGGCCGCTACGTAGCCCGCCTGGACGCCGACGACGTGGCCGTGGCATCCCGTCTCGAGCGGCAAGCGGCGCTCCTCGAACGGCGTAGCGAATTGGGCATCGTCGGCGGGCAGATGGAGTGCGCGGATCGGCGCGGTCGGATCGCCTGGCGTGCCATCTATCCGGTGGACGATATGGGCATCCGTGCGATGATCGCCAAGGCCAACCCGTTCGCGCATCCCGCGGTGATGTTCCGCAAGGAGCTGGTGGGCCTTGTCGGCGGCTATCGCGGTGTCTGCCGCCACGCCGAGGACTTCGACCTCTGGTGCAGGATGCTCGACCACGCCGAGGGCGCCAACCTGGACGAAGTGGTCGTGCACTATCGCGTGCATTTGGGCCAGAGCACGCTCGCGCACTCCCACCAGCAGACGCTCTCCTCGCTCGCGGTCCGAGCTGCGCACCCCGTCCGTGTCGCCACGGGCAAGGACCCGCTTGCCGAGTATGAGCTCGTGACCGAGCAGGTTGTCTTCGACCTCGGGGTAGCGCCCGAGGAAGTCCGTTGTTCACTCGTCGAGTCTGCTCTCACCGTCGCTCGCCATACGCGCCGTCTCGGTCAGATTCGCACGGCACGCCATACGCTCGACGGCGCCACCGCGCTGTGCTCCTCGGGACCGCTGCCCGAGGGGCGCGCGCCGGGGCTCTGGCGTGCGCTGGCGAGAGAAGCTCTGTTGCTCGGCCAGTTCGGGGTGACCCTCACCGCACGAGTACGAGCACGAGGCACGAGCGCGAGCAATCCCACCGAGGCCCTCGCCGCAGAATTGGTCAACGTGCGCACGCGGCTCGAGACGGCGGGTCGTCTGGCGCTGGTATCGTCCGCCCGAGTCGCACGACAGGGCCGCCGCCTCTCTGGGGCTCGCAGGGCGCCCGTTGCGCCGGTCGACGTGGGGGAGCCCGAGATCGTGGCGGCGGGCGGTCACGCCGGAGAGCAAGGGTCGCACCCGGCCACCCCGGTCGGGGAGGAGTGGTGGCGGCCTGATCTAGAGCTGTCGATCTGGGCGTGGCGCGCCGGCGAGCTCGCCGTCGGACGCAGAGCGTGCCAGCGCTTGCTCTCCGGACCGGGCCTGCCGCCCTCTGTCGCAACGGCTGCGCGGAGCAACGCGACTTGGTACGCGCCGCTTCTCGGGGAGTGGATCGACGGAGTCACCTTTGCTGAGCTCTCCGTCCCGGTCCGTGAGGGTTGGAGCGCTTTCAACCCGTCAGTGGCTGCGAACGGAGGCGGGTTGCACGCCATCGTCCGGTCGGCCAACTATCGCCTTCGCGAGGACGGCAGCTACGACGTGTCCGATCCCGAAGGCGTCATTCGGACCGAGAACTACGTTGTCCCACTCGATGAGGAGCTGTGCGTGCTCGAAGCGCGGTCCATGCGCGAACCGTCTGCACGCTCGACGGTGGTGTCCGACTTCCCGGTACGCGGCTACGAGGATTGCCGCCTCTTCGCCACCGAGCGTGGCTGGCATGTCCTCGCCACGGTGCGTGACCGTGACCCAGAGGGCTGGTGCCAGATGGCCCTGCTCGACCTCAAGGGGTCGACGGTGATGCGTGAGACGCTGCTCGAGCGCCCCGACCGGCTGCGTCACGAGAAGAACTGGGCGCCCTTCCCCTACCGGGAGGGGATCTGCCTCGTCTACTCCTGGGCGCCGACGATCGTCTTCGCGCTCGACCTCGGCTCCGGGCACGTCGAGGAGCTGTCGCGTGCTCCGGGTCCCGGACTATCGACGGACATGCGCGGCGGCACTCCCGGCGTCCCGCTCGGCAGCGGTTGGCTGTTCCTCGTCCACGAAAGCATCCGAATGCCGGGCGGTCGCCGGCGCTACCCGCATCGCTTCGTCGTGCTCGGCGAGGATCTCACCGTGCGAGCAGTGAGCCAGCCGTTCTTCTTCCTCGATCGCACGATCGAGTTCGCCGCCGGGCTCGTGGCCGAAGGCGACGACCTCGTCGTCTCCTTCGGCTTTCAGGACTCGACGGCGTGGTGCGCTCGCGTGCCGCTTGGCGCTCTGCTCGAGGCGATGCAGCGCGACCGGACGGCTGGGCCCGTGAGCTGATGGCGATCGTCATCGTCTCGGCCCTCTACGACCTCGCCAGCACGGAAGGCTCCGAGCGGCGCCGAGTCGAGGAATACCTTCGTCTCGGCCAACTGCTCCTCGAGTCTCGCCACCCCCTCGTCGTCTTCGCGGAACCCCGTCTCGTCAGTGAGCTCGCCCATCGACGGCGCGGCTTCCCGACGCGGATTGTGCCGCTTCCCTTCGAGGAGCTGCCGCATGCAGATCGGGTCTCAGAGATCGAAGCCTGCTTCGCGGCGGGCAGGCGCGGTCGCGCCTCGACCAATCCGACGAAGGACACATCGCGCTACCTTGCGCTCATGTGGTCCAAGGTGGCGCTCGTGGCGCGCGCTGGCGAGTCGTTCTTCGCCGACGCTGACATGCTCTGGTGGGCTGACTTCGGGATCGCCCATGCAGCCTCGGCCCATCCGGAGCTCACCTTCGACGAGTTGCTCGAGACCGTGCAGGCGCCGATCCATCTCACCGTGCGCTGGCAACCCTCGAGGCGCGAGGTCGTAGACCGAGCGGCGTACTTTCGCGAGACGCGCGGCGCCAAGGTCGGCGGGTCGCTCTTCGGTGCCGATCACGAACGGGCGCGCTGGCTCGCAGATCGGGTCGCCGACGAAGTCGATCGCTGCCTAGGAGAAGGATGGCCAACGACGGAAGAGGTCTTGCTCGGCGCCGTCTTCGCCGAGCACCCCGACATGTTCAACGTGCACTTCGCCAGTCCCCGAACGACGCTAGTCAACATGCTCGGAACGCGGTCGGACCCATTCGTGGCGCTCGATGCGATGCGCACGCTGGCTGGCGGCGACGGCGAGGCGCGGCGTGCGCTCGAGATAGCGCTCGAGCTCGAAGCGGCGCATCACGCGCGACGGCTCCACCTCGGCGAGCTCGCCGAGGTGGAGCTCTACGACGGCCTACTCGTCGCCGCCTGGCAAGCCGGGGAGCACGGTGCAGCGCTTCGCGCAGCGAGGGCTCTCGAGGACCTCGCTGCGCGCCATCCCGCCGACAGCCCAGCGGGTGAGGCACTACGCACCCCGCGCCTTCGCGCCAACGTCGGCCTTGTCCAGGATCTCGACGACCACCTGGAAAAACCGGATATTGCCGCGTCCCTGCTCGGAGCGCGCTGAGGTGGCGATCGGCGTCCGACTGGTGGGTGGCATCGGCAACCAGATGTTCCAGTACGCAGCGGCGCGCTCGTTGGCGGCACGCCATGGCACGGGCGTCGCCGTCGACCTCAGCTGGTTCGTCGAGCAATCCCCCGGCGGAGACGCCCAGCGCGCCTACGCTCTCGACGTCTTCGTCGGACCGGCAGCGGCGTCGAAGACGGAGATACCAACCGGGAGGTCGTTTCGGGAGCAAGGTTTTGGCTTCGACGCCAGCGTGCTGCAGCTTCCGGATAGCTCGACCCTGATCGGTTACTTCCAGAGCGAGCGCTACTTTCTCGAGCACGCTCCGGTGATCGAGAAGGAGTTCTCGTTCCTGGCCGAACCAGACCGGGACAATCGTTCGATCCTCGAGCTGATCAGCTCGTCCGAGTCCGTGGCGGTGCACGTACGTCGCGGCGACTACACGAACAACCCGACGACAAAGGCTCACCACGGCCTGCTGCCGCTCGACTACTATCGCCGGGCGGTCGACGACCTCACCGCTCGGGTCGCGGACCCGAGGTTCTTTGTTTTCTCCGACGACCCGATGTGGTGTCGCAGGGGCCTGTCGTTTCTGCGAGGTGGTGTCGTGGTCGATCACAACCGAGAGGAGAGCGGCGCCGAGGACCTTCGACTCATGGCGGCCTGCCGCCATCACATCCTTGCAAACAGCACGTTCAGTTGGTGGGGGGCGTGGCTGGCGACGCGTCCCGAGCAGGTCGTGGTGGCCCCGCGCCGTTGGTTCGCCGGATCGAGCCTCGATGCGGCACAGCTCTGTCCGTCGCGGTGGCTGCTGCGATGACGGCGCAACGGGCACTCGTCTGCGGTGCGAGCGGTTTCATCGGAGGCCATCTCGTGCGTCGGCTGGCGGCAGAGGGTTTCTCCGTCCGCGCAGCGGATTGCGTCGAGCCGCGCTACGCCGATCTTCCTTGTGACGAATTCGTTCTCGCCGATCTGCGGCGCGCCGAAGAATGCTCCCGAGCGCTCGAAGGTCCGCGTTTCAATCACGTCTACCAGCTCGCCGCCGACATGGGCGGGATGGAGTACCTCGCTACCGCGAACGCCGAGATAATGCACGACAACGTGCTGATCAACGCCCAAATGGCTGACGCCGCAGGACGCGCCGGTGTGAGCCGTTACTTCTACTCGTCCTCGGTCTGCGTTTACCGGGACATGGTGCCCGGCGAGCCCGAGCTCGAGGAGGCGGACGCCTATCCGGCGCTGCCGGACAACGAGTACGGCTGGGAGAAGCTGTACTCCGAGCGTCTCGTCAGCGTGCTCGGAGAGCGCTACGGAATGGCGACACGCATCGCTCGCTTCCAAAACTGCTACGGCCCGCTCGGCTGTTGGTCGGGCGTGCGGGCGAAGGCGCCTGCCGCCATCTGTCGTAAGGTTGCCGAGGCGCCAACGGGCGGAACGATCGACGTGATCGGCGACGGCAGCGCCGTTCGGTCGTTCGTCTTCGTGGACGACCTGGTCGAGGGTGTGCGCCTGCTTATGGACTCAGATCTCGCTGGGCCGACCAATCTTGGCACGAAGGAGTACGTGACCGTGCGGGAGCTCGTGGCGACGGTGATCGACGTCTCTGGCAAGTCTCTCTCGATCCGGACAGTGGACGGACCGGTCGGCGTTCAGTCGAGGAACTTCTCCAACGAGCGGATCGAGAGTCTCGGTTACCGTCCCGCCACCATGCTGCGGCAGGGGATCGCTCGTACCTATCCCTGGGTGGCGGCGCAGGTGCGGGAATGCGAGAATGCACAGCGGTACCCTGCGTAAATTTGTCGTCCCGATGGCTGCGGCGGGTCCCGACGGTAATTGACGTTCTCAGGAGGTGGGATGGAGTCGGAGATTGAGCCAGGCGAGGACGGCGGCCTGCACCAGCAGGAGGAGCCACGGCCTGACGCGACGATGGGGCGCCGTGCCGTGCTTTTTGGCGGCGGGAGCGTTGCGCTCGGAGGGGCCGCTTTTGCGGCCGCGAGCACTCTCGGAGTCATCCCAGCCGGCGCAGCCGCTGCCGCGACGAAGGCATCGCGCCTCGTCTTCATCACCGGCAGCAACGATGCGATGTACGCGGCGGCGGCGGCAGCCATTGCCGGCAAGACCGGCGCCCCACTGCTCTTCAGTTCGGGAAGATCGCTTACGGC
>CAZAMA010000104.1:0-10187 GCA_964485645.1 uncultured Acidimicrobiaceae bacterium | reverse complement strand
CCAGATGGCGGATCCATGGCTGTCTCCGCCCGGCTGATGCCTTGTGGCCCGGGCGCATTCGCGCGAACCTGCGGACCTTGGAGGTGACCAATGCCGTACGAGAAGGGCCCGAAGCTCTCGAGTGCGCGCCTTGAGGACGCGGCTTTTCCCAGAGCTCACGCAGCTGCAGGCGGCCGACCCTCAAGGCCTCGCCGAGGCGTGGGCGATGATCGAGGCCCGGTGGCAGGCGACCGTCTCCCGTGCGCGGGAGCTTTCCGAGGCGACGCTAAACGACCGCGTGGATGACGAGTGGAGCTTCGTCGAGACGCTGCGCCACCTCGTCCTCGCGACCGACTGCTGGCTCCGGCGGATGGTGAAGGGGATCGACCGGCCCTACCACCCCTGGGGGCTTGCAGGGTCGTGGCTCAGCGATCCCGAGACCTGGGGGCTCGAAGCCGGCACGAACCCGTCGCTGGACGAAGTCATCGACGTCCGTCGTGCCCGGATGGACGAGGTCGGGCACACGATCGCCGCTCTGACGCCCGAGGAGCTACAGCGTGTTTGCATTCCCCCGGCCGCGCCTGGTCATCCGAATCGTGAGCACACCGTCCTGGCATGCCTCCACGTCATCCTCAACGAGGAGTGGGAGCACCACCGCTACGCGGTGCGCGATCTCGACGTGCTCGAAGACCACTGATGGTCACGGAGCTGCGCCAGCCATGCCGGAGCGCGCAGGAGTATCGAACTTTTCGCCGAAGATGTCCGCAAGCGGTCAGTTTCGGCACGCAAGATGCACGGCGCCGATACGACGTGCTGGGCATTGGCTCAGCACGTCACCACCGTGTCGCTGCGTCGCGTCAACCCGACGGCCTCTCGGATCACCGCGGAGCAGTTGAGGAGCATTCCGAAGCGCGTCACGGTTGCCATCGGGGTGCCTGACCCGTTCGCACAAGCCGCGGCACCACCCACGATCGACGCTCCATAACGGCGACCGTCTCCCGTCCGAGTAGCAGCGCGTAACCGCATATCCGGGGCGCAGATTGCAGCCCCGCCGACCGCGGTGCGTTCGGTGATGCTCGGTGCCAACAAGCCCGCGGCCCGGCCTCTTATTAAGGCGCCTCCCGCCACCGGGAGTATGGAGTCGGGCCGAGACCGGAAGATCCTCGCCGTCGTCGCTACGGCTGAGCAGTGGGAAGAGGTTCTAGGCTGCAGCGGTAACCAACGAAGGCTTGCCCAAGCTCGGCAACACCCTCCCGTCCGTCGCCCCTCAAGTCGCCAACTACGACGGCTGGGTGGTCGTCGACCGGACCGCCGACGAGGATCCTGGCGCCACAGCGACGGTCGTCGAGTTCGCCCGGATCTGGCGGGACATGCCCAAGGTCGTCTACTCGCGCACCTTGGAGCGGGCCGAGTGGAACGCGTCGGTCGCCCACGACGTGGTGCCGGCCGAGGTGCTCGCCCTCAAGGCACAGCCCGGTGCAGACCTCGTCCTCGGCGGCGGCATTCGGGGCTCGCCGACGGGTGAGCCGTCAGGGCCGACGTGGGCTGGAGTGACGGGCACAGAACAACGTCGGCCACCTCGCTTCGCCCCGGCTCTCTGCGGGTCACTCTGCGGGTCACTGAATCGAGCTCGACGCTGGAGCGCGCCGCCGCGCTCATCTCGTGGCTTGTACGGGCCGGACAAGCTAGGAACCAAGCTGGTCCGGACTGTGCTGGGAGGTGGCCGTGTGCCACCTGGACCGGTTTACCCGGGGACGACCGGGACAAGCTCGTGGACGGTTAGCTGCCCTGGTGCGATCACCTCCTGGGCGAGCGAGAGGACGTGCCGGTGGTGAGTGAAGAGCAGAACCTGACTCGAACCCGCAAGCACCGAGAGGCAGCGGAGGGCGGCGCGGGCGCGGCTGTCGTCAAAATTGACAAGGACGTCGTCCAGCACGACCGGCATCGGACCGCTGCGGCCAGAGGCCTCCTCGATCGCCGCCAGGCGTAGCGCGAAGTAGAGCTGGTCCCGCGTGCCGTCGGAGAGCTGAGGGACCGACCGCTCTTCCCCGTTGGAATAGATCGCGCTGAGGCGAGGACCCTTCTTTGGGTCTTCACCAATCCCGATCTCCCTGCAACCTCCCTCGGTCAGCAACTCCAGGTAGCGGCTCGCCCGCTCGAGGAGCGGGTCCTGGTGCGCTTCGCTGTAGCGGCGGATCGCCTCGTCGGCGATGAACCGGGCGAGCACGACCCGGGTGTAGCGCTCGGCCGCCTCGACCGCTCGTGCGAGCTCCTGCTGTGCTCGAGCAGCTTCGAACGCCGCGGCGTCGGAACCATCCATCGCCTCGAGCTGTCGCGCGAGATCTCGCTCCGCATCGGTCGCTTCCTTCTCCTGCTCCGAGAGGGTCGCACGGGACTCTTTGCTCGCCTCGATCGCCGCGTTGAGCTCAGCGAGGTCACGCCCGAGCCCCTCCGCCTCGAGCTCGGCGATCGAGCGACCGCCGCCCTGGTCCGTGAGCAGAGCTTCGCACTCGGAGATCTCGTGCTCGAGCACGGCGATACGAAGCGCCCGATCAGCAGCCGTCTCCAGCATCTCGATATCTTCTATGCCTCCCTCGCGCGCGAGGAGCACGAGCTCGTCTCGAAGTCCCGCGAGCTTCGCGTCCGCGTCATCGAGGGTCGCCTGCGCGCTGGCTCGGTTGGCTGCCAGGGTGGCCCTTGCAGCGGCCGAGTCCCGCGCCATCTTGACCCGACGGACGAGCTCCCGCGCAGCCTCGGCGGCCGGCTCAGGTGCAATGCCGGGTGCGTCAGCTAGTAGCTCGCGAAGTTCGCCTTCGAAGGCATCAGATCTCTGGTCAATGCCGTTGATCCGCTTCAAGAGATCGTCGCGTCTGTCGAGGAGCTTCTCCAACTGGTCGAGGCGGGACAGGACCCCTCCGGCATCGCGCGGCGAGGCCACGCCTGCCCCAAAGGGGCCGAGGAATGTCTTCAGACCTGCAGCCGCCGCATGTTCGGCCGCGGCCGCGGCATCGAGGGCCGCCTGTCTCTTCGGGAGGTCGCGCGCGAGAGTCCGAAGTCGCTTTTCCTTCTCGGCGCGGTCGTTGCGGCCCTGCTCGACATCGCCGAGGAGAGCGTTCGCTTGGGCGAGCACCGGATAAAGATCAGTGCCGTCGGTCACCGCGAGGCCGAAACCACCCAGCAGCACGGCGAGGCGTCCTCGGTGCGTCCGGAGCTTGCGGAAGGCCTCGCGGTGCGCGAGGCGCGCTGCCGTCCATTCGGCCTGGAGCGCACAGAGGCGCTCGAGGTTTGCCGCCCACTGGCGAAGGGCCCCTGGGGACTCGGGGAGACGATGCGCCGGCCATCGGGAGCGCCACGAAGCGTAGGCCGCGCTGGCTCCCTCACCCGCGCGGCGTGACTCCTCGAGTGCCTCGGCGTGGTCGGCCCGGGTGCGCTCCAATTCGGCCGTGAGCCCGTTGCGGCGCGCCGTACGGTCGGCCTCCTGCCAGAGCCGGTCGACGACACTGTCCGCGTTCTTGTATGCCTGTTCGTAAACGGACGCTAGCGCTCGCTCGTCAAAGTAGGCAGTCCCTTCCCCGGTGACTGCCTGGCGTTCGAGCCACGACGCCTTCACCAGTGCCCAGGTCTCGTCGCGGGCATGCCGGCGGCCGCTTAGCTCCTCCTCGCTCGGCAGCTCCGCTTCGCGCGCAAGGGCCTGAAGCTCGTCTGCAAGCTTGCGTTCTCGCCGAGCATCGCCTTTCGCGCGCTCCCCCGCCGCCCGCGAGCTCGTCGCGGCATCATCAAGGACACCGAGGATCTCCTCAACCTCCTCGGTGCTCGGGGAGGCGCATGCGACAGCATCGGCAATCGCGTCCTCGGCAAGGCCAAGGCGACCGGCCATCTCGAGGCGCGCGCTCTCGGCGCTCCCGAGCGCGGCGCGCGCCGAGGAGAGCAGCCCGTCGAGGTCGCCTTGGCGAAGCGCAGTATCGACGGCCACCCGCAGTACTCCGGGATCGTCGCATTCGGAGAGCAGTGCGAGCGCTTCTTTAATCTCGGCAATCTCGTCCTCGAGGCGCGCCACCCCTTCACGACCGCGCTCGAGCACTGCCTGCTTTGCGATCCACTCGTCACGAGCCAGATCGAAGTCCTCCTTGCCGGCGAGCACCGCCCGAGCCTCCCCTAGCGCTGCGACGCCCGGAGATCCGCCGATTAGGGCACCGATGATGCCGAGCGCGTCGCGCTCCGCGTCGCGACGACCTTCGTCCAGCCCGCCACGATCCGAGCGGCCCTGGGCGTAGCCGACGATCCCCTCGGCAAGCAGGTCGACACGCTCTGCGACGACGAGCAAGTGCTCCTCTACGGTGATCGCACCGAGCCTCTCCTCGGCTGACTGGAGCTGCTCGACCGCGGTGGAGCGCGCTCGGGTCATCTCGCCCCGGGCTTCGAGCGCTTGACGAGCCCGTGCAGCCCAGGAGGCCGGCGGAAGCGGACCCCCTTTGAGGAGCCCGGCACGTTCCTCGATCTTCCTAGACCGGTCACGCAGCGTCGGAAGGACGCCGCGCAAGGTGACGAGGCCGTCGTGGTCGCGCTCGACGTCACGACGCTTTGAGGCGAGCCGCCCTTGTAGCACGGCTGCCTTATCGTGGTCCTTCAGCACCTCGGCGTAGTGGGAAGGCCGTACCGACAGCTCGGTCGCGTGCCTTCGAGCCTCGGCGTGGGCTTTCAACGCGGCGTTCACAATTCTCGTCGAAGGCCGGGGGCTGAACAGCGTCGCCGCCTCCGCATCGAGGCGCTCGAGAACAGTTCCGAGCTCACGGACCCCGAGCCCAGCCGCGAAGAGGGTTTCTCCGAGCACCCCGCCCCGAGCAAGGAGCTCGGCCGTGCCGCGTACGAGCTCGTCCCAGCCGAGGGTGAACATGGCCTCGAAGTCGGAGCGGCTCACCCCTTGGAGCAACCCAGCCCACCTCGCGGCGCCCACGGGCCGGTTCGAGCCCGCCTCGACGAGCGGGTCCTTGTTGCGCTTGTAGCGGACAACCTCGAGCGTCGTGGCGTCTTCCGAGCGAACGCGCGCTCCGATCTGCAGCTTGCTCATCGGGTGGACGAAGGCGTAGGTCGTCCGCAGGTCGAAGTCGTAGAGCAAGTTCGAGACGGCGGCACGAGCCGTGGTCTTGCCAGCCTCGTTCGGACCGTAGACGACCTGTAGCCCCGGCGAGCAAAGGTCGAGAACGACATCGGTGAAGTTGCCGAAGGCGACGAGGTCGAGGCGCTCAATGCGCATCATCGGTCTCTTCTCTGGCGAGCAACGTTGCGAGTAGCTCCGCGGCGTCGTCAAGTGCCACCGCGATCTCCGCGTCGCCGAGGATGTCGCCAAGGTCGGTGCTTCCGGCCGCCCGCAGCTGGCTCCGGAGCGCGCCAAGAGCGGGCGTCGCGAATCCGTCCCCCGACGCGAGCTTCGAGACGTCGCCCTTCAGCTCCGCGAGCACCTGGCCGATCTCACCGGCTACGCCGTCGGCCCCAAGGGCAGGACGCCCCGCCACTTGGGTCGTTGCTATGACGACCTTCTCGATCCAGACGTCGCTCCCGCCGAGCGCGAGCGACAGCGCCCGCACCTCGTTGGCGATCTCTTCCGACCTGGCTCGCAACGAGCCGTTGAGGCAGCTCGGGCCGACCAGTTCGACTCGAACGGCGTAGGTCATCGAACCGGTGCCAGTGAGATCGACGAGCTCCTCGCGGCACCGTGCCAGGCATTCGTCGAGCGAGCGCGCCCCGGTGAGATCGACCTGGCACCGCTGCCAGCGGACAACGTCGAAGGTGAGCTGCTCGATGCTCGGCTCGTGGTCGACGAAGTTGACAAGGGTTGCACCCTTCGGGCCGGTCTCGCGGATATGGCGTCCCTGCAGGTTCCCGGGGAACACCACCATCGGGTCCTCGCACACGACCTTGTGGACGTGCACGTGGCCGAGCGCCCAGTAGTCGTACCCCTTCGACCGTAGGCCGCTAAGGGCGCAAGGTGCGTAGGCGTCGTGGCCGAGCGAACCGTCGAAGCAAGTGTGGAGCATCCCGATGTTCACAAGTCCCGGGTCTGCCCTTGGATAAGCAAGGGAGAGGTCCACTTCGATCGCCCGAGTCGCGTAGCTCTGGCCGTGCACGGCGACGCCGAGGTCGGAGAGCACGTGGGTCTCAGGCTTGGTCGAGGACAGCGCTGTCGTATTCGGCGGGAGGCGGAGGCGCCTCGTGAGCTGGCTCTCCGCGTCGTGATTGCCGTACACGATGACGACAGGAATCCCCGCCTCGTGGAGCTCCGCGAGCTGGCTCACGACGAACAGGCCCGTGTTGTAGTCCCGCCAGCTCCCGTCGTAGAGGTCGCCCGCGACCAGCAGGAGGTGGACACGCCGATCGATCGCTTCGGCAACGAGCCCACGCAGGGCCGTGCGCGTTGCCGCCCGGATCTCGTCAACTGGCGCGCCGTCGTAGGCTACGAGTCCGCGCATCGGGCTATCGACGTGCAGGTCGGCCGCATGCAGCACCCGCAACTCGTCCATCTCGACCCTCCTCGGCATGCTCCCCCAAATGATGCCATTCAGGTGAGAGCGGACGAAATCTTCCAGCGCCGCTGTTGCCTCGGTGATGTCCGGTACGGCCATGGCCGCGATGCCGTTGCCGGCGCGGTGCCCATCGTGGACGATGTACATCCAGGCTCAGTCCGGCACCTGCCACATCACTTCGCTCTCGTGCGCGACGACGTCCGCTGGCCGGGCGAAGAAGCATTCGTACCAGGCGTTCGCCACCTCGAAGTCGCTGACCACGCGACCAGTGAAGAGAACATCGAAGTCCATCGAGTCAGTCTGGCAGCGCCGACACCTGAACGTCGCTACGGAAACACGCGCGCGACCCTGCCGAGGTCTGCACGAGGCGACGCCTCGGGAGTGCCCCACCGGACGAGATGCCCGTCATGTTGAGAGCGACGTAAGGGGGCGAACCCGAAAGCTGGACCAGTGAGTCCCGTCGCCTCGGGCAACCGTCGTGGGGACTTCGCTGGACTGACACGCAGACGCAGAGGTTTGCACCACAAGGGTGCGCGTATCAGCGACAATCTAGACGCCCGCTGAAGCGTCGATAACGACGGCACTCACGCCCCGACGTCGACCCGCAGTTACCGCAGGGCCTCAGCAGCATCGAGGCTGTCGATCTCGGGCTCGGGACCCGCCAATAGCTCGTCGAGGAAGTCGTGGAAGACTTGCGGCGAGCAATCCTCATCAGGGTTGGTGACCACAACGACCGAGCCGGGAGGCACATCGGCAGGCTGAGGGGGCGAGGCCCAAGGTGTTGTCCGGCCGGAGGTAGCCGGCGGCGAGCCGGACGACCCGGGCGCGCTGACGGTCACGATGCGCAGTCCTATGGGCACGGACACGTCGCGCGAGCTCGCTCTGCTCCTCAATCGTCAACATGAGCGGTTCCACTGTCCACATTCTCAACCTCCCGGGGTCTCGATGTGGACCAGTTCCCTATGTTCAGGGACTAATGCGTGGATGCACAAGAGCGCGGTGAGGACAACCAGACCCTGATCAACATCTTGCAGGTGGCCGCTGCCCTTGGCGCCGAGGCCGGCGATCACTTTCCCCGCCGTGAGCCTGAGCCAAGCCACGAGGGGCGACATTCCTTTGGCCGCGCGCTGAATGTCGGACATCGTCGTGGAGCGCGACCGACCACCCCTGGATCAGCTTGAGCCCGCAAGCGGACGTCTCAATGCCCCGAACACCTTGCCAACCAGACGGAACGCCTGGATCCCGATTACGAGGGCAATGACAAGCGCGACGGTGGGGTCCAGCCAGTCGAACCGTCCAGTCGCGAAGATGACGGCCCCGGTGACCGCGACACCTGCCGCAGCGGCGGCATCGGCCGCGGTGTCTAACAGGACGGCCCGAAGGCTCAGTGCCTCGTCGTCGTCGTCATCTCCTTCGAGATCACCACCCAGGATCACAGCCGCGACGATCATCGCCGCGGCCGCGATACCGCTCACGATCAAGACGGGTAAGCCGTGGACAGGAGGTGTACCGGAAATGAGGCGGTCAGCGGCGGAGGCGACGATGAGGATGCTCAGCACTAAGAGCCAACCACCGTTGACAAGAGCGGCGATGGCGTTCGCCCTCGGGTATCCGCCCGGTCGTCTCGCGGTCAAAGGACGGTTCGAAAGCCAAATGGCGAGCAGCGCAACCCCGATAGCGGCGGCGTCGGCAAGGTAATCGGCCCCTGCGGCCAGTACCCCGAGTGAGTGCGCAGAGGCGCCAACGGCGACCAGGCCGACCACGAGGACGAGGTTGAGTAGAAGGGTAACGAGGAGGCGCCTCGAACGGGTCATCAGTGACCAGTCGAGCACCTGAGCGGACTCGCCGCTGCCCATCTTCGCGATGTGGAGATCGAGACGGCCGAGCCCGAGCGCACCCGAACGCTCGCAGCGGTCGTCGCCCAGCTGGAGCACCTGTCCGACCTGCAACGAGGGGCCGGGCCAGCCGTGGGTGCACCATACTGGGGGACGAAGAATCCGGACCGAGGTGAACGACGTGGCCGACCGCAATGCTTGAGCCAGGGGTCATCTCCGCCGACCGATACGAAGTCCAACACCTTCTCGGTTATGGCGACCGGAAGCATACCTACCTGGCCCGCGACGCCAAGATGGGTCGGCTCGTAGCCCTCGCGCTCGAGCAGCCCGATGCCGCTATCTCCGACCCGAAGGGCACTTCAGCGCTAGCCGCAACGGTACGCGATCTTGGGAGTGTCCCTAACGAACCACCGCGAGTCTGACGCGCCATGGGTTCTGCATCACTGCGCGTCAATATCATCTGGAGCAGGCGCATCTACGTTCGCTAACCTTGACCGTCAAATCCCAAGCCACGTGCGTGGCGGGGGTCGGTCGGGGGCATCAAGGGCGAGAGTCGACGAAGCCAAGGCTCTGGTCTTCGACCTGATCTCGACTGACTTAAGGCTCTCGGGATCGTCGAGCAGGCTCGACCAGGCGACGTCGTGACCACTACTTCATCTGTGACTATCTGCAGATGCGCGAGTGGGTGCTCAGCTTCGATGCACCTCTTGGCAACGACCACCGCGATCACAACGATTGGCGCGCGGACATTCGTGTGTTCGTGGGCGACGGCGCCGAGGAGACGGGATACTTCCGCTGGGGCGACGAGGCCGTCGACAGCACAGCTCTGGCCAGCAGAGTGATCTCTCTCGACAACGTGACCATGATTGCCGACGTCGCTGTTGCTGGCGTACATGTCGGACTCTTCGGACCTGGGGGTGAGTCGGCGGACCACAAGCGGCTAAAGCTCTACGTCGCGGCGCACCCCACCGAGTTTGGGCTGAGCACAACGGCTCGGTCGACGGTCGAGTACTCGTTCCGAACCGGTGACCGCGTGGACGTACTCTTCAAGAACCACGCGCCTGAGCGAACCGTCGTCGAGGTTGAAATCGAGGGCGAGGAGAACATCTGCGTCGGGATACACCAGGCCGTCAAGTACCGGAGCCTCGCCGAAGTGGACGGAGGATATCCGCTTCAGGGCGCGAACGTCCGATCTCTTGTGGTCGCGTATCGGGCCGATTACCCGAAAACAATCCAGCTTGCCCGCCGTTACAGCGTTGGCCTGCAATCCGTCGGCCGCCAGGACGTTCTGACCGCCGCCGTGTGACCCCGGCGACCCACCAGACGGCACATTTGGTCCATGACGACAGCTTTGGGGGGCGGGTCCGCTGGCTCCTGGCACCTCACGACCGGCGACGTGCGCGAACTCAAAGGCAAGTGTCACACTCGACATCTACGCACACGCCATCCCCGGTCTGGCGGCCGGAGCTCGCCTGACGTCCCTGCTGACGGACGCTGGCTCTCTCGAGGGCGGTCACGCCGACGACATGAGGACCGCTGACAAACCGTCTCTAGCAGGGAATGCCTGACTAGCAGTACCGAGGCATCTCCCCAACTCAGAACCCGTGTCGGAGGATCGATCCCTTCTCGACGCCCACGCTCGTGCTGCGCACAGAGCTGGCGCTGGCGCTGGCGCTGGCCGGGTGATCAAACCAGCGAAGCGCGCTATGCCCGGCGCCCGAGCCAGCGGACCGTCACCCCGGCCTCTTCGGCCATGTGGAACTCCGGGTCGCCGGTTATGACCGGGCAGTCGAGGATGGACGCAGCCCCGGCGGCAAAGGCGGCGGCGTAGCTGAGCCCTCCCCGAGCCTTG
>CAZAMA010000103.1:1821-10484 GCA_964485645.1 uncultured Acidimicrobiaceae bacterium | reverse complement strand
GGGTGAGGAACAGTCGGGTCCCGTACTGCTTGACGTGCCGGGAGACGACGAGCCCGGTCGTGCCCACGCATATCGGGAGCGGGACGTAGGCGAGGCCGGCAGTAAGCGGGCTGTAGTGAAGGATGTCCTGTAGGAACTGGGTGAGAAAGAAGATAAGTGACAGCATGGCTGCGCCTAGGAGCACCATCACCCCATAGCTGGCGGCGCGGTTTCGATTGGCCAGGAACCGAAGGGGGAGCAGGGGCTGAGGGCTCGCGTTCTCGATGAGGACAAAACTGACTAGCAGCGCCGCGGCGAGAGCGAACGAGACGGTCGTGCCCGGGGCGAGCCAGCCGTCTACCGGAGCCCGGACGATCCCGTAGACGAGCAGTGCCATCCCGCTCGAGACCGTCACTGCTCCGGGGATGTCGAGCCGCCCGCGGGTGCCGGTGGTCTTCGGCAGCACTAAGGGCGCCGCGATGAGAAGCGCGATCCCGATGGGAACGTTCACGAAGAGCACCCAGCGCCAGGAGGCGATCTCGACGAGCGCACCACCCAGCAAGAGGCCGAGCGCACCGCCTGCTCCGGACATGCCGGCATAGACCGCCATCGCCTTGTGTCGCGGCGACCCCTCGGGAAACGTGGTCGCAACCAGGGCGAGAGCCGTCGGCGAGGCGATCGCCGCTCCGATCCCCTGGATCGAGCGCGCGAGGATCAGCCAGAGTTGGCTGGTTGCCAGCCCGCCGGCCAGGGAGGCGGCCGTGAAGAGCCCGATACCGACGACGAACATGCGGCGGCGGCCAAAGAGGTCGCCCGTCCTTCCTCCGAGCAGGAGCAGACCACCGAAGACGAGCACATAGGCATCTATGACCCATGTGAGGTTCGTCGAGGAGAAGTGCAGCTCTCTTTGCATCGAGGGCAGGGCGATGTTGACGATCGTGAGGTCGAGCATGACCATGAGCTGAGCCGCGGCGATCACCACGAGAGCCGGACCGAGACCGCGACGGCGCGCAGCGACGGGGGTGGTCATCGGGTGCTTGCCTTCGGAGCCTTCACTGCCCGGCTGGCCCACAGGACGAGATCGACAAGCGGCGGCTCCCCCGAGTCGTTCGGGCGCTCGTAGCGCTCGATGCGCTCGATTTGCAGGGTCGGGAACAAGCCGGAGAGTCGCTCCTCGCTGAACAGGCGGTCGGGATCGGGCGGGCCGGCTCGCCCGAGAGACTCGAGGTGGTGGCCGACGACGAAGAGGTGGCCGCCGGGGGCAACCGCTGTTGCTGCGGCCGCGAAGAGCTCGCGACGCTCTGGCGGGGCCAGGTGGATGTTGGCGATAACGACCAGTCCGAAGCGAACCGGGCGTGCAAGATACTCGAGGAAGTCCGCCTGGACCAGGTTCAAACCGACTCCAGCCTCGCGAGCTCGCTCACCGGCCTGCTCGAGGCCCACGGCCGACGAGTCGACGCCGGTGACGCGCCACCCTTTCGACGCAAGCCAGATGGCGTTACGGCCCGGCCCGCAACCGATGTCGACTGCGTCGCTCGGAGAGAGTGGAGTCACGAGCGCCTCGAGGGCGGCATCTGGAGCGGTGGGCCATGGGTGCTCGGCATATCGGAGGTCCCAGACCGAATCGCCTGGCGCGGCCCCCGCCTCATCCTGCTCTGGTCTGCCCTCGGCTAAGCCCAGACTGCCCTCGAGCTTTTCCAGAGCTCTCTCGAGTTCCTTGCGCCCACCGGCGTCAAGACTGATGTCGAGCCACTCCTCCTGGTCGTGCACGAGGTCGTCGACCTGGAGAGCGAGAGACTTACCGGCCTCGGTGACGGTCAGCGTGCGGGACCGCCGGTTCCCCGTCTGGTTGCCACCTCTGACGAGGTCGCGGCGCTCGAGGGCGTCGACGTACCGTTTCGCGTTCGTGGGATCGACGGCGAGCGTGCGGGCGAGCGCTCGCAGCGAGCAGCCGGGGCTTCCGGCGATGCCCCTCAGCACGGCGGCTTGGGGAGGGGAGATGCTCAATGCAGACAGATCGTCGGTCCAGCGCCGCCGCAGCTCCCGGGCCACCCTGCTCAGACGAAACCCGATCCCGGCCGGGAGCGGCATCGCTCCCTCGGCCTCGTCGGATGATGCGTACCCGGGCTCGACGTCGCTTGTGAGGAGGCTCGAGGCCGCGCCCACCACCTCGCGGCGAGAATCGGTGTTTCCCAGGTTCGAAGTCGTCACCGGGGGCTCGTCGCCGCTAGAGAGCGCATGCAGGGTTCAACTGTAGTAATCACTACAGTATTCCCGGCCGCCGCCGCGGCGCTTGTGCCGCTTCGGCGGGCAGACCTACTGTTGGCGCCGATGAGCCGCCTGAGATCTGGCGGATGCTCGCGAGGTGCTATCAAAGCGGCAGCGCCATCCGATGAAGGGGGAACCTATGAGAGTGTCCCTTACCGTGAACGGCAAAGCGAGGGAGAGTGAGGTCGAGCCTCGCCTGCTTCTCGTCCACTACTTACGCGACGTCCTCGGACTGACCGGCACCAACATCGGATGCGACACGTCCTCCTGCGGTGCCTGCACTGTGCTCATAGGAGGCGAGTCCGTGAAGTCGTGCACGGTGCTCGCTCTGCAGGCCGATGGAACCGAGATCACCACGATCGAGGGTCTCGCGGGCGAGGCGCTCCATCCCGTTCAGGAGGCGTTCCGCCAGAATCACGGGTTGCAGTGCGGTTACTGCACGCCAGGGATGGTGATGGCGGCAGTCTCTTTGCTGGCCGAGCAGCCCCACCCGAGCGAAGCGGAGGTCCGTGCCGGCCTGGAGGGCAATCTCTGCCGCTGCACCGGCTACCACAACATCGTGAAAAGTGTCCTCGCTGCGGCTGACCTGGTGCCAGCGGCAGCACCGGTGGTGGCACCATGACGACGACCGAGGCCGCGACGGCCACAGGCTCGGCCGGCGCGGTGCTTGGCACACGCCGGCTGCGCACGGAGGATCCGCCACTTCTGACCGGTGAGTCCCTCTTCGTCGCCGACATCAAGCTGGCTGGATGCCTTCACCTGGCCCTTGTCCGCAGCCCGGTGGCCCATGGCCGCATCCTTTCGGTCGACCTCGAGCCAGCGAAGTCGATGCCAGGCGTCGTCGCGGCGTTCTCGGGCGCCGACCTGAAGGACGCTTGGGCGGCGCCGATGCCGTGTGCGTGGCCGGTCACCGCCGACATGTTGAGCCCCACCCATCTTCCCCTTGCCGTCGAGACGGTGGCGTACCTCGGTGACGCGGTGGCGGTGGTGGTGGCCGAGAGCGAGTACGCGGCGCGAGACGCCGCCGATGCGGTCGTCGTCGAGTACGACCCGCTTCCTGCGGTCATCCACCTCGAGGATGCCCTGTCGGACCGCAACATTGTGCACGAGGAGCTCGGGACTAACTCGAGCTACACGTGGGAGCTGAACCCCGATCCGGGGGCGGTGGAGGCCGCTTTCGCCGCCGCAGCTCACACAGTCTCGAAACGCTACGTCCAGCAGCGTCTGATCCCCTCGGCGATGGAGCCACGCGGCGTCCTTGTCGTCCCGCATCCCTACGGCGGTGAGTACACCGTGTACTCGGCCACGCAGATCCCGCACATCTTGAAGATCATGCTTGCGATCACAACCGGCATACCCGAGACCAGCTTGAGGGTGATCGCCCCGTCTGTCGGGGGAGGTTTCGGTTCCAAGCTCAACGTGTATGCCGAAGAGATCCTGGCGGTCGTGCTCGCGCAGCGCCTGCGCCAGCCGGTCCGCTGGGTGGAGGAGCGCTCGGAGAACAGCGTCGCGACCATCCAGGGCCGTGGACAGATCCAGCACATCGATCTGGCAGCTGACGCGGCCGGGAAGATCACCGCGATCCGAGTGAAGCTGCTCGCCGACATGGGCGCGTACCTCCAGCTGGTCACCCCAGGTATCCCGCTCCTCGGCGCGTTCCTCTATACGGGCGTATACGACGTCCCTGCCTACTCGTTCTCCTGCACATCGGTCTTCACGACCATGACCCCGACCGACGCCTACCGTGGGGCTGGACGGCCGGAGGCCACATATGCCATCGAGCGGGCTATCGATGCGCTGGCGGCCGAAGTCGGTGTGGATCCAGTCGAGATACGTC
Source organism: uncultured Acidimicrobiaceae bacterium (assembly GCA_964485645.1). Classification (GTDB taxonomy): domain Bacteria; phylum Actinomycetota; class Acidimicrobiia; order Acidimicrobiales; family Bog-793; genus JAKACA01. The sequence goes on along the minus strand of CAZAMA010000103.1, from coordinate 6,400 downwards.
GCCGCAACTTCATCCGGGAGGAGCAGTTCCCCTACGCGTCTGTCGCCGGGCTCGTCTACGACACCGGCCGGTACGCGCTGGCTCTCGACAAGGCGCTCGATGTTGCCGGGTACCAAGGACTGCGAGACGAGCAGACACGGCGGCGCGAGGCCGGAGAGACCAAGCAGCTCGGCATCGGAGTCTCGTCCTACATGGAGATGTGCGGCCTCGCGCCCTCGAGGGTGCTGGGATCGCTCAATTACTCCGCCGGTGGCTGGGAGGCGGCCACGGTCCGGCTCCTTCCCACCGGCAAGGTGCAGGTGGTCACCGGGACGTCTCCTCACGGACAGGGTCACGAGACGTCCTGGGCGATGATCGCAGCCGACCGTCTCACCATGAGCCCGGACGACATCGAGGTAATTCACTCCGACACGGCGATGGCTCCCTACGGGATGGACACCTACGGCTCGAGATCGCTCCCGGTCGGCGGAGTCGCGGTGGCACTCGCGACAGACAGGGTGATCGACAAGGCCAGGGAGCTTGCCGCGCACCTCCTCGAGGCGGCTGCGGAGGATATCGAGCTTAAGGGTGGCTCGTTTCGCGTGAAAGGCTCGCCGAGCATGGAGGTCGCGCTCGGCACCGTCGCGTTCGAGGCGTTCAGTGCCCACAACCTCCCCGACGGCATGGAGCCGAACCTGGAGGCGTCGGTCCACTTCGACCCGCCCAACTTCTCGTTTCCCTTCGGCACCCATATTGCCGTCGTCGAGCTAGACACCGAGACCGGACAGGTACGGCTGGACCGCTACATAGCCGTCGACGACTGCGGCAATCAGGTGAACCCCCTCATCGTGGAGGGCCAGGTCCACGGCGGCATCGTCCAGGGCGTCGCCCAGGCGATGTGGGAGGAGGCCGTCTATGACGACGACGGCAACCTGCTCACGAGCACCCTGATCGACTATCTGGTGCCGGCTGCCTCCGAGCTCCCGAGCTTCGAGACGGCCTCGACCATCACACCGAGCACGACGAACATCCTCGGGGTCAAAGGCGTCGGAGAGGCCGGGACGATCGGCTCGGCTCCGGCGGTGATGAATGCCATCGTGGACGCGCTCTCGCCCTTGGGTGTCACCGATCTCGATATGCCGGCGACGCCCGAGCGCATCTGGCGCGCGATGGCCCAAGCAAAGGGAGAGGACCGATGATCCCGTCCAGCTTCGAGTACCGGAGGGCGTCCTCGCTCGCCGAAGCCATCGCCATGCTTGGCGAAGGAGGTGAGGATGCCAAGCTGCTGGCGGGAGGGCACTCGCTCCTCCCACTCATGAAGCTGCGCCTCGCCTCGCCCACGGTGCTCGTCGACATCGGGCGGGTCCGTGAGCTCTCCTTCGTGCGGGACGGCGGCGACCACCTTGCGGTCGGCGCGCTCACACGTCACGCCGACGTGCACAACAGCGACGTCGTGGGCCGCGAGGTGCCGCTCCTTGCGCACGTGGCGGGACAGATCGGTGATCCGCAGGTGCGTCACCGCGGCACCATAGGCGGCTCGATCGCTCACGGAGACCCCGCTTCCGACCTGCCGGCAGTGTGCCTCGCCCTCCGGGCGACCCTGCTCCTGGCCGGGCCTTCCGGTGAGCGCCAGGTCCCGGCAACTGAGTTCTTCACGGGATTCCTCGAAACGGCCCTCGCCCGCGATGAGGTCCTCACCGAGATCCGCTTTCCCAAGCTCCAGGGTGCCGGCTGGTCGTTCCAGAAGTTCAACGTGCGTGCCCAGGACTGGGCCATCGTCGGAGTGGCCGCGGTCCGCAACGGATCGGCTGGCGTCGCCCTTGTGAACATGGCTGACACGCCTGTGCTGGCTGCGGGCGTGGAGGCCGCGTTGGCAGCCGGGGCGTCTCCTGAGGAGGCTGCGGCCCATGCCAGCGACGGACTCGAGCCGCCGAGTGACGTGCGCGCCTCTGGCGAGTACCGGCGCCACCTGGCCACCGTGCTCGTGCGAAAAGCCCTCGAGGAGGCGCATCCCTGAGCGGTCTGGCCACTTGCGCCCGCCTGCCTCGTCGCCCCCGGCCGTACCGGCCGCTCGGCTCGCGGGTGGCCGGACCGCGGGCGGAAGGATCAGGCGATGGGGCGAGCAGACATCGTGATGAAGTCCCTTGGCCACCATGCATCGAAGAACCGGCTCGTGCCTCCGGCCATCGACGAGAGGAGATTCGTCCCGTTGGTGGGACTGGCCAGGCCGTTGTTGGTCGCGGGCTTGTAGGTGGTGTAGGTCGGCCATGCCGGGTTGATGTCGAGTTGCATGGCACGGATCGACCCAGCCCGCGCGAGGAGCTGGGCTAGCTGGTACACGTCGAGGCTCGGCCCATCGACATAGACGAGGGCTCCGTCCGATGTGACTCCTATTCCAGAGCGCGGGACCGAGGCGCCTCCACCGACGGTTGCTCCCCAGGCAAGGACGGGGGCGGCGACGAGGCCGGGAACGGGCTGGCCATGGTCGACCACCAGCGTGAGGTTCTGCCTCACGGCGGCTACGTTGGGGCCCATCTTCGCGTCGCGACCCCACTTCGCGACTGTCGCGGTGCCGTCGGTGTAGATGACGAGGGATGCGGCTCCCCTGCGGAGTGGGAAGACAGTCTGACCGTAGTCGAAGTACCCGCCATTGGAGTCGGGGAACTTGAAGCCGCCGTTGAAGGCCGCGACGACCGTCCTCGCGGCGCTCGGCTCGATCGGCGCGGTGAACGGCCACGGGCCGTAGCCCGGGCTCTCGCTGCCGGAGTACAAGGTTGCACTGAGGAGGCGAGGATCCATCCAGGCCACGCCTGCCATGACCCCTGGTGCCCCGGGCTCTTGCACGTAGGTCTCGTAGATGGCGGCGTCGCCTTTCACCCGGCGACCCGCTGGGTGCCAACGGCCTTCGCCGGCAACCGTTGTCGCAAAGAACGACCTGAGCGGGACGGGCCGCCTGAGGGGAGCGGACATCGGTGCGGGCGAGTGGATCGTGAACTTCGTCCTGCTCCCAGGAAAGGTGATCACCGTCGTCGTGGTTGTCGAGGGCGAGCGCACGTGCGTGGCTGGAGATGAGGGACTCGCCGGCGGCGGCGCACCGGTCGACGGGTTTCCTGACGGTGCCGAGCGCGTGCTGGAGGTGGAAAGGGCGGCAGACGACCTGGCCCTGTGTCCGACTAGCTGGCTCGCCGGTGTGCTGTTCGAGGCTCCAACGCCCGCGTCCGTTGCGGACGAGCATGCAGCCGCGACGAGTGCCACGGCGACCAGGAGGGCGAAAGCATGGGAGGGGAGTTGAGGTCTCGACATGGAACCGGTCGCACCAAGTTAGAACCGTGCGGTCGAATAATGGCGTCGGGCGCGTCGGGCGCGTCGGGCGAGTCGGGCGACATCACCGCGTTCCTGCGCGCTGGCGCCGCGGTGCTCAAGCGGTCGAGGGCTGCCCCGGGCCGGAGGGAGCGAGGGGCTCGCCCTTGCCTGATCCGTCGCCCTCGACCAGCCCCCTCGACCCGCCGAGTTGACGCAGCAGCCGCCGTGCCAGGATCGCGGCTGCCAGGCACTGGGCGGCACCCGCCAGGTAGATCGGGAGACGGAGACCCCCGAGGACTGCAAGGCCCCCGGCGAGAAGAGCTCCCACTGGTGCCGCGCCCCAGACGAGTCCGCGCCAAGCAGATCCGACACGCCCCATGACTTCGTGCGGCGTGATCCGCTGGCGCAGGGAGACCGAGACGACGCTCCCGGCCGCGACTGCAAATCCGACGAGCACGAAGGCTGCGCCTGCAAGGAGCCAGGTGCGCGCGACCGCCATGATCAGGTAGCCGGCACCGGAGACGGCGGCGGCGCCGAGGAGCGTAGCCGCGCTTCCGAGTCTGGCCACGATGCGGTTCGCGAGAAGGGCGCCAGGTACGTTGCCAGCGGCACCGGCGGCGACGAACACCCCGTAGTAGCTAGCGTGCACGCCCCAGTCGCGCGTCGCCACCAGCACCATCACTCCGCCGACCAGGCCTTGCAGCCCGGCGAGGGTGGCGACCAGCGTGACGACCACTCGGAGGCGACGGTCACGCCACAGCAGTCTCACCCCGTCGAGCACCGAGCCGCGTTGCACCGACGGGTCGGGGCGACTCGTCCGAAGTCCGCCGAGAGATACGCCTGAGGCGCCCACGAAGGAGGCATCGGCGACAAAGGGCACGGCCCGGCTCGCCACAAAAGCGACCGCGCCGAGGATAGGCCCGGCCAGGTGCTCCGTGGCGGTCTCGGTGCCCGTGATGACCCCGCTCGCCCTGGTGAGCATGTCGATCGGGACAAGCTCGGGCACGGCGGCCTGCGATGCCCCGTAGTAGAGCGTGCGGGCGGCCCCGTTCGCGAGAACGAACAGCAGCAGTGGCGCGAGGCGCATCTCGCCGAGCCCGACGACGACCGCCATCGCCCCGAGCAGCAGGCCCCGCGCGAGGTTGACCCACGCCATGACGCGGCCCCGCTCGAAGCGGTCCGAGAGAGCGCCGGCGGGCAGAGCGGCCAGCAGCCACGGAAGCTTGTCCGCGGCGACGACTGCCGAGACGGCGAAGGGGTGTGGATCCACGGCCACGGCCAGTAGCGGGACGGCGCC
>CAZAMA010000103.1:0-1811 GCA_964485645.1 uncultured Acidimicrobiaceae bacterium | reverse complement strand
GTGCTGGCGAGCGCGAATCCGCCCCACAGCCTCCAGAAGCGACGGACGAGGGGAGTCGGTCTAGCGGTCACGAGCAGGCCCTGGCAGAAGCGCGGTTGCCTCAGGGGCCGCAGGTGACATCGGGCCATCTTGCCGCACCGCCACACCCCAGTGCTCAGCCGACGGAGAAAAGCTCAGCCGCCGCGGAAAAAGCTCTCAAGTTCTTTTCGCGGTGGTCCGATCAGAGATAGCGGAAACTCCGTGCCGGGTAGACCCGGCACGGAGTCCCCTGCCAACATATGGCGCTTCAGTGGTCGAATCCCATTAGGCCCAGTACGTGTCACGGCAGGTCAAGATGGCCACCTCCCTTCAGGCAGACGAGGGGGATATGGTCAGGGAAGTCGAGGGGTGGTCGTGTCAGCGGCCCCCCTCCTTTCCCGCGTCCATCTTTCCAGGTGAGAGCCTCGATAGCAATCCCTTCGGCCCAGCGGGCGCGCGCGGCGAGCTAGCCGAGCCGGGAAAGGGTCACACTGGCGAGCCGGAGATGGGAGGGCGGGGGGAGCGGACCGGTCAACCCAGGGCCGCGGCGGCGGCTCAGCCTCCGAGCCGGCCGAGCCCCTCGCGACCGGGGCGGGGGGAGCGCAACTGACCCGAGATCACTCGCAGCGGCGACGGCAGGTCGCGCGAGAACTCGAGCCGAGGCTTGGTGGCGAACCACGCGGTCAGGGCCTCCGCGGTGACGGGACGGGAGAGGTAGTAGCCCTGCACCGAGTCGCAGCCGCTGTCCGCGAGCACGGCACAGGTGAGCTCGTCCTCGGCTCCCTCGGCGACGACCGAGAGGCCAAGCGAGTGGGCCATCGTGATGGAAGAGCGGACGATTATCGCGTTGCTCTGGTCCGTCGCCATGTTGGTGATGAAGGACCGGTCGATCTTGAGCTCGGTGAGGGGGAGGCGGTGGAGGTACGCAAGTGAGGAGTACCCGGTGCCGTAGTCGTCCACGGCCACCCGCGTGCCGAGCTGAGCGAGCTTGGAGAGCACGGTGCTGGCCTCGCCGAGGTCGGCCATCACCTCGGTCTCTGTCACCTCGAGGGTGAGCGAGCTGGGCTCCAGCCGGTTCTCGGCGAGGCGCGCCGCCACCTTCGCGACGATGGAGTCCTCGGTGAGGTCCCGCCCCGAGAGGTTGACCGAGACCCCGATGGGCATGCCGCCGTCGCGCCACCTTGCTGCCTGCGCGCAAGCCTCGGAGAGCACGAAGTCGGTGATCTCGCCGATGAGGCCCATCTGGGCCGCGACGCCGATGAACTCGTCGGCGGGGACCTGGCCGAGGTCGGGGTGGTCCCAGCGCGCCAGGGCCTCGACGCGGAGTATCTCGCCCGTGGACAGGCGGGCGATTGGTTGGTAGGCGACGTGGAGGCCGCGATGCTGCCCGAGGGCCTGGGCGAGTTGGCCACCGAGCACGAGCTTACGCTGCATGTTCTGGTCCTGGGCGGGCGAGTAGAGCTCGATGCCGGTGCGCTTGGACTTTGCGAGGTACATGGCGATGTCTGCACGTTGCAGCAGCGTCGCGACGTTGTCACCGTGCTCGGGCGAGAGCGCGACCCCGGCGCTCGCGCGCACCGCGAGCGTGATGCCCTCGACGCTCATCGGCCGCATGAGCGCCGCCTCGAGGTCGCGGACGATGCCGATCGCCTCCTCGGGCCCGATGATGTCGGTCACGACGACGGCGAACTCGTCACCGCCGAGGCGGGCGACGGTCGCGCGGCCGTGGGCGGCGCGGACGAGGCACTCTGCTACCTCGCACAAGAGCTTGTCGCCGGTCGCGTGCCCGAGGG
>CAZAMA010000102.1:0-11115 GCA_964485645.1 uncultured Acidimicrobiaceae bacterium | reverse complement strand
TCCCGGGCGCCGTCTCGAGGTGTGGCGACGCAAGGGGCGGCGCGGCAAGGGGTGGCGACGCAAGGGGCGGCGCGGCAAGGGGCGGCGCGGCAAGGGGTGGCTTGGCGAGCCGAGCTATAGCTTCGAACGAGGCACTTGCGACCTCCAGGGCAGCAGTGTCGGACAGCACCTGGCGAGCCCTCCCCATATCGGCCTCGGCGATGCGCTGACGGCCCTCCAGACCTCCTCGCTCGCGCTGCAGAGCGTCACGGTCCCGTCCGTGGCCGTCAATGCTGCGTCTCACCGTGTCGCGCTCGGCGGTCAGGCGGGCGAGGACATCTGACGATGAGGTGATGCGGTCCCGTTCCTCCCCGAGAGCGGCGATCTCGCGCACGAGTGACTCCCAGTCGAGCTCTTCCCAGCTCGCGTGCTCTCCGAGCCGTGCCAGGGACTGGAGTTGCGACGACCCGGCGCGCTCGCGCGAGTCCGCCTCGGCTATGGCGGTTGACACCGCTGACAGCCGCGCCTGCAACATCGCGGCGTGGCTCACGAGGGCGTCGATCTTGGCCTGGTTCGTCCACCCGAGAACGTACTCACGGCGGTCGTCGATACGCCGGCGGTCGTCCTTTTCGTGGCGGTCCCGGTCCTTTAGCTGGCCGGCGCGAGTGACAGCCTTGCGAGCTGAGCGGAAGTCCTGGATGGTGTCCACGCAGACGTGGCTCGCGCGCTGGGATAGCTCTGCCCCGAGCCACGCCTCGAAACCGCAGTCGGGCTTGATCTCGAGCATGTCGGCGAGCACGAGCTGTGCCGAGCGCGGCGGCGGCGCGGTTGTAGGCACCGAAGCGGCCGGCACCCGGTAATAGACGAGACGCGCGCTCAGGTGGTGATCGTCGACCCAGCTCGCCACCGCCTGGTAATGGCGCTCGGGGACGATAAGGGAGAGCGCGAACGAGCGGAGCACGCGCTCTGCCGCGCCTTCCCATTCGGTGGCGTCCTCGCGGACCTGGATCAGCTCCCCGGCGAAGGGGAGTTCGACCGGGTCGAGCCCAAGGTCTTCCCCGAGGCGGAGCCGAAGCTCGAGGCTCGTGCGCGGCACGTTGCTGCGGCGCGTCCTCAGGCTGTGCAGCTCGTCGTTTGCCTGTGTCGCCTCGTCGTCGAGCGATCGTTTCTCGAGCTGGCGGTCGTCCAGCTCCTTGCGGATGGCGGCACGGGCTGCCTCGAGCTCGGACTCCCTGGAAGCGGCCCGCTCTCGTGTGGCGGCGAACTGGTCGGCCACGGAGATCTGCTCCATGCCCGCGTCTGTCAGCAGCATGTTGAAGCGGGCGAATTTGTCCCGCCGGGTCGTCTTGTCGCGCTGGAGTCGTTCGACCTCCCTGTCGATCGCTGTCAGGCGATCGCCGCCGCTGCCGGCAATCTCGAGACTCAGCTCGGCCTCGGTGCTGCGGAGCACCTTGGTCGCAGCTTCGACCGCCACGAGACTTCGGTCGAGCGTCTCGAGGCGGCCGGTCAGTTCCGCGAGCTCGCGCCCGAGTGACTGGCAGATCTTCTCGGCGAAGAAGAAAGGCAGGGCATCGCGCTGGCGCTCGAGGTCAGCCTGCTCGTTCGACGACTGGTCATAGACGTCGAGGTCGGTCACGATCGGTCCGAGCAGCTCCAACTGGGCTCGAGCCCGCAGCACCGCATCGTGCGCGCGCGTGAGGTTGTCGAAGTGGTCGATCAGTGAGTCGATATGGGTCTTCGCGTCGAAGGGTTCGAGCATGTGGCTGCGGACGAAGTCGTTGAGGTTGTCGACGGCCTTCATCGACACGGTCTGATGGAAGAGCTCCATCGCCTGCTCGGATTCGATGCCGAGGTGCCGGCGGAAGTCGCGTCCGTACTCGGGGAAGCTCTCGTAGGTGCGAGCACCGCTGTCTCTGAGCCTGCGCTTCAGCGCACCGAGGTCCGTCCCGAACTCCGCGAATTCCTTTGCGATAGACAAGTCGCAGTCAGCGACGACGAAGAAGCGCTCTGGCTGACCGACATCTCGTGACCGGAAGACCTGGGCCATGGTGACCGTCGTGGCGTAGTCCGTGTTCGAGAAGACACCGAGGACGACCGAGAAGTGTCGTTCGTCACGGAGGCCGACGGGCCGCGACGCCCCCGTCGTCTCGTTTCGCTCGGACTTGTAGTGCCCCTGCACGTAGGAGCGGAGATCGCGCTCCCGGGTTTCGGCACCTGCGGCCTTGTTGTAGGAAATCTTGTTGGCCGGCAGCAGCAGCGTGGTGATCGCGTCGACGAGCGTCGACTTTCCCGAGCCGATGTCGCCGGTCAGCAGCGCATTGCGTCCGCCGAGCTCGAACGACCAGACCCTTTGATCGAATGTTCCCCAGTTGAACACCTCGAGGCGGTGGAGGCGGCATCCCGGGAGCCGACTTGGCTGGGTCTCTTCGAGATCAATGAAGCTGAACAGAGACGTGGTCACGGCTGTTCCCCTCCACTGCTCAGCTCGGTCAGGTAATCGCCGAGGCGTTCGTCGAGCTCGGAGAGCCACTGCCCGTCGACGAATGCCTTGAGAATACGACGAACTTCGAAGCGATCCGGCTCGTCTCGGAGTCGGCGCAGGTAACCGAGCTCGACGACTCGGTTGATGTTGGCGTCGATCGTGTCCACGAGGCGGGCTTCATTGGTGGAGTCCGGCAGGAACAGGCGCAGCATCTCCACGATCTGGTCACGACTGAGGACGAGACGGACTTCGGCACTGGAGGCATCGAACTCGGCCAGCCGTTTGCGCAACAGTGCCAGCAGCAGGCTGACGTGGAACGAGAGCGTGCGTCGCGCGACGAGGCGGGGGAACTCGGGTCCCTCTTCGTCGTTGGGGCGACTACGCAGGTAGGCGTACCCCTCGGCCTCGTCGACGACCAGAGTGAGCCCGATCACTGCCACGTAGTCACTGACGCTGTTACGCGTGCCGAGTAGTAGTCCCCATAGCTTCTCGTGGGTATCCCGGTAAAGGGGCCCCTTCATGAGCTGGACGAGCACCAGCGTCAATTCGCTGGGCTCGCTCGCGGCATCGACTGCGCTGCCTGTCACGGCCCCTCGGAGCGATCTCGGCTAAAACTGACCGCTGGCAGGTCGGCGACACGATCGAGCTCATCGGTGCTCCACTCGATATGGTCGCGCCGCTGTTCGTCGAACACCACCGCGAGGCCAGGTTCGTCGAGCGCCAGGTAACCGATGAGCTCGGCCAAGCCGTGGCGAAGTGGTTCGCTCGCGACAACGTCGCAGAGCGCGACCTGGTCGTGGCGGCCAAGCGAACCAAGGACGTGTTGGACCAGCAGCTCCCTGTCGACGTAGAGCTGGTCGAGCATGGCAGAAGCGTCGAAGTCGTCGTCCCCGCGCTCCATCTGCTCGCTGTCGAGCGACGTGCGCCGGACTCGGTGATAAAGAGGCCGCTCCATCGGAAGAGTGACGCCAAGCCCGGTGTCGTCGAGCGCCATGGCAAGCTTCGCGCTGGGCCGGTCACGGAGCTTGAGCGCCTTGGCCTCGACCGAGCGCAGCAGGTCGGACACCCGTCGATTCTCCAGCCAGACCTGATCGTCGAGGAAGCGGCGGAGCTGGTCGGACAGCAGTCGGACGGTCGCCTGAGTCCGTTCGCACGCGTCGATCCAGTCGAAGTGGATCCGACGGAGCCGGTCGTCGTGATTGTCGAGGCCCTCGATCTGGTGCAGGCGGTCAAGCAGGTCGGAGAGCTCTGCTTGTCTGTGGTGGGAGAGGAGGAAATCGTAGAAGGTCTGGAAGCTGCGACCCTGGTCGGACTCGGCGATGCTGTTGCGGCTGCCCAGTGCTTCGTCGAGCAGGGCACCCTTTGATCCCGACCAGGCGGCGATCTGTTCGCGCAAGCTCCGGTCGAGCCGGCGAAAGTTCTCCTCCACTTCACGAAAGTCGGCCAGCATCTCGCGTGCCGTGCGAGCGAATTGCTGGTAACGATCGCGCTGGCCCACGGAGTCGAGCAGCGTGATCTCGCCGGCCTCGACGCGCGCAATCTCCTCGTCGACTTCGGACCGACGGCGCCGGAGCTCAGCGAGACGGCGCTCGGGGTCGTCGTCCGCGCCGAATACCATCTGGCGGAGGAGCTCAAAGACGGTGTGCAGCCGCGACTCGGTGCCGATGAACTCTCGGGCCGGGAGATCTCGGACCCACGAGAGAGCTTTCTCGACGGCTGGGGCAAGATCGAAGTGGGCTTCGTCTGACCCAGGTGGGTAGTACTTGCGAAGCCAGCCGTGATCCGGTGCCGCCCAGTCGTCCAAGTACGCGGCCGCCGACTTGGGGAAGGTGGACTCCCCGAGGCGTTCGTTCAGCGCGTACAGCTCATCGTCCAGTTGGGCGGCGAGGATGCTCGCCTGCAGATCGCTGGCGTTGCCGTCGACGAACACCCTCCCGAGGAAGCTCAGGACAAGGGCGGCGTTGTTGGAGCGCAAGAGCGCCCAGGCCGGGTGCTCGGTCCGCAGGTGCGCGATCTCGTCGTAGTCCAAAGTCACCGAGCTCCACGTAGCTCGATCAGACAGGGCGCGCCCACATCGGGCCACGGGTGGGACGGGTGGGAGAGGTGGTGAGCTCGACCCGTCGGTGCGGTCCTGCCCACGTGTCGCCGTCCTGGGAAAAGTGGTACTGCCTCATCGCGCGGGCCGTTACCGGCAAAGGGGCAAGCTGCGAAGTCCAAAGCCACGATCAATTCAGTCTATGGCCAAGTCTCTTGGCGTTCATGGAGCCAAGGCGCATCTGTCGCAGCTGATGGACGACGTCGCGGCCGGAGAAGAGGGCGTCATCACCCGGCTGGGCGAGCCGGCCGCCCGCCTCGTGGCGCTCCCCACGGCGGCGAGTTCGTCGGGGCGGTCCGGTAACGTCGCGCACCCGTGAGCCCTGAAGCTGCCATCGACCGCCGGCTGTTGCGGCGGGGTCTCGCCCTCGAATACACCACGCTTGGTTGGAACGTGGTCGGCGTGGTCATCCTCGCCTTCGCGGCCCTCGCCGCCCGTTCCGTGGCGCTCGTCAGCTTCGGGCTCGACTCGCTCATCGAGATCGGTGCTTCGACCGTGGTCGTCTGGGAGCTCACCGACACCGCCGCAGGTCGTGAGCGCCGGGCGCTACGGCTCATCGGTTGGGCGTTTTGCGCCATCGCTGCCTACATCGCCGTCCAGGCGAGCTTCGCCCTCGCTCTCGGCGCCCACCCGCGTGCGAGCTACATCGGCATCGCCTGGACCGCGCTGACATTTGCCGTCATGCTCGCCCTTGCCTGGGGGAAAGCCCGCACCGGCCGGGCCCTCGACAACCCGGTGCTGCGTACCGAAGGCAGGGTCACCCTCGTCGACGCGTACCTCGCGGCGGCCGTGCTCGTCGGCCTCGTCCTCAACGCGGCGGCCGGCTGGTGGTGGGCCGATCCCACCGCGGGCTACCTCGTCGTCTTCTACGGTATCAAAGAAGGCCGCCAAGCGCTCATCCAAGCGAGGTCACACTGAGCACTAGGCCGCCCCCGCCCTGCTCGGCTCGGCCCTGCCCGGCCCTGCCCGGTTCGGCTCGGCCCGGCTCGGCCCTGCCCGGCCGCCCCCGCCCTGGCGAGCGTGCCCACCCGGCGGCTGCGGGCTGGGCTCTTGCCGAGGTGCGTAGCTCTGCGGAGCCCGATGTGCGATGCTCGTTCCTCGCGAGAGGGGGAACGAGTTGCTGCGCCTGAGGGGCATCGCAATGGACACGTCCGACCCGGAGGCGATGGCCTCTTTCTGGGAGGCGGCGCTCGGCTACGAGCGGCGGGATCTCTGGGAGCCCTATGTGGGGCTCCGTGATCCGACAGGCCGCGATCCCCTGCTCACGGTTCAGCGCACTTCTGCTCCTACTGCGAACCATCTTCACCTGGACCTCTATTCGGACGATCCCGACGCCGAAGCTGCAAGACTGGAAGGACTCGGTGCCACCGTGCTCCGGCGGTGCGAGGAGGGTGATGCGTGGTGGTGGGTCCTCTTGGATCCGACCGGCAACGAGTTCTGCATCGTGGCAGCCGACGACGAGGACCGCGCGGTCTAGCAGATGGGACGGCGACCAGCAGGAAACGGAAAGCGGCGACAACATCCGGAGGAGCCATGGTGCCACCCAGGCTGATAGTCACCATCGACTGCGAGGATCCGATCGGGCTCGGGACCTTCTGGCTGGCCGCTCTCGGTTATGAGTCGCTTGACGGCGACGGAGAGCCCCTCGCCTGGCTTGTGCCCCCGACCGGATCGGTGGGCCCACCGGTCTACCTGCAGCGAGTTCCCGAACCGAAGTCGGTGAAGAACCGCCAGCACTTCGACCTGGTTTACGACGACACTGAGGAGGCGATCCTCCGCCTGGAGGGCCTCGGCGCCCGAAGCCTCGTCAAGCCGTACGAGAAGTACGGCTGGTGGTGGCAGGTGATGGCCGATCCCGAGGGCAACGAGTTCTGCGTCGTGAAGGAGCTGTCGAGCTCGTAGTGGATCTTCAGGCGAACGACAGCACTTCTCGCCGAGTCCAAACGAGCCGGCAGCTGGCCACGTCGTCCAAGAGAGTCGCGATTCAAGATGCCGAATTGCTCCGCGAGTCACCCCTCCGCCGCCGGTCACGGATCACGGTGTCATGACGGGGGTGCGGCGGCCCCGGTCTTGGCTCCTGCGACGATGACTGCGACCAGGCGGCGAACGAAGCGGTCGGACAGAGGAAGGTGCCTGAGTAGCAATCGGTGGTAGGCAGGTCCGAACAGCAGGTCTATCAAGAGGTCCACGTCGGAGGCCGCCGGGATCTCCCCCCGTGCGATCGAGCGTTCGAAGACCTTCCGGTGCTGCGCACGGGTCGGGCCAACCACGCGTTCGCGCCAGGCGATGGCGAGCTCGGGGTCGTACTGGGCCTAGGCTACGAGCTCGGTCAATGCGCGCCCTGTCGGAGTCTCGCGCGCGGTGCGAACCCACGCTCGGAGCACCGCGATCAAGTCGCCCTCCAGACTGCCGGTATCAGGAAGCGGCGGCGCCGCATGTTCGTGATCGGCCTCGTTGGCTTCGCCGTCGCCTCGCTTGCAGTCGGCATGGCGCAGGATCCCGTGCTTCTCGTGGTCGCGCGGGCGGTGCAGGCGTGGCGGCAGCAGTGGTGGCCCCTTCCGCCCTGTCGCTCATCACGACCGGGTTCGCCGAGGGTCGCGAGCGGACGCGGGCACTCGGTCCCTACAGGGCGACGGCGTCGGTCGGCGCCGCGATCGGCTTGACAGCACTCGGCGTGGCGGGTTTCGTCACGGTGGAACGCCACCATCGCCACCCGCCTGTCCGCACGCATCGGGATCCCAAGGCTCCTCGTGCTTACTGGGGCGGCGACCACGATCGGCTTCCTCCTGGTGGACCGTCTTCCAGCATCTGGGTCGTAAAGTCCCGCGCTCGCCGCTGTCACGCTCATCGGCGCCGCGGCGGGCGCCGTGGCGACGTTCGTCGCCTGGCGCGGCGTCCGGACCTCTGACGAGCCCGCAGGGCATCTCACCTCATGGTCATAGACAGCAAGTAGCCAGCAAGCGGCAGAGCTCGGCTCTCACCTGGCGCTCGGCCAGACGGCCTGGAGCGCCTTCTCGAATGCTGGGTTTGCGTGGGCGGCCGGCCGCTGCAGCTGCTCGTAGACATTCCGCAGCGCCTCGCTTCCAGACATGGCGAATCGCTCTGCGAGGTAGGCGGCAGCCACGGCCGGCGTCCGGTTCTCGGCCTGCACGCAGTGGACGACCACCGTCTTTCCGGCGTCGCGCCAACGGGAGATCGCGTTCGCGAGATCCTCCAAAACGAACTCGGTGTTGCGGTTGTCGGCGGGCCTCGCGGAGTCGAGCAGGCCTAGCTCGACTCTGATGGGATGTGTCGCGAGCTCGAGTTGGTGGCGACCCATCCGGCAGAGTGAGATCGTGACGTCTCTGGGTGACCGCGACCTGCCGAGAGAGCGGCCAGACGAACCAGGTCAGTGCTGCTGTAGTCAGGCTGGAAGTATGTGCCGGGCTTACCGTGCAAGATGGCCCGCCACGCAACGGGCACGGCGCTCGCACCTCAAGTTGCCCCGAGGAGCCCGCCGGCAATTGCCGCCACGGTGTCGGTGTCGTCGCCGATGCGGACCGCGGCGTGCAAGGCGTGCTGGAGGTGACGGCACGGCTGTGTCGGGGGCACCGGGGTGTGCCAGACCGCGGACAGCGCTGCCTGCAGCGCAGAGACGACGTAGCCGTTCGGGGAAAAGCGCGACATCGGCCCTTTTTCCACCTCGGAGATCCGCTCGCTCCAAAAAAGAGCGGCGATCCGCGGGAAGCAGCTCGATGCCGTCGCGGATGCCGTCACTCCTGCCCGTGCTGATCGCGCGGTCGATCGCAATGCACCAGAGCGCGCAGGCCTCACCCGCGAGCGGGTCAGCATGCGTCAAGCCAGACACGGCCATCGCCAGATCGACGAGGCGATCGTCGTCACCGAGAGCTGCGAGAGCGACAGGCGCCGTCCTCATGAGGCTGCCGTTGCCCGCGCTGCGGTCCGGGTGTCCCTTGAAGTGCTCCGCGGCGCGAGAGGCGACGTCGGACGGTGTGGCTGATCTAGACAGGACCGACCTCGTCTGGATGCCCACATCGGCCGGCCCTGATCGGTACCACTCAAGAAACCCCGCCGCGATCGCCTCCAGATCCGGTGATCCCGTCGCTGTCTCCTCGGCGATGCAGATGGCCATCTGGGTGTCGTCGGTCCACTCGCCGGGCGCCCAACGGCCGAGTCCCCCGCCCTTCATCTCGGCGTCGCCAGTTGGCGGAGCACCGAACTCATAGCCCGCCCCGAGAGCGTCACCGGCCGCCAAGGCGAGAAGGACTCCCTCACACCTGTCGAGGTCGGGTTTCGACACCTTGCCCCCCCTTCCGTCACCTCTTCGCCGTACCCGGTAGCCTGACACAACCGTCCGGAGCGAGCGAGGGACGCGCCCCGACACCTGGACCGTCAAAGAGCGTGGCCGCTGGGGTTGCCGAGATGTTCTGCTAGCTGTGCCGCCAACCCTCGTCGCGTAGTTGACGACCGGTCGCACACGGACGAGATGGAACGGCCGGCAGTCGGGCGGGCGACCCCGTTGGGATCGGTCCGCGGAGACAGTCGTGGGACACGTTCGCGTCCTCGCTGCGCCATCACCTCTCGACCTCAGCAAGTCTCCCCCGGGAGGCGGTCAGTGGCAGCTGACCGCCACAACGACTACTCGGTGGCCTTTGGATGACCCGGCATCGCGTCTGTCAACCACACGGTTCGCCGCTTGTCGACGATGCAGTACCAGAGCCTGCCTGCGCTGGTCACCTCGTACTGCCACTGCTCCATCGCTCCGCCGTTGACAGTTCGCGTGCCAAGGCCGCATCGAAGGAGGTGTTGGCGGTCGTCGCGACGGCGAGGGTCAGAGGTGATCCGCTCCCAGGCCGTGCCGGCGTTGGCGGGAGCAGCCGAGATCGTCGACGAGGTGGTCGGGGCGCGGCGAAGTGACGCAGGAGCCTCAGCCGGGACCTACATAGCGCTTGCGACGCTCAACCGGGTGGTCGACCCGTGCTCGAAGCTCGGCTTTTCCGAGTGGTGGGGAAAGACCGCCGGTGACCGCTGGCTGTCGGTCTCTGCCGGCGCGCTCGATCACCGGCGCTTCTGGGAGGCGATGGACGCGATCGACGAGGACGACCTCAAAGAGATCGAGCGTCGCATCGTCGCCCGGATGGTTGAGACGTTCGGGGTCGATCTGTCTGGTCTCGTGCTCGACATGACGAACTTCGCGACCTGGATCGACTGGGGCAAAGACCGAGCCCCGATCGCCCAGAGGGGGCACTCCAGGCAAAAGCGCAACGACCTGCGCATCTGCGGTCTCGGGCTCATCGTCTCTGTCGACGGCGGGGTCCCGCTCGTCTTTCACCCCTACCCGGGCAACAAACCCGACGTCACACAGTTCGGAGCGATGGTGCGCGAGCTCGTCACCTGCTTCGCGACGCTCCTGCCCGACGGCGCGGTGGGCAAGGGCGAGCACCTCCCCCTCGTCTACGACGCCAGGCAGAACTGCGACGACAACTACGAGCTGCTGGACGGCACGCCGCTCCACTTCGTCGGCTCACTTCCACCGTCGGATCACCCCGAGCTCCTCGCTGCTGCAGCGGACCGCTACGAGGTTGTCGACCAAGACCGCTTTCCCGGCCTCGTCGCCTTCGAGACGAGAAAGGTCGTCTTCGGCAAAGAGCGTCGCCTCGTCGTCTGCCACTCAGACGGACTCCACCTAAAGCAGTCCCGAGGCTTCGACCAGACCCTCTCCAAGGCGCACCGCCAGCTCGGCGAGCTCCAGGCCCGCCTCGCGCGGGGAAGGACACGCAAGGCCAAGGAGAAGATCGAGGTCGAGATCGCCGGCATCCTCGCGCCCAGATGGGTTGCCCGGGTGATCACCTGGACCCTCACCGGCGAGTCCCCAGCCGAGCTTCGTCTCGACTTCGCGACCAAGAAAACAGCCCGAGCAGCTCTCGAGGAGGAGCTCTTCGGCAAGCGGATCCTCTTCAGCGACAAGGCAATCGAGGATGCCTCGACCGCGACGATCGTCGCCGAGTACCGCTCACAAGAAGTCGTCGAGGGCGACTTCCGCCAGATGAAGGACCCAAAGGTCGTCTCGTTCTCGCCGATGTTCCATTGGACCCAGTCCAAGATCGGTGTCCATGTCTTCTCCTGCGTCCTCGCGCTCATGGTCGCCCGGCTCATGGTCCGCGAGGCCGACCGAGCCGGCATGCACCTATCTGTCCGCGAACTCCTCGCCACACTCGCCGGGATCCAAGAGACCGTGGTGCTCTACCAGGGCGAGACGGGACGCCCCCGGGCACGGCGCATGCTCACCGACATCGAGCCCCCTGCCAAGCGTCTCTACGACCTCTTCGGCCTCGACGCCTACGCACCCAAGCGCTGAGTTAGCTAATACAGCTCGCGGGCTCAAATACCCCCGTTCACCTGGAGAAACTCCAGCCCATCACGCCCTAGCCCGGAAACTCCCGCTAGGGCTCGCACCGCCAGCCACCAACTGGGGCTCGATCCTCACGAACGGCGTGAACAACCTCTTCGACGGCTACTGGTGGCAGCTGTGGCTGGCCGCGACTCTCATCGTCCTCAC
>CAZAMA010000101.1:0-11130 GCA_964485645.1 uncultured Acidimicrobiaceae bacterium | reverse complement strand
GGCGCCCCGCGTCTGTCTTCGGCGGACCGAGCACGAGCGCGCCGGATGACAGGTCCTGGTACTGCTCGATTACCTGCACGGTCTTGTGGAGGAGGTCCACCCGGCTGCGCTTGAGCGCTCGCAGCTCACCGAACCGGAGGCCGGTGAAGGTGGCGAGGAGCACCATCGCGCGAAGAGAAGGGCCGATGGCATCAGCGATCGCGTACACCTGCTCGACCGTGGCGATGGGCCGCTCTGCTGGCCGATCCGTCGAAGCGCCTCGCAAGAGACACGGGTTCTTCGGGATCATCTCGTCCTCGACTGCCGTGGCAAGGATCGCGTGCAGGAGCCGGTAGCACTTGGCGACGGTGGGAGCACCGGGCTTCCCAGCGGCAAGCAGCGCGGCATGCCACTGCCGGACCATGCTCGGACTGATCTTCGAGAGGTCCTTGTCTCCGAGCGTTGGCTTGATGTGGAGGCGGAGGTTGGCGTCGTACTGCTCTTGACTGCGAGGGCGCAGCGTCGCGCGCTTCTGTTCGAGCCAGCTGTCGGCGTACTGGCGGAGCGGGATGCGTCCCTGCTCTGGGGGCAGCCAGCTCCCGCGCTCGATGTCGGCCCGCGTCGCCGCCAGGAAGGCCTCAGCGTCCCGCTTCGTCCGATACGTGGAGGGGGCTGCCCTCCACGTGTTGTCGACCCGGTACCGCGCCTGCCAGCGTCCGGACGGCAACTTTCGCGTGCTCCCCCACGAACTACGCGACTTGGTGGTCACGGCCACGGGGCCCAGCCTACCGCTGTGGCACGTATGTGGCACGGACTCCGCCGGACATGACAAGAGGGCTCCTTTCGGAGCCCTCGCCAGGCCTCTGAACTGCACTTTCCTGGAGCGGACGACGGGATTCGAACCCGCGACCCTCACCTTGGCAAGGTGATGCTCTACCAGCTGAGCCACGTCCGCGTGCAGGTGATAGTACCAAGCCGCCGGCCACTGGCGCACGCCGCCGCTCAAGGCCGAGGCTCGAGGTGCCGATAACAACGGCGACCGCTCGCCACGGCAGCGACATCGATTAGTCAGCTTCGTGGTGGCTGGAGAGACCAAAATGACGGACCACGCTCAGGAGCCATCTGCCCGCTCGCCGTTGCGTCGCGCCTCTCGATTCGGGGTCAGGACGTTTCTTTTGTCGATGGTGCTGCTGCCGATCGTCGTGATCGTGGTTCTCGGCGCCTCGACGGCGGCCAGCAAGTGGACCCAGCGCGGGCGCGCGATCGGCACACGCGCCGACGCGGTCGCCCTCCAGTCACTCATGCAGGCACGTGCCGCTCTGACCGACGAGTTTGTCCCGTCTGCCGCGATCGTCTATGCCGCTGCACACGGTATAAGGGTAAGCACTCTCGACAAGCTCCTCGGCATCGACTTCGCGACCGAGATGCGAAGGGCTCGCACTGTCGTCGACAGGCAGTCGATTTTGACCACTACCCCGAAACTCCGCGCCGAGCGCGCGGCCCTGTTCGCGCTGCGTGCACGCGTCGACGCTGGATCGGCTTCCCTGGTAGATGTTCAGACCGTTTTCCACCGCTTGGCGGCCGACCTCGATCCCCTCTGGAGCCAAGCTTTCTCCATGCTGGCGTCTACCGCAGGGAAGTCCAGTGCAGGCTCAGTATCGCTGCGACAGGACGTGACGGCTCTCGAGCTCACTTCGTCCGCCTTCCGCGACGGGCTCGGCCAGAGCAGCTACGCCGAGCAGATCCTCACAAGACCGACCTCGCCGCAAGTCGTCGCGAATCTCATTGGCGTGAACGCGCTGTTGAACGCGGCAACGGCCGGGTTTCCTCAGGATTTGGGACCACAGGCTCGAATGGCCTGGAAGTCGCTGACACACAACTCGGCGATCAACCGGTTCGACGGCGCTGTCGCGACTGCCGTTAGCGCCGGTCTCAGGCGAAGCCCACCCCCTTTCGCGACCAACCTCGCGGGCAACGCCAGCGTCTTTCGCGGCGAGGTCGCGAAGGTCGACGCGCTGAAGTCGCTGGGACTCGCAGCATCGAGCGACCTGCGCACCGCTGCCATCGGTTCCGAAAGCGCCGCCACCGCTGGCCTTATGGAGCAGCTCGCACTTCTCGTCCTCCTCGTGGGCCTGGGCCTTGCCGGAGTCCTCCGGCTGGCTCGCTCTATAGACACGCCGCTCGTGCGCATTGCCCAGGCGGCGAACGCCGTGCGCAAGGGTGATTTCGCGGTGGAACACCTTCCCGAGACAGGACCGAGAGAGCTGGCCCTGGCGGCACTCGCGTTCAACGACATGACCTCGACGCTGCGCGCAGTCGAAACCCACGCTGTCGCGTTGGCCGGGCGTGACCTGACCGATCCGGTGCTGCAGGTACCCTTGCCCGGTCGTACGGGGCAGGCCCTTCAAGCGGCCCTCGACCGCCTGCAGACCTCCGTCAGGGATGCCGAGGCGCGGCGCCGAGAGCTCCACCGGCTTGCAACAAGAGACAGCCTCACCGGGTTGCTCAGCCGCGGAGCGGCTCTCGATGCCATCGCCCGTGACCTGCTGACAGCATCGAGTCAGGACAAAGTAGTGGCGCTGCTCTTCATCGATCTCGACGGCCTGAAAGCGATAAACGACAACTTCGGGCACCAAGCCGGCGACCAGGCGCTGCGAGTGGCAGCCGAGGCCATCAACGCCTCTACCCGCGGTAGCGACATCCGTGCCCGAATCGGTGGCGACGAGTTCGTCGTGGCACAGTTGAACCCGCCGAGCCAAGAGACTCTGTCTGCTACGGCCGAACGCATCCGGCAGCGGATCGCTGAGGCTATGCCGGAACTGCACGGGCGGCGCGTGAAGCTCGGAGCCAGCATCGGCATCGCCGTCTCCGTCCCGAACGCAGACACGGCCGAGGACCTGTTGCGACGGGCAGATATCGCTCTCTACCAGGCCAAAGAGGCAGGTCGCGATCGTGTCGTCTGGTTCCGCACCCCGACGAGCCGCTCGGCCTGAAGAAACCCCGAGCGATTTTCCTCCAAAAGCGTCACGATCCCCTCCCGTCAGCTCTATACTCGAACATATGTTCGATGGCAAGTGCAACCGAGCCTTTGCCAGCATTCTCGAGGATCTCGAATCCTTCGTGGGGTCACTCGAGCCTGAGACATACAGCCCCCGTGACGTCCCAGTACTTCTTGGCCGCGTGGCACGCGCCGAGAAGCTGTGTGCAGCGGCACGGCTCCTCCTGGCCCGTCGGGCGGCGACCCTGCACTCAGACGAGCGGCACGGAGCCGTCTCATCGGCCCGATGGCTCGCCGGGCAGAGCGGGGACGGCATTGGCGTAGCGCGCCGCGACCTCGAGATTGCGGCCAAGCTGTCCTCACAACCCGAGCTGGAGCAGGCTCTCAGGAGCGGCGACATCTCCCCGTCGCAGGCGTCCGTGCTTCTGCCCGCCCTCGAGGCGGACCCAGCCGCCGCCTCGGAGCTGCTCGAGGCAGCTGCGCGTGAGCAGCTGAAAGTCTTGCGGGAGCGATGCCAGTCGGTCGTCGCTTCCAGGAGGACCGAGGAGGAAGCCTCCGCTCGTGAGGCGCGACTGCGAGAGCAGAGGCATCTTCGTTTCGGGACCACGTTTGAAGGTGCCATCACGATCCGCGGCGAGCTTGCCCCGCTCGAGGGGGCGGTAGTGCGCAACGCTCTCGAGGCGATGAGCCGGGAGATCTTCGTCGAAGCTCGGCGCGCGGGTCGCCGGGAGTCCCACGAGGCATATCTCGCTGACGGACTTGTTTCGCTCTGTGGATCGCGGTCGGGACCGGCGAGCTCAACCCATCAGGGCTCGCCACGTGCCGAGATCGTGCTCCACGTGAGTGCTGAGGCGCTGCGGCGCGGAGAGCTGGAACCGGGCGAGTTCTGTGAGATTGCCGGCGTCGGACCGGTCTCGCTCTCGACCGTCGAATATCTATTCGGCAGCTCACTCGCGAAGGTCATCGTCGAGCGGGGTGTGGACGTGGCTTCGGTGACCCACGCTGGCCGGTGGATTCCGGCCCATATCGACTCAGCTCTGTCCAGCCGAGACCGGGTCTGCGCGGTTCCTGGGTGCGGAATCGCCTACGGACTCGAGCGGGACCACATAGTGCCCGTCGAGGATGGCGGGCAGACAGAGCTCTCGAACCTCGTTCGTCTCTGTCACCGGCACCATTTCCTCAAGACTCACCGCTACTGGCGGCTCTTGGGAGAGCCTGGCCGCTGGCGCTGGGTTCGGATCCGTTCCCAGGACATGGTCCCTGAAGGCGTCACCGACGACGTCGCTCGCGCGGGTGAGCCGACTGTCGGGCTCGCGAGGCCGCTGCTCGGCCCAGTGCGCCTCCCCCCGGACTCAGTCTCTGGCAGCACCGCAGCCGAGCACCGCACGGGCGCGCGGGTCCCCTGCGCCCAACAAGCCTTCACCTGTGCTTGGCGCCGTCGTCAGGTCGTAGTCAGGCTCGAGCTTGACGACGGCGCTCCGTCCTATCGCCCGCCGGGACGCCGGGCACTCGGTCCGGCGTGGTTTCGCTCGTCGGGCGGGAGGGCACTCGGTCCGGCGTGGTTTCGCTCGTCGGGACGCCGGGCACCGGCCGCGACAGAGCGCCCCGAGTTGCCATCACCGGGCGGTGCGCAGACCCGGGAAGCCGTGCCCATCGGGGACGTGGTCAGTGACCCCTTGCAATCCACTCCTCGAGATGCGGAGCCTCGTCGCCGATGCGAGTCGACTCGCCGTGACCGGGCAGGACCGCTGTCTCGGCCGGTAGGACCAGCAGGCGCTCGCGGATCGACTTGATGATGGTGGGAAAGTCTGACCAGCTGCGACCAGTAGCACCCGGGCCACCATGGAACAGGGTGTCGCCGGAGAACACGACCCCGTTCGCTGCGTCGTACAGGCAACAGCCACCGGGAGTGTGACCGGGCGTGTGGAGGACCTCCAGCGTCACGGGGCCTGCCGAGATCGTCATCTCGTCTACGAGGTCGCGATCGGGCACGGCCGCCTCGGCGTATACCTCCCTCCACAGTGAGATGTCGGCGGGATGGAGGAACACCGGGGCGTCGACGAGCTCGCGTAACGCGACGGCGGCGTTGATGTGGTCGTTGTGCCCATGGGTCGCGACGATCGCCACGACGCGGCGGTTACCAACGGCCGCGGCGATCGCTGTAGCGGAGTGGGGCGCGTCGATGACGATGACGTCGGATCCGGCGGCATCCCCGCCGACTATCCAGACGTTGTTGTCGACTTCGAAGTCTTGGCCGTCGAGGGAGAAGATGCCGGAGGTCGTGACGTGCCCTACGTGCGCGAGCTCACCCGCTGGCTTACCGGCTACGGCTACGGCTACGGCTGGGGCTGAGTCGGGCTCGGAGCTCGGCGCGCTTGTCACCTGCCCGATCCGAGCACGACCACCGAACGCAGCACCTCGCCGCGCTCCATGCGGTGAAAGGCCTCCTCGACTCCCTCCAGCGTGATCGTCTCGGAGACGAAACGATCCAGGTCGAGACGACCCTCGAGGTAGAGCGATATGAGCACCGGGAAGTCACGCGAAGGCAGGCAGTCGCCGTACCAGCTGGGCTTCAGCCGGCCGCCGCGCCCGAAGAAGTCGATCATCGGAAGCTCCATCCGCATCTCCGGCGTCGGTACCCCTACCTGGACAAGGGTTCCCGCAAGATCCCGGGCATAGAAGGCCTGTTCCATGACCTTCGGGTTGCCGACGGCCTCGATGCACACATCCGCGCCGTTACCGCCGGTGAGTCCGCGCACCGATTCGACTGGGTCCCCGCTCGAAGCATCGACGACGTCGGTCGCGCCGAAGGCACGTGCCAGCTCGAGCTTGCGAGGATCGAGGTCGACAGCGATCACAGTCGTCGCTCCTGCAAGCACGGCCCCGGCGATCGCCGCGCATCCCACTCCCCCACACCCGAACACGGCTACCGAGTCGCCCCGACCCACCTCGCCGGTCAGCAGGGACGCGCCGAGTCCGGCCATCACGCCGCAGCCGAGCAGGCCAGCCGCCTCCGGCCGGGCTCGTGGATCGACCTTCGTGCACTGGCCCGCAGCCACGAGCGTCTTCTCGGCAAAGGCGCCGATGCCGAGCGCCGCCGATAGGACGGTGCCGTCGACAAGGGTCATCTTCTGAGTCGCATTGTGAGTCGCAAAGCAGTACCAGGGTTTCCCGCGCAGGCAAGATCGGCACTGGCCGCACACGGCGCGCCAGTTCACGATGACGAAGTCGCCGGCACGGACAGATGTCACACCTGGCCCGACCTCCTCCACCAGCCCGGCCGCCTCGTGCCCCAGCAGAAACGGAAAGTCGTTGTTGATCCCGCCCTCCCGGTAGTGCAGGTCCGTGTGGCATACCCCGCACGCCTGCACCGAGACGAGAACCTCGCCAGGACCGGGATCGGGAACAAGGATCTGCTCGACCGTCACCGGCGCGCCCTTCGCCCTTGCCACAACTCCTCGAACTTCGTGCGCCACCTCAAGCTCCTTCTCCAATGCCCGCTCGGGGCAGGACTGCTTCCGCTTGCCTACCGTCAGCTCACCAGCCCTGAGCTGCGTGCCTCACTCTCGCGCGATCCGACAGACCGTAGGTTGCCATGTCCCGCCCATGACCGCACGCGGCCAAGCCCCGCGCGGCCGACCCCGCGCCCCGCGGCGACGAACCACCCGGAGGCCCTTGCCAAGCGCCCTACCGTTGCATAGACTGAACAGTCAGTCAAATAGCTACGCGTCCACGTCCATGGACCGCCTCACAGCGGGGCAGCCCCACGGCCTGGTCGCTCGAACGGAGAGATACACCGTGGAACCCCACACCCCGACGACCAATCTGGAACAACGCCTCGACGCGTTGGTAGCCGAGCAGGAGGGGGTGTTTACCGCCCGTCAGCCCAACTCAAAAGCGCTGTCCAAGCGCGCCGCGAGCTCGCTTGCCGGTGGCGTGACCTCCAGCTGGCAGATCACCCGGCCACAGGCCGTCTGGATCAGTCACGGCGAGGGGTCGAAGATCTATGACGTCGACGGCACCGAGTATGTCGACATGCACGGTGGCTACGGCGCGGGCCTTGCGGGCCACGCCCACCCCGCCATCGTCGAGGCGGTCAGCCGCCAGGTCGGCCGCGGGACGCACTTCGCGCAGCCCACCAAGGATGCAGTCACGGTTGCCGAGGAGCTCGGCCGGCGCTTCTCCCTGCCGCTGTGGCGTTTCACGAACTCGGGCACCGAGTCGACCATGGACGCAGTCCATCTCATGCGTGCCATCACCGGGCGCGACCTCATCATCAAGGTGGAGGGCTGCTACCACGGCCATCACGACTCCGTGCAGGTGTCAGTCGCGCCCGACGGAAGCGATGTCGGACCGAGTGATCGCCCCAACCAGGTCGCCAGCAGTACGGGCATTCCCGCGGCGATCATCTCACTGACCCTCGTCGCCCCGTTCAACGACATCGAGGCAGTTCGCAGCCTTCTCGAGATCCATGCCGGCAAGGTCGCCGGCATGATCGTCGAGCCGATCATGATGAACATCGGCATCGTCACACCCGATCCCGGGTACCTGGCCGCGTTGAAAGCCCTCCTGCACGAGCATGGGGCCCTCCTCACCTTCGACGAGGTGAAGACCGGCCTCACGGTCGGACCCGGTGGAGCCACCCAGCTCT
Source organism: uncultured Acidimicrobiaceae bacterium (assembly GCA_964485645.1). Classification (GTDB taxonomy): domain Bacteria; phylum Actinomycetota; class Acidimicrobiia; order Acidimicrobiales; family Bog-793; genus JAKACA01. The sequence continues at coordinate 3,502 of CAZAMA010000101.1, read as the reverse complement.
ACGGGGTAACTCCGGACATCGTCTGCCTGGCCAAATCGATCGGCGGGGGACTCGTCGTCGGTGCCGTCGGTGGCACGACCGAGGTCATGGGCCACGTTGCTGACGGCACCTACGAGATGGTGGGAACCTTCAACGGCAACCCGCTGTCGATCGGGGCTGTGCGCGCGGTGCTCGAGAACGTCTCCACCGAGGCGGCCTACGCCCGCATAGACAAGCTCCGCGAGCGCGTCGGTGAGCATCTCGACGCCACGATTGCCGAAGTCGGCCTACCCGCTCACGTCGTGGCTGTAGGCGCCAAGGGCTGTGTCACCTTTGCTACTTCTCCAGTCCGCAACTACCGCGACTTCCTCAAGGTCGACGACCGCTACAACCACGCGCACTGGCTGATGCAGCACAACGGAGGGGTGTTCCTGCCACCCTGGGGCAAGACAGAGCAGTGGCTCATCTCCGTGCAGCACGACGACTCGGATATCGACAGGTTCCTCGAAAACTTCTCGCGCTTTGCCGCCGCGGTCGGAGACTGAACCGTGGCAGTTGACGTAGGCAAAGCGAGCGCCTGCCTTGCAATCAGGTTGCGACGGTGATTGACTTCCTCAGAATAAGTTTGACCGGCCGTTCAACCGAACGCCGGGGAGCCACACGACGCAAAGGGGGGTGTGCCGCATGAGGCATCCACGGGAAGGTTGGTCCGAAGGAGGGCGCCGCGCGCCGCGCGAGATGTCGCGCCGTGACTTCCTCGGGCGTGCCGGGGCAGCCAGCGCGGCACTGGGACTCGGAACCGTGCTGGGCACGCGCGATATCAAGGGTCCCATCCCGGCTGGGAAAGCCGCCGCCGCGGCCGAGGCGGCCGAGGCGTCTGGGTCCCACTCCGGCCCGTCTCTTCCGCTGCCGCGGCAGAACCACCCGGTCCGCTGGCCGATCTTCTCGGACAACCGACCAATCGCAAGCAACTTGAAGCCGGAAGAGGGTGCCACCCTCCAGATCTACAACTGGGTTGCTTACATCAACGAGGACGTCATCAAGAGCTTCTGCAAGAAGTACAAGTGCAAGTACTCCCTCACGACGTTCAACACGATGACAGAGGCGATCGCGAAGCTGGCGACCGGCGAGTTCCAGTTCGACATCTTCTTCCCGACTATCGACGTGATCGGCCAGTTGATCGAGACAAAGCTCATGCGCCCTCTCAACCACAGCTACATTCCCAATATCGCCAACTGCTGGCCGGACTACAAGAACCCCTTCTATGACGAAAGCTGGCAGTACACAGTGCCTTACTCGATCTACACGACCGGTATGGCGTGGCGGAAGGACAAGGTCTCGCTCAAGCCGTCATGGTCGATGCCCTGGGAAGCCAAGAAGTACAAGGGCAAGGTCGCTCTCCTCGACGACAACCGCGAGGGGCCGTCTCTCGCCCTCATGAAGATGGGGATCTACGATCTCAACACCACCAGCCCAGCCCAGCTGAGCGCCGCGGGTGCCCAGCTGCGTGAGCTCGAGTCGCTCGTGAACATCCGCATCGACAACAGCGACTACACCGAGATCCCCTCCGGCAACACCTGGATTCACCAGGCCTGGTCGGGTGACATGGCCTCGTCGTACGAATATCTCCCAAAGGGCACATCGGTCGACGTCCTCGGCTACTGGTTTCCTCCAGACGGCAAGGGCCCGATCGCGAACGACATCATGTCGGTGCTCACGACCGGGAAGAACCCGGTGCTCTCCCACCTCTTCCTCGACTACATGCTGAACGTCGACAACGCGCTCAACAACTACAGCTATGTCGGCTACATGCAGCCGATGACGGCGGTGACAGCCGAGCGTCTCGTGAAGGAGAAGCTGCTCCCGCCCCAGCTCGAGTCCACGGTCGTGAAGCGGTCCTACTTCAAGACCGGGGTGATGGAGCTCGAGCTCCCCGAGAGCGCGAACCTTCTCTGGGAGCAGACCTGGAACTCATTCTCCCAGGGCCTCTAGGCTCGGCACCAGGCCCGTAAATCCGAGCAGGAAGCGGGAGAGCTGGGAAGTGGTGGCATGAGCACCGCTGACAAGAGCCAGGCGATGAACCGGCGATGACCCTGCCGACGAGCCAGCCTGCCCCGGGCGCGGCCCGGCTCGGTCGTCCCGGGGGGCCGAGCCGGCGAGACGGTCGCGAGCGGAATAGCACCCGCATCCTATGGGCCGGGTTCGCCGCGCCCGGTGCGATCTGGCTGCTCGTGCTGTTCGTCGTGCCCTTCTACGTCATGCTCGCCGTGGCCGCGGGCCAGATCAACGCCTTCTTCGAAACAGCCGTGCCGGTGTGGAACCCGCTCGACTGGTCAGGGGCGAATTTCGCGACGGTCTGGCATGACATCTTCGGCCCCGGTGCTTTTCTCGGCGGTCAGGCGGTGCGTACCGTCGTCTACACCGCGATCGCCGCGGCCCTGTGCCTCGCGATCGCGTTCCCGGTCGCCTACTTCGTGAGCCGGTACTCGGGCCGCCGCAAGACCCTCTTCCTCGTCCTGCTGATAGCACCGTTCTGGGTCAGCTACATGATGCGGATGCTCGCCTGGATAGACCTGTTGCAGACAAACGGATACATCAACCGCGCCCTCGCGTTCTTCCGCCTCCCTGGCCACAACACGAACTGGCTCGGCGGTGACTCGGTCACCGTCGTCCTCGGGCTCGTATATGGCTATATCCCCTACCTGATCCTCGTGCTCTACGCGGGTCTCGATCGCATCGACAAGAACCTCCTCGAGGCCTCGCGAGATCTGGGCCTCGGCAAGTGGCGCACTTTCTGGCGCGTGACCGTGCCGCTGGCCAAGCCGACGATCATCGCCGGGTCGTTCGTCACGGTCCTGCCGATGCTCGGCGACTACTACACCAACCAGCTCCTGTCGGCGGCGCCGGGGACGACCATGATCGGCAATGGCATCGAGGGCCTTCTCGGGAGCCCCGGCGAGCAGGGCCAGGGCGCGGCTCTGGCGCTGCTGCTGCTCGTCGTGCTCCTCGTCCCAATGGGCTACTACGTGATCTCGACAGCAAGGGCTTCGAGGGAGAACATCTGATGACCGTCGTTGCCGAGAAACCCCGTCCCGCCGCGGCAGTGACTCTCCCAGGCGCTCACCGCGCGCGGGTCGGCTGGCCGAGGTTCCTTCCGAGGCCGAACCCGTGGCGGCGAGCGTGGTTCCTCGAGGGTTTCACTTGGCTGTACCTGATCTGGTCGATCGTCCCTGTCGCGCTCGCCGTGCTCTTTTCTTTCAACAACGGCAAGTCCCAGTCGAGCTGGCAGGGTTTCTCCCTGCAGTGGTACGTGGGACGAGGGGACACCTCGGTCCTTCACAACCCCGAGCTGCACCATGCCGTGATCCAGACGCTCGTGCTCGCGGGCCTGACGACGGTGATCACGGTCCCCCTCGGCGTCGCCTTCGCCATCGGTATCGACCGGTGGCGGAGCCGCACAGCAGCCGGACTCAGCTTCGTCATGATCTTCTCCTTCGTCGTGCCCGAGCTGCTCCTTGCCGTG
>CAZAMA010000100.1:0-11848 GCA_964485645.1 uncultured Acidimicrobiaceae bacterium | reverse complement strand
CGAAGTACCGGTAGGCGACGTCGATCGTGATGCCCTGCTCCCGCTCGGCCCGCAGACCGTCGGTCAGTAGCGCGAGGTTCGTGTACTCGTCGCCTCGGGCCACGCTCGAAGCCTCGACCGCCTCGAGCTGGTCCTCGAAGACCTGCTTGGAGTCGTACAGCAGCCGGCCGATGAGCGTCGACTTCCCGTCGTCTACAGATCCCGCCGTGGCAAATCGGAGCAGCTCCACCTAGAAGTAGCCTTCCCGCTTGCGATCCTCCATCGCCGCCTCGGAGAAACGGTCGTCGGTACGCGTCGCCCCCCGCTCGCTCACCCGGCTGAGGGAGGTCTCGGTGATGATCTCGATCGGCGTGACGGCCGCGGACTCGACGGCCGCCGTGCATGTCATGTCGCCGACGGTGCGGTAGCGCACGGAGGCCTCGAACACCTCTTCCTCACCGTGGCCCTCGCGGGGCTGGGTGAACGGGCCGACTGCCAGGAGCATGCCGCTACGGCGGAAGACTGGCCGGCGGTGCGCGAAGTAGATCTCGGGGAGCGGGACCGACTCCTGCTCCACGTACTGCCAGATGTCGAGCTCCGTCCAATTGGAGAGAGGGAACACCCGGAAGTGCTCACCGCTTCGATGCCTCGTGTTGTAGATGTTCCAGAGCTCAGGACGCTGCGCCCTCGGGTTCCACTGCCCGAACTCGTCACGAAGCGAGAAGATCCGCTCCTTGGCCCGCGCCTTCTCCTCGTCGCGCCGGCCGCCGCCGAAGACAGCGTCGTAACCACCCTCCTCCAGGACCCGTAGCAGGGTGAAGGTCTGGAGCCGGTTGCGGGTGGCGCCGGGCGTCGGGTGCTCGACGATCGAACCGCGGTCGATGTCCTCTTGCACGGATCCGACGACGAGACGGAGCTTGAGCCTGTCTACCTGGCCGTCTCTGTAGGAGATGACTTCGGGAAAGTTGTGTCCGGTGTCGACGTGCACGAGCGGGAACGGGAGCCGTTGCGGCCAGCAGGCTTTGACCGCGAGGTGCAGGAGGACCGCGGAGTCCTTCCCGCCCGAGAAGAGGAGGGCAGGCGCCTCGAACTCCGCGACCACTTCGCGGATGATATGGACTGCCTCCGCCTCGAGGGAGTCGAGATGAGATAGCCGGTAGGTGGTCACTTGCCCTGAGAGGTCTCTTTCGGATCGGCGGCCGGCATCGAGCGGCCTTGTCGCAGAACCTCACGCACGCACTACCGGCCTGCGGTCAGCCCAGGGGGCTGCTTGCTCGAGCTGAGAGGCTACTCGAATAAGTACGTCCTCCCGGCCGTATGCCGCCACCAGCTGGACTCCGACGGGAAGCCCGTCTGGGGTGACATGGAGCGGGATCGACATCGCGGGCTGGCCGCTCACGTTGAACTGGGCCGTGTACTGCAGGGCCTGGATCACCCTCTGCTGGCCGAGGATGGGCTCGGAGAGCTCGCCGATCCGGGCAGGGGTCATGTTCAGCACCGGGGTGAGGAGCAGGTCATAGCCTTCGTCGCTCCAAAATCGCGCCATCTGCCGCCGCCAGCCCTCGAACCAGAGCTCCGAGGCAAGGTACGCGGTGCCCGGGACCGTCGCGCCGAGCAGCTGGAACATCTGGTTGTCGGGCTCGAGCTCCGAGGGCGAGATGCTCCGTCCGAGCAGCTCGCTCCAGCTCTCCAGGCCGGCCGCCACTGCCGTGGTGACGAGAACGAGGAAGTGACGAACGAACTCCGGATCGCCGAGCGCGCTCGGGTAGCTCTCCTCGAGCTCGTGGCCGAGAGACTCGAGCAGATCGCGTGCCTCGTGCACGGCGAGTCGACATTGCGGATCCGACTCGACGTCCTCCGGTGCCGGGTGGTCGAGCCAGCCGATCTTGAGCGAGCCCGGAGCCTGGCCGGCTTCGTCGAGAAATCGGCGAGGTGACGGCGGAGCGACGAACAGGTCGCCGGCCATCTCGCCCGCGAGCACGTCCAACATCGCGGCCGAGTCGCGGACGGAGCGGGATAGCACGTGGTCGATGGTCGAGCCCGCCCAGGCCGACTCCTGGGGATCGGGTCCAGGGCTCACGCGCCCTCGGCTCGGCTTCAGCCCGAACAGGCCGCAATTGGAGGCCGGGATCCTGAGCGAGCCACCGCCGTCGTTGCCGTGCGCGACGCTCACCATCCCACTCGCGACCGCGGCAGCCGAACCGCCCGAGGAGCCACCGGTCGAGTAGCCGGTGTTCCAGGGGTTACTTGTCGGGCCGTAGGCAACAGGCTCGGTCGTGATCGTCGTCCCGAGCTCGGGGCAGTTGGTGCGGCCGAGGATGATGCAACCGGCCGCCCGCAGGTGCTCGACGATGAAGCTGTCGTGCGGTGCCCGGTAGCCGGCCTCCTTCGCCACCCGAAGACCCTGGTGGTGCGGCTCGCCTGCCATGGCTGCACCCAGATCCTTGAGCAGGATCGGCACCCCGGCAAACGGTCGGGTGTCCCGGTCGATCTCCTCCCGGGTCAGCGTCCTCGCTTCTTCTCGCGCCGCGTCGAAACGCTCGTGGATCACGGCGTTCAGCTTCGGGTTGAGGGCCTCGATGCGCGCGATGGCGCCGTCCACAAGCTCCGCAGCCGTCGCCTGCCCGCTCGCTATCAGCTCCGCCTGCGCCGTCGCGTCCATCCAGGCTGTTTCGTTCATCGAATCCTCCCCTGTCGGCTCTCGGGCGGTGGGACTACTTGGGCGGCGGGACTACTTGGGCGGCGGGACTACTTGGGCGGCAGGCGAAGCCCGCCGTCGAGGCGGATCGTCTCGCCGTTCAGGTAGCCGTTCTCGACGATGGCGACGACCAGCTGAGCGAACTCGGCCGGGATGCCGAGGCGCTTGGGGAACAGCACGCCGGCACCGAGCGCCTTGCGGTTCTCCTCGGGCAAGAGGCCGAGCAGGGGGGTGTCCATCAGCCCTGGGGCGATGGTGTTGACCCGGATTCCCACCGGAGAGAGGTCGCGCGCGGCTGGCACTGTCATGGCGACGACTCCCCCCTTCGACGCCGAGTAGGAGATCTGGCCGATCTGGCCCTCGAAGGCGGCCACCGAGGCCGTGTTCACTATGACGCCGCGCTCGCCGTCGCCTCGCGGCTCGCTGCCCGCGATCGCGCCCGCCGCGATCCGCATGACGTTGAAGGTCCCGATCAGGTTGACGTTGACCACGGTCTTGAAGGCGTCGAAGTCGTGTGCCTCCCCGTTGCGCCCGATCGTGCGCTGTGCCCAGCCGATGCCCGCGCAGCTGACGGCTATGCGGAACTGACCCGCCTCGCCGGCGAGCTCGACCGCCCTCGAGACCGCGTCGCTGTCCCCGACGTCGCCGGCGACATAGCTCGTCGCCCCGCCGATGTCAGCTGCGGTCGCCCGGGCCCGGTCGCCGTCGCGGTCGAAGAGGGTGACCTTTGCCCCCGCGGCCGAGAGCGCTCTCGCGGTCGCCTCCCCGAGGCCCGAGGCCCCGCCGGTGACGAGGGCCGAAGTACCGTTGATCTCCATGCCACGAACTTAGAGGCTCAGCCGGCACGGGCCGGGCGCTGCAACCGGGCCGCCTCTGTCGCCAGCTTGTCCGCGAGGTTGTTGCCCACGCTCGTCGCGTGGCCCTTCACCCATTCGAGCTCGATCTCGCCTGCACGCTCGTCCACGACGAGGCTCACGAGCGGCCGCCAGAGATCCTGGTTCGCCACCTGCTCGCCTTTGGCGTTGCGCCAACCCTTGGCCCGCCAAGTTGCCCACCACCGCTGGCGAAAGCAGTTGACCACATAGGTCGAGTCGCTCACGACCCGCACGGGGCCCGAGGCGAAGAAGGTAATTGCCTCGAGCACGGCCCGCAGCTCCATACGCTGGTTGGTGGTCGCTGGGTCGCAGCCGCTGGCGTACATCTCCTCGGAGACGGCCCAAGCCCAGCCACCTGGGCCCGGGTTCCTGATGCAGGCTCCATCGGTGTAGACGACGGCGCTTGCTCGCGGCTCGGGCACGCCCCCGACCATAGCCAATGGAGCCGCAGGCGGAGCGTGACCGGACAGGAGGCGACAAGGCGCGAGAATCAAGAGGTGATCTTCGACGGTTTCTCCCACCAGGTGCCCGACATCGATCCCGAGGAGACGGTCGAGTGGCTCGACTCCTTCGACGCAATCGTCGAGCAGAGCGGTCGAGACCGCGCCCGTTTCCTGCTCATGAAGCTGCTCGAGCGGGCCCGCGCCTCCCAGATCGGCTTCCCGGCGACGGTGTCGACCCCTTACGTCAACACGATCCCGGCGGCCCAGGAACCCTGGTTCCCCGGAGACGAGGACATGGAGCGACGAGTGCGCGCCTACATCCGCTGGAATGCCGCGGTCATGGTGACAAGGGCCAACGCGAAGGATCCCGGCATCGGGGGCCACCTCTCCACCTACGCGGGATCGGCCTCTCTCTACGAGGTCGGGTTCAACCACTTCTTCCGCGGCAAGGACGACGGCCTCGCCGGCGACCAGGTCTTCTTCCAGGGCCACGCCTCACCTGGCATCTATGCCCGGGCGTTCGTCGAGGGGCGCCTCGACGAGGAGACACTGGACAACTTCCGTTTCGAGACTGGGGGAAGGGGTCTGTCCAGCTACCCGCACCCCCGCCTCATGCCGGAGTTCTGGGAGTACCCGACGGTGTCGATGGGACTCGGCCCACTGGCTTCTGTCTACCAGGCGCGCTTCAACCGGTACCTGCTGCACCGCGAGATCGTCGACACCTCTGCCTCGCGGGTCTGGTGCTTCGTCGGCGACGGCGAGATGGACGAGCCCGAGAGCCACGCGGGCTTGCGCCTCGCAGCTCGGGAGAGACTCGACAACCTGGTCTTCGTGGTCAACTGCAACCTGCAGCGGCTCGACGGCCCGGTCCGCGGCAACGGCAAGATCATCCAGGAGCTGGAGGCACTCTTTCGCGGGTGCGGCTGGAACGTCATCAAGGTCATCTGGGGTCGTCGGTGGGACGACCTCCTGGCGCGCGACGTCGACGGTGTCCTCGTCAACAAGATGAACACGACGCTCGACGGCGACTTCCAGACCTACTCGACGTCATCGGGCGCCTACATCCGCGAGCACTTCTTCGGTCCCGATCCGCGCCTTCGCAAGATGGTCGAGCACCTCTCCGACACCGAGCTCCAGCAGCTGCCGCGCGGCGGCCACGACTACCGCAAGCTTTATGCCGCCTACAAGATGGCGACCGAGCAGACGGGCGCGCCGACCGTCATCCTCGCGAAGACAATCAAGGGATGGACGCTCGGCCCCGAGATCGAAGCAAGAAACGCCACCCATCAGATCAAGAAGATGACCCGTGAGCAGCTGCGACTGCTGCGCGACCGGCTGTACCTGAGCGAGGAGATCCCCGACTCGGCCCTCGACGCCGAGCACCCGCCGTACTACCGACCGCCCGCCGGCTCACCTGAGCACGAGTACCTCCACGCCCGCCTCCGGGCACAAGGTGGCTCGCTCCCCAAGCGAGTCGTGCAGGGCGGTGGACGTGCCGGTCTTCCGAGCCCACCGGCAGCGCTCTGGGACGAGTTCTGGGGCGGGTCACGCGGCCAGGCCGTCTCCACGACGATGGCGTTCGCCCGCATGCTCCGCAGCCTGCTGCGCGATCCCGGCCTCGGCCGCCACGTCGTGCCGATCATCCCCGACGAGGGTCGCACGTTCGGCCTCGATGCCCTCTTCTCCGAGGCCAAGATCTACGCCTCGGAGGGCCAGCACTACACCTCGGTCGACGCGGGGCTGCTCCTCAACTATGCCGAGGACCGCGGCGGCCAGATCCTGGAGGAGGGGATCACCGAGGCCGGGGGCATGGCCAGCTTCCAGGCAGCAGGCACGGCGTACGCGACCTGGTCGACGCCCATGGTGCCGATGTACCTCTTCTACTCGATGTTCGGGTTCCAGCGCGTCGGCGATCTGATCTGGCAGTCTGGTGACGCGCGGGCTCGGGGTTTCCTCTTTGGGTGCACGGCGGGGCGGACCACGATGAGCGGCGAGGGCCTGCAGCACGAGGACGGCCACTCCCTCCTGCTCGCTTCGGTCGTGCCGAACGTGCGCGCGTACGACCCCGCCTTCGCCTACGAGATCGCCTGCGTCGTCGCGGACGGCATCGAGACCATGTACGGATCCGATGGGCGCGACCTTTTGTACTACGTCACTCTCTACAACGAGAACTACCCGATGCCCGCCTTGCCCGACGATCCGGCCGAGCGAGAGCGGATCCGAGACGGAGTGCTGCGGGGTTGCTACCGCTACCTGGCGACGCCGGATCGTGAACTGAAGCCGGCCGCGATCATGTTCTCCGGGACGCTGTGGCAGGCTGCAGTCGAGGCCCGCGAGATGCTGGCGGCCGAGTGGGGCGTCGGAGCCGAGTGCTGGTCGGTCACGAGCTACAAGGCACTTCGCGACGACGCCCTCGAGGTCGAGCGCTGGAACCGTCTGCACCCGGGCGCGGCCCAACGCGACTCCTACGTTGCCCGGACGCTGCGCGGCTCACAAGGGCCCGTCGTGGCCGTGAGCGACTATCTGAAGGCAGTTCCCGATCAGATCGCGCGCTTTGTGCCCGGGAGTTTCGTGCCGCTCGGGACGGACGGTTACGGGCGCTCCGACACGAGAGCCGCCCTAAGGCGCCACTTCGAGATCGATGCCCCCCACATCGTCGTCGCGGTGCTCTCCGCGCTGGCCGGTGCCGGTGAGATCAAGGACGGCATCGTCGCGGATGCGATCGAACGGTACGGCATCGACTCCGAGGCGCCCGAGCCCCGGGGGGGTTGAGCTCAGAGGAGTTTGAGTCCCGGGGGTTTGACCCCGCGGGGTTTGAGCTCAGCGGCGGTCAGATCTCGACATCGGCCGCCTCCGACTGCTCGCCATCAGCCGCCGACGGGAGGCTGTCGAAGAAGCTCGGTGGTTCTCGCCAGAGCGGGCGGCCCCCAGCCTCGGCTCCCGCGCCGCCTTCGCGCGCTGCCGTAATCGCGCGCCAGACGCGCTCGGGCGTACAAGGCATGGCGACGTGGCGCACGCCGAGGTGTGCGAGGGCGTCGACGACGGCATTGTGGGTCGCAGGAGTCGATCCGATCGTGCCCGACTCGCCGATTCCCTTGGCGCCCAAGGGGTTGCGAAACGTCGGCGTCTCGGTGTTGGCCGTTTCGAAAGAGGGCAGCTCGGCGGCACTCGGAATCTCGTAGTCCGCGAAAGTCGCGGTCAGGGGGTTCCCGGCCTCGTCGTAGACGACCTCCTCCCACAGGGCCTGGGCGATCCCCTGGGCAATGCCACCGTGCTGCTGACCCGTGACGAGCAGCGGGTTGACGATACGCCCGCAGTCGTCGACCGCGACGTGACGGACGTCTCGCACCATGCCGGTCTCGAAGTCGACTTCGACGACCGACACGTGTGCACCGAAGGGAAACGTCGCGCCGACCTGCTTGAAGTCAAGCTCGGCCGACAGGGCCCCGGCGAGAGGCGCCGTGCCGTTCGACGGGCCGGTCGTGTCGGCTGCGGGGCGGGTCGTGTCGGCTGCGGGGCCGGTCGTGTCGGCAAGGCTGGCGATCTCTGACCACGAGAGCGCGCTGGAAGGGACCCCGGCGACACCGAGGCGGCCGCCCTCGTGGAGGACGATGTCCTGCGCGCTCGCCTCCAACTCTGCCGCGACCAGCTCACGGGCGCGATCGAGCACCTTCTCGGAGGCACCGAGCACCGCGCTGCCCGCCAGCTGGAGAGAGCGCGAGCCTCCCGTGCCACCACCTCTCGGCACCGCGGCTGTGTCGGACTGTACGAAGGAGATGTCGCCGAGCGCGATCCCGAGAGTGTCCGCCACGACCATGGCAAAAGACGTTGCGTGACCCTGGCCGTGCGCCGAGGTGCCGACACGGATCGTCGCAGTGCCGTCCCTGTGCACCTCGACGGCGCCGAACTCCTCGCCGCCGCCTCCGGCGGTGATCTCGACGTAGGCGGCCACACCGATCCCGAGCTGCCAGCGATCACCGCGCCCTCGCCTCGCTGCCTGCTCGGCCCGGAGATCCTCGTAGCCAGCGAGGGCGAGCGCCTCGTCGAGCGCCCTGGCATAGTCGCCGACGTCGTAGCTCGTTCCCATCACCGTTGTGAACGGCTCGCTGAAGGCGGGCAACAGGTTGCGCCGGCGTAGGTCGACCGGGTCGATACCGAGCTCGGCCGACGCGATGTCCATCATCCGCTCGAGCAGCTCCGTCGCCTCTGGTCGGTCCGCGCCTCGAAAAGCTCCCATAGGCGTGGTATTGGTTACGGCTACTGCCACGTCGTAGCCAATCGCGGGGATGGCATAGACACCTTGTGCCATCATCCGCGTCGGCCCGAGCGCAAGAGCGCCGCCGAAGCCGCCGTAGGCCCCGGCATCCGCGAGCACTCGGCAGTGCATGCCGGTGATCTTCCCCTTCCCGTCGAAACCCATCTCGACCCACTGGACTTGTCCGCGCCCATGGGGGGAGGCCACGAGGTTCTCCGACCGGGTCTGCACCCACGAGACCGGCCGCCCGAGGCGCAACGCCGCCGCGATGACGGCTGCATGCTCGGACCGCACGCCGGCCTTGCCGCCGAAGCCGCCACCGACGTGCGGCGCCACTACCCGCAACCGTGCGAGGTCCAAGCCGAGGATGCCAGAGACGGCTTCGGCAAAGCCGTGCGGCATCTGGGTCGAGACGAACACGGTGAGGTCATGGCCATCGCCGTCGTCGCCAGGCACGACGGCGATGGCGTCGCCCTCCATCGGAGCGACAGCCAGCCGCTGATTCTCGAGCTGGGCTCTCACGACGGTCACGGCCCCCGCGAACGGATCGCCGCGAGCCTCGAACCGCATGCCCGCGGCCAGGTTCGTCCCGAGCTCTTCGAACTGGATCGGGGCCCCCTCGGAGAGCGCGGCTTCAGGGCTCACGACCGCCTCGAGCGGCTCATAATCGACGACAACGAGCTCGGCCGCGTCTACGGCTTCTGCTTCGGACTCGGCTATCACTACGACGACGGGATCGCCGACGAAGCAGACCTTGGTCTCGGCAAGGGCCGGGCGCGCGCACGCATCGTTCAGCACGAAGAACCCGTGGAAGGGCGGCACGCCAAGATCGGCACCGCTGAACACGGCCGCGACGCCCGGAGCGCGCCTGGCCTCCTCGGTGTCGATCGAGGAGATCCTGGCGTGCGCATGAGGAGACCGCACGAAGACAGCCCGGGTGAGGCCAGCCCGGTCGAGGTTGGCGACAAAAGTCCCCCGCCCCTCGAGCAGCTCCGGATCTTCGAGTCGACGCACAGAAGTGCCCATCAAAGAGCTCGCCATGTCAGGCAACCTACACGACGATCACAAGATGCATTAGGAGCTGCGTCAGCTCCGAGCGGGGCCGTGCGGGATCCATATTCCGAAAACAGGCGCGGTACTCACATACCATTCGTTACCACGGCAACGCCCGAGCTGACTGCAGACACGCAAATCAGCTCACATCGATACGAGGGCATGTCGCGAAAGATGCTTCGTACACCGCTTCCCCACGCTTAGCCCCCTCCGATCCTGCAAACACGGCTGGCTCATGATGGCGGCGCCATCGAGGTGGCGGTCAATCTCCCGATTATTTTCCTGATGCACGCTAACCGCCGAGTATTTCTGAAGTCTCATTGGTAAAATAGTTGGGCGAGGGGTCTGCAGGACACGTCGATGATGGAGGATATCGCACATGCATAAGTCAACGAGCACAGGGCAACCAATTGGGAGATTACTATGGCGATCTCTCCTTGGTGCCGGAGCGGCGACACTTGCTATCGTGAGCCTTCTTCTCGGGTTTCTCACGCCCGGCGCACAGGCGAGCACGCGCCCCCACCAGGCGGCGGCGAGCACTGCGGGCTCCTACGTACCTGTTACTCCTGCTCGGATAGCGGACACACGCACCGGCTCCGGCATGCCGAACGCTGGCCAGACGCTCACCGCCGGTGGGACGCTCAAAGTCCAGGTGACCGGCGCCGGCGGAATCCCCACAACTGGGGTGTGCGCAGCTGTGCTGAACGTCACCGACGCCGGCTCGACTGCCTCCGGCTTCCTCACTGTCTTCCCGACCGGGGCGACGCAACCGCTCGCCTCCAACCTGAACTTCGTCCCCAACCAGATTGTCGCCGACCAGGCGACGGTACCGGTCGGCACCGGAGGCCAGGTCTCGATCTTCAACCACGCCGGTAGCACCAACGTCGTCGTCGACGTGGACGGCTACTACACCTGCAACGCCTCGCCGGCATCGGCCGGCCTCTACGACGGCGTCTCGCCGACCCGCGTGCTCGGCACTCTCGCCTCGGGCGCGGCTATCGCCACCAACACGAGCATGGCCGTTAGCGTGACTGGGACCGCCACCGGCGTGCCGGCAACGGCCAGCGCCGTCGTCGTGAACCTGACTGCGGCGGGCGGCACATCGGCAAGCTTCCTCACGGCCTACGCGGCCGGAAGCACGCGCCCGTTGGGCTCCAACCTTAACTTCCCCGCCGGCCAGACGGTCGCCAACCGCGCCACCGTGGCAGTCGGCACCGGGGGCCAGATCGAGGTCTACAACCACACCGGCACGGTCAATGTCGACGTAGACGTCGACGGCTACTACACCGGTACTGCCGGTACGCCTGGCTCGGCCTTCTTCCCGGTCACGCCTGTGCGCCTCACCGATACACGCTCGTCGACGAACGGAACGCCGATGACCGCCAACAGCACGGAGAAGTTTGCGCTCACCAACAGCGTCATTCCCGCCTCCGCCGCCGCGGTGCAGACCAACATCACCGTCGTTCCGGGCACAGCCGCAGGCTTTCTCACCGTGTACCCGACTTCGGACACGACGGCCCCGGTTGCCTCTGACGTCAACTGGGTCGGCACCACCTTGCCACCGGCTACAGCCGAGGGCATACCGAACGTCACCATCGCCGACACGGCCGGCACTGGCAACATCGAGATGTACAACGGGCCTGCGGTTGGCGGCGGCACTGTCAACATCGTCATCGACGCCTCCGGCTACTTTGCTACCCCCGCGACGACCAATACCGTCGCGGTGACTGCCAGCCCCACGTCGGTCCAAGCCAATGGGGCCGGAGCCGCCTCGGTGAGCGCGACGGTTACCACGCCGACCGGCACGGTCGTCACCGGTGACACGGTCACCTTTGCCGCGTCGGGATCGCCCAGTGGTTCCTGCGGTACCCTCAGCTCGACGACAGCGGCTACGAATGCCTCGGGCACTGCGACGGTCAGCTACCTGAGCTCCACCACCGCTGGCTTCTGCACCATCACGGCGACAGAGTCGGGAACCGGTGGTTCGGGCAGCGCGATGATCACCCAGACCCTCGCCCCGGCGGCGACAAACACGATCGCGGTGAACTCATTCGCCGGCTCCGGGACTGCCACGGCGACAGTTACGCCGAATGTCGCGGGCGACCCGGTGATCTTCACCCCGACGTCGAGTGCCTGCGGCACCTTCGCCAACTCGGGCGCCGTCGCCACCAACGCATCGGGCGTCGCCACCGACCCTTACACGGCGGCGAACACCGCTACGTCTTGCACCTACACCGCAACCGAGGCCAACGGAGGTCAGACTTCGACCGCGGGGACGATCACGCAGACAGCAACTACGTGACCATGATCCGAACTGCCCCACCGAACCCGGACGTGCGCCGGTCGGGAGGCTCTTTCTTTCGATATTGACAACGAGTCCGCCGCGCCTCGAGGATATCCTCAAGGCGCGGCGGACTCGTTTTTCAAGTGCCCGATTCGTCCTTATAACTCCCGCTTGCCTCACGTGTGCGCACGAACCCGACGCTCCCCTTCCTGCAGGCAGCTGACCTCTGGGTAGTTGCCGCGGTCGAACCAAGCAGCAAGT
>CAZAMA010000099.1:0-11920 GCA_964485645.1 uncultured Acidimicrobiaceae bacterium | reverse complement strand
GCGTCCTTCTCACCGATGTCGGTCAGCTACGCGTCTTCCTCGCAGGGATGGGTTCTTGGAACCGTCGCCTGTGGGAAGAGGAAATGCTTCCAGCTCTTGCACACTGCCGACGACGGCTCCTCATGGTCGCGCGTGCTCTTGCCGCCGATGGGTCGGGCACTCTCGACCGACGCGTTGCTGAAAGTCCGCTTTGCCAACAGCTCTGACGGGTGGATATTTCCATCCGATCTCGAGCAGGGAGATACCCAATCCTGGTCGACCCACAGCGGGGGCCGCCACTGGTCTCGCATCACGTTCCCGGCGAAAGGCTCCGGGCTCATCGGAATCGAGGACATCGAGGCGGCTCATGGCGTCGTCGTTGCTGCGGTCTCCGTCGGCGCGCAACTCGAAGTCTTCTCCTCCCCTGTCACTCGTAACGCCTGGCGACGGACCGGAGGACCGTTTCAGGTGGGGGCCGGACCCGTACCGTCCGGCGAGCTTGCCCTTCATGGCAGCTACGGCTGGTTCGTGCAGAACGACAGAATCGTGGTGGGTGGCGGCCGAGAGGGGCGGTCGGGGATCTGGAGGAGCTGGCAACCGCCGTGTGCGCATGACGGGGGTCCCGTCCTTCTCGCCGTTCCGACGACTTCGCGGGTCGAGGCGATCTGCACCGAAGGCGTGTGGACCACCGGGCGAGTCACTGTGGATCTGCTGACCTCGACCGACGGAGGCACGCGATTTGGACCCAGCCATCGCGTCCCGCTCGGTGCAGCGGGTCCAACAGCGGCTGAGGCGGGCCTGGCGGCAGCGACAGGCAGCGCGACGATAGCGATCGGTGCTCTCGATTACGGCGACAGCTCCGCTCAAATGAACCTCGAGATGAGCTTCAACGGCGGCTCTACTTGGCGGTCGGTCTACCGCCAAGCCGGGTCGGGTTGGCTGGAGCTCGGTTTCACCACTGCCAGGCAGGGTGTTGCGATAATCCTCGGAGCGAACAGTCAAGCTGACACGATGCTCATCACACGCGACGGTGGCCGCCATTGGGCAAAAGTCGGCTTCACGTAGAGCGCGGTGCACTGGCAGCTCGCTCGGCACTCCTGCGGCGAGATCCTCGGCTGTCGCGGCGTAAAAGACACAGGTGCCGTGTGGCTTGAGCACCCTCGAGCCGGGTCCTAGTCGCTCGACAGACGGCTACGGGCCTTGTGGCGCCGCGGCCTGGGAGCGGAAGTCGGAAAGCCAGGCGTCGAACTCCTTGGCGACGATCCTTTCGCCCGTGACCCCTTCTGCCTCCGGCGAGGCCAGGAACACCACCGGGGGCCCCATGACCTTCGAGGGGAGCAGCGAGCGCCGGACATCCTCGTGCATATCGTCGGGGATCATGCCGGTGTCGGTGGCTCCTCCGGGCAAAAGCATGTTCACCGCGATGCCGTAGGGCCGCAAGTCCTCGGTCATGATGGCGCTGAGCGACTCGGCTCCGGCCCGCGACGGCCCGTATGGGACGAAGCCCCGCCGGCACATCGTCTCGTGGTTCATCGAGATGTTCACGTAGCGCCCATGACGCTGCTCGACGAAGGAAGCGGCGAAGGCGCGCGCGACGAGAAAGTAGCCCGTCAGGTTCGTGGCGATGAGGTCGGTGAACCCTGCAGGGGTCACCTCGAAGAACGGCCGGGGGTCGTCGAAGAAGCGGGGGTTGACTGTGCGCATTCCGATCCCGGCGTTGTTGACCACCATGTCCACGCCTCCCCAGCGGGAAAGGAGTGCCTCGGCTGCGACCTCCACCGACGCCGGGTCCCTCACGTCGACGGCCACCGCCTGAGCATCCCGACCGTCTCGGGTCCTGAGTCGTACTGCGTCGTCGAGCCGGGGACCGGGACGGGCAGCCATCGCAACTCTCGCCCCGGCTTCGAGCAGCGCGTCGGCCATCGCGGCCCCGAGGCCGCTCGTAGCTCCAGTGACCACGACCCGGACTCCTGCCAGCTCGTGCGACGCGGGCCTTTCCGTGGTCGGACCGGTCTGCGAAGAACTCAATTCGCGACCGAGCGTCTCACGAAGCTGCCAGCGCCGGCAGCACCCGCTCGGCCATCAGTTCAAGGGGATACAGGGAGCCGACATCGAGCAGCGTGCCGTGCGCGAGCTCGATGCCGAGCTCGGCAAGGGCCTGCAAGTGTTCGATGGTCTCGTTGACACCTTCGCCGTTCGGGCCGAGGTCGAACCTGGTCTGCACAGTCTTCTCGATCGTTGCGTAGTCCCGATTCTCCCGTTCGCAATGCTCCCGGAGCACGTCGAGCTTGTGAGCCAGCTCCGGACTGTCGAAGAGGTTGCACGAGTCGGCGTAGCGGGCGACCAACCGCAGCGTCTTGCGTTCACCGGACCCTCCGATCAGGATAGGGGGATGCGGCCGGGTCAGCGGCTGGGGGCAATTCAGTGTCCGTGCCAGCTGGTAATGCCTTCCTTCGTAGGCTCCGTCGTCGTCGCTCCACATCTGGAGACATATCTGCAGCGCCTCCTCCAAGCGCTCGAATCGCTCCTTGATCGGCGGGAAAGTCAACCCAAGGCCGCGGGCCTCATCTTCGTTCCAAGCCGCACCGATGCCGAGCATCGCCCGGCCGTTGGAGACGACGTCTAGAGTCGAGACGGCCTTGGCAAGAAGCCCGGGCTCGCGGTAGACGACGGCGGTGACAACTGCGAGAAGCTTCACACGCTCAGTGCAGCCGGCCAGATAGCCCAGCGTTGTGTAGGCCTCCAGCATCTCCTGCTCGGGAGCGCCGATGTGACCGATCTGCCAGACATGATCCATAACGCTGACCCGGTCGAACCCGCCACTCTCGGCGGTCCGGGCGATCTCGGCCAGCCGCCGCCCGAGCGCCGGAGGCCCGCCGGCCCATGTGAAATCAGGTATGTGCAAGCCAAATCTCATCGTTCCTCCTCGGGAGGCCGATGATACTTCGGCGCGGCCACTTCATCGTGGGCCTTCGGGCCGATCGCCAGCGATCAGTCAGCTCCTTCAAGAGCCGAAGTCGATCACGACCTTGCCAACTGCGCCGTCCTCGACGGCCTGGTGAGCCGCCGCGACCTCACCGAGCGAGAAACGGTGCAGGGGCAGTTCGCTCAGCACTCCCGCCGCGAGAGCCTCGGACACATTTCTCACGGCACGAGCAAGCTCGCCGGGAGTGACACCGTAGAGGAGCATGAAACGGAGCACGGCGTTGAGGGTCATGAAGCTGCGCACGGGCAGGCCCGGATCCTCGGCCGTCGCGGCGTAAAAGACACAGGTGCCGTGTGGTTTGAGCACCCTCGAGTCGAGCAGGAGGTTCGCCGGTGCGACCTCGATCACCCGGTCGACCCCGTCCGGTGCAGTCCTGCCGATCGCTTCCACGACGTCCTCGTCCCGATAATTGACGACGGCGTCGGCTCCAGCGGCGAGAGCGGCATTCGCCTTCTCCTCGGAGCTGACAGTGGCGAGCACTCTGGCTCCCCGCCAGTGCGCAAGCTCGATCGCGTAGTGGCCGACAGCGCCGGCGCCGCCCGCGACAAGGACTGTCATGTCCGCTATCGGTCCGTCGACGAAGAGCGCGTGAGCGGCGGTGAGTGCCGGAACGCCGAGACTGGCCCCAAGCTCGAAGCTGGCCGAATCCGGCAGGCGGACCGCTTGGCGCGCCGGGAGGCAGATCCACTCTGCGGCAGTTCCGTGCTGTCGCTGCCACTGGCCGAACCAGATCCACACTCGCTCGCCTACTCGCGCCGGGTCCACGCCGTCCCCGACCGCGTCGATCTCGCCCGCGCCGTCCTGGTTCGGGACCACGTAGGGATAGGGCATCTCCTTGCCGGGTCCCGCGGCCCTGGTCTTGTAGTCCGTCGGGTTGACGCCCGAAACCATCATCCGGACCCGGACCTCGCCGGGAGCCGGACCCGGCCGCTCGATCTCCTTCACGTGAAGGACGTCAGGGGGTCCTAGTCGCTCGTAGACCGCAGCTCTCATGGTGGTGCTCATGAGACGAGCTTCGCACAGCTCCGGAATCGAACCAAGCAGGCGGTGACCCGCTCGCCGCGAGAAGGACCTTCTGGCTGCCCTTCTGTGACATTCGACCCTAAGGAGCGCTCTCCGGCGCCCGCACAATGTGGGAGTCCCTTCCGCACACGAGGATGACCGCTGTCTGTCGCTACCGAGAGGAGCTTTTCGTGCCTGCACACGACGTACCTCGCGCCTGTCATCAGGCTGCTTCGAGCAGAATCGACCTGTCAGCTCTGGCACGACCAAAGCTGACAACACGAGTGACGGTCGCGCCATGAGCGCGGGGGGATCGGCTCCGGGAGGGCTTCGCACTGACACGACCGAGGCGACCTCGGAGGTGGGCCCACTCTCGACTCGCAACGAGGCCAAGGCTCGAAGCCTCGGTGTCACATCCGCTACGGGTCTGGTGATCGGCTCGATCGTCGGCACCGGCGTTTTCACGATGCCCGCCGTTCTCGCTGGCGCGGGCACCATGTCTCTCGTAGTCCTCGGCGTGATCGCCATCGGGGCGATGGTGCTCGGGGGTCTGTTCGGTCAGCTGACCAAGAGGGTCCCGAACTCCGACGGCGGCCTCTACGCGTACGCCCGGCACGAGTTCGGCGATTTCGCCGGCTACCTCACGGGCTGGTGCTACTGGATCCAGGCGTGGGCAGGCAACGCCGCAATCGTGTCTTCCTGGGTGTTCTATGTCGACGCGCTGTTCAACTGGAAGGCCAACGGCACCGAGGACTGGCTCATCGCGCTCGTAGGTCTTTGGGTACCGGCCCTCATCAACCTGGCAGGCGTCCACCAGATGGCTTGGTTCCAGAACGTCACGGTCGTCTTGAAGTTCGTGCCGCTGCTCTTCATCGGCGTGGTCGGGTGGTTCTTCGTGAAGTCGGCCAACTTCGGCGGCTTCAACATGTCGGGCGGCAGCCTCTACAGCGGCATCGGCATCGCGGCCGGCGTCGCCCTCTTCTCCTTCATCGGCGTGGAGGCAGCGGCGATTACGGCGAAACGGGTGAAAGATCCGGGAAGGAACGTGGGGCGCGCATCTCTGCTTGGTACCGGGGCGAGCGCGATCCTCTACCTCTTGACCGCAGCCGTGGTCATGGGCCTCGTCTCCCACCACACCTTGATCTCGACCGGCTCGCCGTTCGTCAACGCCTTCCAGGCGATGTTCACCCACGAGACCTGGGCGGGCAAGTTCATTGCCGCCGTAGCCGTCGTCTCGGGCATCGGAGCACTCAACGGCTGGACCCTTCTCGTCACAGAGACATCGAGGGCCGTAGCCCAAGACGACCTCTTCCCCAGGCCGTTCGCGTGGGAGGATCGCAACCACACCGCGTGGTTCGGGATCGTGCTCGGTACCCTGCTCCCCTCGCTGCTCATGCTCTGGGCTTACGAGACCAAGACGGGCCTCACTGTCTTCACCTACCTGGTCGACCTGACGGTGGTGACGGTGGCGATCCCGTACTTCATGTCGGCGATCGCCCAGCTCACGTTCCTGGTGTCCAAGCGTCGCCGGGTGGTCGGGTGGCTGTTTGCCCGGGACCTGCTCGTCGCTGGAACCAGCGTCCTGTTCTCGATGTGGGTGACCTTCGCCTCGGGTTACCAGGTCGTGTACCAGGCCCTCGTGGTGCTCATGGCCGGCCTCGTCATCTATGCGTTCTTAAATGCCCGGCGCGAGCGCCTCGGCGAGGCGGCGACTCCGACCGACAACCCGCTCGTCGCATCGACGGACGGATTCGGTCCGCTCGGCGAGCCCGATCAGGTGGCCGAAGTGCTGGCCACCACTGCGGCTGCGTCCCCCGCACCTTCGACCCCCTGAATCGTGAACCGACTGCCCCAGTACATATAAGGAGAAAACCAGAGTGACCTTCCACGTCGACTCCGAGGTCGGGCGTCTTCGCCAGACCATCGTCCACCGCCCAGGCCTCGAGCTCGCTCGGCTCAGCCCGCACAACATCGAGGAGCTCCTCTTCGACGACGTGATGTGGGCCAAGAAGGCAAAAGAGGAGCACGACGCCTTCGCCGAGGCTCTGCGCGAGCACGGCGTGCATGTCCTCTACTTCGGTGAGCTTCTGGCCCAGACACTCGAGCTCGCAGAGGCCCGCGACTTCATCCTCGACCGGGTGTGCACCCCGGAGCTTCTCGGCCCTGTGCTCGTGAGCCCGGTGCGGTCGCTGTTGGAGGATCTCGAAGCCGAGCAGCTGGCTGAATACCTAGTGGGGGGAGTGCTGAAGGCCGACCTTCACCCCACCCGGGCCTCGCGAAGCCTCAAGTGGTCGATGATGTCGGCGGACGACTTCGTGCTGCCACCGCTTCCGAACCACTTGTTCCAGCGGGACAACTCCTGCTGGATCTATGGCGGGGTTTCTATCAACCCCATGGCCAAGCCGGCCCGTCAGCGCGAATCCGTCCACTCGCGGGCCATCTACCGTTTCCACCCGATCTTCAGCGACCGCGAGTTCACCGTCTTGTACGGTGACGACGACCGTCCACACCAGCCGGCCACCATCGAAGGCGGCGACGTCCACGTGATCGGGAACGGCACCGTGCTCGTCGGGATGGGAGAGCGGACCACGCCTATGGCCGTCGAGCTTCTCTCAGGCAAGCTGTTCGAGTCCGGCCAGGCGACGAGCGTGATCGCCATCGAGCTGCCGAAGTCTCATGCCACGATGCACCTTGACACGGTAATGACCATGGTCGACCGGGCTACCTTCGTGGTCTACCCCTACCTCGACCGGCACCTGCGGAGCTGGACGATCTCGCCCGGAGAGGAGCCGGGCGACGTGCATGTCGAACACAACCGGCACCTGTGGGACTCGATCTCCCGCGCCCTCGGCGTCGAGAAGCTCACGCTTCTGTCGACCGACGAGGACGTGCGGGCGGCCGAGCGGGAGCAATGGGACGACGGGACGAACTACCTGGCGGTCGCCCCCGGCGTCGTGTTCGGCTACGAACGGAACGTGCCGACCAACACGATGCTCAGAAGGAACGGGATCGAGGTCGTCTCCGTAGCCGGGAGCGAGCTCGGCAGAGGTCGGGGCGGCCCTCGCTGCATGACCTGCCCGATCGAGCGTGACCCTGCATGAACGACTATCGATGACAAAGGAGACTGCTCTCATGGAGCTACGAGGCCGGAGCTACCTCAAGGACACCGATTTCAGCTCCGAGGAGTACGGGGCAGTGCTCGATCTCGCTGCGAGGTTGCGCAGCGAGAAGCAGCACGCGCAGGAACGACCCCGTCTCGCCGGCAAGAACATCGCCCTTCTGTTCGAGAAGACGTCGACCCGCACTCGCTCCGCCTTCCAAGTCGCGTCGAACGACCAGGGTGCCTTTCCGACCTACATGGGTCCCGGAGAAACCCAGCTCGGGGTAAAGGAGTCGACCAGGGACACGGCCCGGGTACTTGGTCGCATGTTCGACGGCATCGAGTTTCGGGGTTTCCGGCAATCCGACGTCGAGACGCTGGCCGCTAACGCGGGTGTCCCGGTGTGGAACGGCCTCACCGATACCTGGCACCCGACCCAGAGCCTCGCCGACCTGTTGACGATGCGCGACCACGCCGACCGGCCGCTTGCAGATGTGTCGGTCTGCTACGTCGGCGACGGCGCGAACAACACTTGCACCTCCCTTGTCAGCGCCGGTGCGCTCATGGGAATGGACGTCCGCGTAGCCGCGCCGGCCACGCGACAACCCGCCGCCGAGATCTGGAGGGTCGCCAACGACCTCGCGGCCCGCTCTGGGGCGCGCCTCGACCTCACCGACGACCCGGCCGAGGCGGTGGCCGGAGTCGACTTCATCTACACAGATGTCTGGTTGTCCCTCGGCGAGCCCGAAGATCTGTGGGACGAGCGGATCGATCTGCTACTGCCCTTCCAGGTCAACGCCGATCTGCTGCATGCGACCGGGAGACAGGACGTGAAGTTCCTGCACTGCTTGCCTGCTTTCCACGACACCGAGACCCAGATCGGACGCCGACTCTTCGACAAGCGCGGGCTCAAGGCACTCGAAGTGACCGACGAGGTGTTCCAGTCACCGGCCTGTGTCGCCTTCGACCAGGCTGAGAACCGACTTCACACGATCAAGGCGCTGATGGTTGCCACCATCACCGGGATAGACCCATGACCTCGATGTGCCCGCGGCGCGGGTGGATCTGGCCCATTGCACGGAGCGGAAGCGGGAGCCGCCACCAGCGCCAGTTCGAGCGGCCTCGACCTCGCGAGGCTGGGCGCACTCACCAACTACCGCTCCAAGCTCACCGACAACGCGGCGCTGACATCGACCTACCGGGTTCACTCGCCCACCGACTGGGAGGTCTTTGACGGCAAACTCCAACCGCTCGACGTCAACGTCCGCGGTTCGGAGTACGAGCTGATCCCGCATGTCTCCAACCTGGAGCTGACCTACAAGTGGGAGAGAACTGGCCCGGCTCAGTCCTACGACCAGTCGCCCTACCCGAGTTACGCACGAGGCTTCGCTGCCCTCACCCACGCAACTGGCGTCAAGGTCGTCAGGGGTAAGCAGTGCCGCCAGCCTGGCATCGCGGGCCACCTGTGGCACTTTGCCGCAAAAGCAAAGGGAGCGGTGTATCCGCCTGTATCGCCAACCGATCCGGGTGGCTCCTCAGCTACGACGAGGGTTCGAGCGGCGGCGGGCCACCCGCGAGCTACACCGCCACCTTCACGACGAGTTTACTCTGGGCGGTAGGCGTCGGCACGCGAAGCTACACGCACGACCGTTACCGCCTGTTGTTCGTCGTTGATCTCGTACAGCCCCCGATAGCCACCCCGACGAGCGCCGTGCAACCCGGCCAGATCACCGCGAAGCGGCTTACCCACTCGGTGCGGATCCTCGGCGAGGGTGCCGTAGACGAACTCGATGACCGCCGGAACTACTCGGGCAGGCAGTCGGTCGAGGGAGCGGACGGCAGCAGAGGACAGACCGACCGTCCAGCTCACCGGGTAGTGCCGACGCCGTAGCGTCGGCGGACCGCCGCCTCGTCATGCAGCTTGGCGACGCGCGCTTCCTCGCGTGCGGCGGCAATGTCCTCACGGACTGCCGGCTGCCCCTGCCAGAAGAGAGTCTCTTCCAGGCCCTCGAGGTCCTCCACCGATAGCATCACGACCGCCGGCCGGCCGTGGCGGGTGATGGTCACCCGCTCGTGCGTCGCGACCATCTCCTCGACCAGCTCGTTGAGCTTCGCTTTGGCCTCAGTCAACGGTAGAGTCGTCACCCACACAGGGTACGGCACCGATTTCGAACCTGTCAAGGATCGAATTCAATCCCTAGCCTATAGATCCGGTCAGCGTGAAGGGTCCAACGACACGATGCCCCCTTGACCAGCCACGATGAGCACGGGCAGGCTCGCTCGCCATGTGGCTTCCTTTCCTGTACCGTCTCGTTCCGCGCATCCTTGAAGCGCTTCGCGTCCACGGGATGGACTCGACCGCCAAGGACGCGGAGATCCTTGTCCTGTGCCAGCTGCCGGCCGTGCGGCGCCGGGTCACGCCGAAGACCATCCTCATGGCACCGGGCGCGCGTACGAAGGCGCTGGAGCTATCCGCACCGCCGCCACGGCCTGCCGCCAGCCCCACGACGGGAAGGGCCAAGCTGGGCCGAGTTCGTCTACTCCCAGACCAAGGGCATCATGGCCACCGGCTTCTTCCATGTCGACACCGGCTCCCCCGGCGCTACTACGTGTGCTTCGTGATCGAGGCGGAGCGGCACGTCGTCCACTTCCTCGGCGTGACCGAGAACCCAACCAGTCCTTGGGTGACCCAGGTAGCGCGCAACTTCGCCGCCGAACTGGAAGAGGCGGGCCGATCGTTCCGGTTCTTGATCCGCGACCGGGACACCAAGTTCGCAGCCAGCATCGACGCGGTCTTCGCATCGATGGGCACAGAGGCCATCAACACCCCGGTCCGGTCGTGGCGTGCGAACGCAGTCTCGGAGCGGTTCCTGAGATCCATCCGCACCGAATGCCTCGACCACCTGCTCGTCTTGTCCCGCCTCCATCTCGGTGCCGCTATCACCGTGCACATCCGTCGTTCTGCATCCGCCGCGTACACGCCCGGGCTCGATGTGGTGATGGCAGGCGGCAAGTTTCTGGACCCTTCAGGTAGTCGCCGACAATACCAGCGCCATTAATACAAATCGTATTTGGTATTATGTGCCAATGCCAACAAGCTGACTTTCGAGGCCCGCAGACCTCTTCGATCGCGAGCGTGACTGGGACGCCCTCTCCCAGTTCGTGCAAGACCCGACACCGGGCCTACGTGTAGCGATCGTCTACGGCCGTCGTCGCCAAGGCAAGTCACACCTGTTGCGTCGACTCGCTGTCGCTTCCAACGGCTTCTACCACCAGGCACTCGAACACGAACCAACGCAGGCGCTCGGCGAGCTTGGCCGAGACTTCGGTACGTTTCTCAGCGCACCCGGAGCGATCGCATTTGAGAGCTGGGCCGGCGCAATCAGCTCGTTGGCGACCATGTGGACCGGAGACGCCGACTGGCGACAAGGCCGCCCATCCATCGCGGTCCTCGATGAATTTCCCTACTTGATGGAACGTTCCACGGAACTTCCGTCGATCATCCAACGTTTAGTCGACAACTCGCGAGACAGTGGCATGGCGCCAGCCCGGCTCATCTTGTGCGGTTCCACCATGACGGTGATGTCATCGCTCCTGCAAGGACAAGGTGCCCTTCGTGGCCGCGTTCACGCGCATCTCGTGATCGAACCATTCGACCCGCCGACCGTCGCGGCATATTGGGGCATCAACAATGCGCACCTCGCGTTTCTCCTTCATGCCGTCGTTGGTGGAACAGCCGGCTACCGCGATCTCGTCCGTCGAGTGCCGCGGTCAGTAAAGGATTTCGAGCCGTGGCTTCTCAGCGAAGTGCTCGATCCCCGCGCCGCGCTCTACCTCGAAGACGAATGGTTGCTCGGAGAGCAGCGGGAGTTCACTGGCCGCGCTCCCTACTTGTCGGTGCTCGCTGCCATCGCTACGGGCAATACCCAGCAACGCGATATCGCTTCGGCTGTTGGTCGATCGACCAACGCCATACAACACTCCCTCATCGTCCTCGAGAAGGTGGGATTCGTAAGCAAGGACGACGACGTACTACGCGAACGACGACCGACCTATCACGTCGCCGATCCGGTCGTCCGTTTCCATCAAGTAGTTCGTCACCCGCGTGCCGTCCTCTTCAACGACGGTGCAACGAAGCCCGCCTGGGAGCAGGCGATCGCTAGTTTCCAATCGAACGTGCTGGGCCCGCACTTCGAGAGCCTCGTCCGTTGGTACGTGAGACGTCACGCCGCCGAGTTGATCGGCACGCCCGCGGTGAAGGTCGGAACGACTGTCATCAACGACCGTTCGGGACACTCAGAGCATGAACTCGACATAGCGGTGACTGGATCCGGATCAGGGCCGAAGCGCAAGGTGCTGACCGCCGTCGGCGAGGCAAAGCTTCGGCAGCTCGACACGAACGACCTCAGTCGTCTCGAAACGATCCGGGAGCAATTGGACGCAATGCCTGGAATTCGAGCCCGCGAGGCAAAGCTGCTGCTCGCGTCAGAAAAGGGCTTCGACCGGCGGTTACGTGACGCCGCTTCAGGTCGTGACGACGTGATCCTGCTCACCGTCGAGGACATCTTCGCTCCCTGACGTGACATACCAAGCGCGATTGGTATAAGCGCGCTGGGTATTGCGCGACAATCTTGAGTTCACGCTCACCTTGGCCTAGGACCACCCATGACGGCCAGTCAGGGGCGCTGCGCTCAGTCCGCGACCCGCGTCGCCAGGTCGAAAATGGTCGCAATCTCACTCGCGTAGTGGTCGAGGTCGAGGTCCGGATCACGGACAAGCCGGTGCGGCACTGAATCGATGGCTGCTCGGATAGCAACGGCCATCACCCCTGGATCGAAGTCACTACGGAGCCC
>CAZAMA010000098.1:6130-12011 GCA_964485645.1 uncultured Acidimicrobiaceae bacterium | reverse complement strand
GCTAGCGGTGCTGACGGCGAAGCCGCCCTGTTCACTTCCAGCGGAAGTGGACGAAGATCCTCCCGAAGTTCTTCGAGTCCTTCTCCACGCGGTGGTAGAGCGGCTTGATCTCGTCGCCTTCGAGAAACCGCAGCACGTGCTTCTTGAGCTGGCCGCTGCCCTTGCCCGGGATGATCTCCACCTCGCCCGCCTTGATCCGCACGGCCTCGTCGATGACCTGGCGCAAAGCGGCATCGATATCGTTGCCGCGGTTGTAGATGTCGTGCAGGTCGAGCTTGAGCTTCCTCATCCCAAAGCGTCGGCTCCCACGCCAGGAGAAGTCGTGCCCTGTCCGGCAATAGGCCGCTCGAGCGCAGAGCCCGCCACCGGTGTGCCGAGCTGGAGCACGAGCCACACCCGCTCCTCGTCAGCCAGCAGCTCAGGGGATGAGAGCACGTCTCCGTCGACGACGAGGAGATCGGCAAGCTTGCCCTCTTCGATCGTCCCGATCTCGTCGCCGAGGCCAACTGCCTCAGCTGCGACCGCGGTGCCCGCGCGCAGGGCCGCGGCCGGCGAAAGGCCGTGGTGGATCATGCGGAGCACCTCCAGCGCGGTCGTGTGGGCATCGCTGCCGAGCGCGATCCTCACGCCGAGATCCTTCGCCGCTCGCATCGTGAGCGCACCCTGCTCGAGATTGTGCGCGGCCAGGTCCACGAGCACTTCGGGCATCTCGCCTGCCGCGTCGACGCCATTGGGGTCGATCGCTCGTCCCAGCCCGGCCATCCAGTAGTAACCGGAGAGCGTCGGGACGAGCACCTGAGCTCGCGAGGCCATTTGCGCCAGCAAGTCGGGGCGTGTGTGCAGGTACATGCCGTGCTCGATCGTGTCCATCTCGTGGCGGATCGCCGCCTCGCAGCCGGCCACGCCCTCGGCGTGCGCGGCAACCTTGTAGCCAAGGCGGTGCGCCTCGTCGACAAGGGCCGCAAACTCAGCTTCCGTGAACTGAACGGGCTCCGGATCCTCCAGCTCGTTCGACCTTGCCCCCGTCGTCATGACCTTGACGAAGTCCGCCCCCTCGCGGATCTGCTCGCGTACCGCCCGGCGTACGTCGTCAGGCCCGTCAGCCTCACGGTACATGTCACCGTAGAAGCGTCCGCCGGGAGCGGTCGCCGAGATGATCTTTCCGCACGTGAGCAGGCGTGGGCCGCGAAAGGCCCCATAGCGCATCGCCTGGCGCGCCTCTTGGGGACGTATGGCCTGAGACCCGACGACTCTGATCGTCGTCACACCCTGACGGAGCCGGTCGCGAAGCCCTGCTTGGAGGAAATGCGCTGGGGTCCCGGACAGGAGCGCCTCAGCTCCGTGCAGGGGCTCCGGTTCGGCTCCCGAGTCGTGGACGTGGACGTCGATCAATCCTGGCATGAGAGTGCGGCCCTCGAGGTCGAGGACCTGGGCTCCCGCGGGGCAGCGGTCCGACGCATCCTTCACGTCGTAGATCACGCCATCCTTCAAGAGCACGGCCGCGTCCTCACGGCTCTCGTCTGAAGTGGCATCGAACAGCCGGGCGTTCGTGAGCCAGAGAAGACCAGGGGCACGCGGTGGCGCGGCGATCAGAGCTGGAGAGCGATGGGGCATTCGCGTATGGTACGCGCGATGGTCTCGGATCCGGGGGCAGCTGTCGCTGCGTACCAGCCTCCCCCCGCCGCTCTGGGGTGCACCGGCGGTACCGAGTCGCGGCGCTCTCGGGGTAGCGTCGGGACTGTGGCCGACGACGCAGCCTCGACCCGGGACCTCGTGCGGTGGGGTGAGACGCTGGCTGCAATCGCCCGGACTGGGCTCGGCTTCACGGAGAGCCTCTACGAACGGGAGCGTTTCGAGGAGATACTGCACGTCGCTGGCGAGATCCGGGCTACCGCTGCCAGTCGTCTGGTCGACGACGGTCAACCGAGCACGAACGAAGACGCCGCAGGATATGTCCATGAGTGGCTCAGCGCAGTCGGCTCGGGCATTCCTGGATACGTCACGCCCAAGGTCGCCGTAGGAGCGGTCGTCGGCAACGAGCAGGGGGAGATCCTCCTCGTCCAGCGCGGCGACTCCGGAGTCTGGCTGTATCCGACCGGCTGGGCCGACGTCGGGTACTCCGCTGCCGAGGTCGCCGTCAAGGAAGTCCGTGAGGAGACCGGGATCGAGGTCGAGGCGGAGCGACTGATAATGGTGCTGGATGGCCTGCGCATCGGGCTCACCCAGATCCCTCTGTACTCGCTCGTCTTCCAGCTCCGCCCGATCGGAGGAGTGCTCAAGCCTCATCCGCTCGAGTGCCGGCAGGTGGGATGGTTCGCCGAGACGAGCCTCCCGAGTCCGCTCGCCGGAGCCGGCCTGTGGAGGGAGCACGCCTTCAGGGCAATCAGAAACGAGCCGGTCGAGGTACTCTTCGACCGGCCACGAGATCCGGTTTGGAGGCGACCCGATACCGCTGCCGGCCATGAATGACCCCCTACCAGCCACAGATGACCTACTTCGCAGCTCTCGACTTGCTGCAGGTGACCCCGCCGTCACCGTCGAGACGGTTACCCAAGTCACAGATGAGCTCGTCGAAGCCATAGCTCGACTCGTCCCCCAGCTCTCCTCGAGCGCGGCTGCGCCAGACGCACGCGTGCTCGCCGCCGTCGCGGCTTCGCCATGCTCGACGCTGTTCATATGCCGCATGAGCTCTGCCGAGCGGCCTGTGGTCGGGATGCTGACTCTCGTGACCTACCAGATCCCGACCGGTCTTCGTGCCGTTGTCGAAGACGTCGTGGTCGACGAGTCGGTGCGGGGCACTGGTGCAGGAGCCGCCCTGGTGGCTGCCGGACTCTTGGCGGCCCGTCACGCCGGCGCCCGCGAGGTCGACCTGACCTCGCGCCCGTCCCGGGAGGCGGCAAACAGGCTCTACGCGAGAATGGGTTTCGGTCTGCGGGAGACGAACGTCTACCGGCACCACCTGACATGAGGGCTCGACCACCCTTGCAGCTGCTCAGCGAGACCAGGAGCATCGACGTGCGACGGCGGCGCTTCGATCTCGACCGGGCTGGACGCCGGATCCCAGGCATCCTTTGGACGCCGGCAGGTGACACCGGGCCGCACCGATTGGTCCTACTTGGCCACGGAGCTTCGGGTGACAAGTCACAGGACTACGTCGAATCCATGGCAAGACGCCTTGTTCGCCACAAAGGACTTGCGGCGGCCGCAATAGACGGACCGGTGCACGGAGACCGGCGGCGCCGGGACACCGAGTCAGATTCGTCCGAGGTGTTCCTGCACTTCGCGCAAGTGTGGTCGAGCGACGAGACCATGACCGACGAGATGGTCCAGGACTACCAGGCAACCGTCGACGCACTCCAGGACTTGGAGGACATCGGCGTTGGCCCTGTCGGCTGGTGGGGCCTGTCGATGGGCACGATCCTCGGACTGCCATTTGTCGCCGCCGACACTCGGGTCGCCGCCGCCGTGCTCGGTTGCATGGGGATGACCGGTCCCACGCGGGAGCGCATCGAGATCGACGCGTCGAAGATCGGCTGTCCGGTGCTCTTCCTCCTGCAGTGGGATGACGAGCTTTTCGCCCGGGACACCGCCTTCGCGCTCTTCGACGCCCTCGCTTCGCACGACAAGCGCCTGCATGCCTCCCTCGGCAGCCACGGCTCGGTGCCGGCAGAGGAGTTCGCCGCCAGCGAGGAGTTCCTGGCGAGCCGTCTGCTGGCCCGCGAGTCACTTTGCTGACAGGCTGCCTGTCTCCTTGGACAGGACTGACTCTAGGATGGGTGGCCGGTCGAGGCTAGGGCCGCAGGCAGCAACCGGCGGGAGGTCGGAATTCGTGGCAGAGAGCATCACGATCACGGACAACCGGAGTGGTGAGTCCATCGAGATCCCCATCACGAACGGCGGCATAGCAGCCGACGAGTGGGAGAAGCTCCTGCCTGGAATCTGGTTCTACGACCCCGCGTTCATGACTACTGCGGCAGCAGAGAGCGCTGTCACCTTCATCGACGGCGATGCCGGAAAGCTCGAGTACCGGGGTTACCCGATCGAGCAGCTGGCCGAGTCCTCGACATACCTCGAAGTGGCCTACCTGCTCCTGCACGGAGAGCTGCCGTCCGAGGCCGAACTCGAAGCCTGGATCCACGAGATCACCTATCACACCTTTATCCACGAGAACGTCCGCAAGAGGTTTCTCGAGGGCTTCCACTACGACGCCCACCCCATGGGCATCCTCGTGTCAGCTGTGGCAGCACTCTCGACTTTCTACCCAGAGGCCTCGGACATCTTCGACGACGCAATCCGCTACAAGCAGATCATCCGTCTCATCGCGAAGATGCCCACACTCGCAGCCGCAGCCCACCGCTTCAGCGCCGGCATGCCATTTGTGTACCCGGACAACTCCCTCTCCTTCGCCTCGAACTTCCTCTCGATGATGTGGAAGACCGCAGAGCCTCGCTTTGACGCCAACCCAGCCCTCGCGCGAGCTGTCGACGTCCTCTTCATCCTGCACGCGGACCACGAGCAGAACTGTTCCACGACGGCGATGAGAGTCGTCGGCTCCTCCCACGTCGACCCGTACTCGGCGTGTGCGGCCGCCTGTGCGGCCCTCTATGGGCCGCGCCACGGCGGCGCCAACGAGCAGGTGATCAGAATGCTCTCCTCTATCGGCTCCCTTGACAACGTGTCCGACTTCATTGCCGCGGTGAAATCGGGGCACGGAAGGCTGCAGGGTTTCGGGCATCGGGTCTACAAGAACTACGACCCGCGCGCCAAGATCATCCGGAAAGCGGCCTATGACGTCTTCGAGGTGACGGGCAAGAACCCGCTGCTCGACATCGCCCTCAAACTGGAGGAGGCAGCGCTCGCGGACGAGTACTTCACGAGCCGGCGCCTGTACCCGAACGTCGACTTCTACTCCGGCCTCATCTATCAGGCCATGGGCTTCCCGATGGAGATGTTCCCTGTGCTCTTTGCCATTCCGCGCACCGCTGGCTGGCTAGCCCACTGGGTCGAGATGTTGGCTCAGGACACGAAGATCGCCCGACCCCGCCAGCTCTATGTCGGAAGTCCGCGGCGCGACTATGTGCCGATCGCCGATCGCGCGAAAGAGCCTCGCCCCGTCGATTAGGCCCGTTTCTCACGACCCCGCTGCCTGGCCACCTCGAAACACGCCACGGCCGCGGCGGCTGACACGTTGAGGGAGGGGATCTCGCCCCCTACAGGTATCTTGCAAAGGACGTCGCAACGGCGCCTCGACAGCGGGGAGAGCCCGGAGCCCTCCGAGCCGAGGACCAACGCGACGGGGCGGCTCGCGAGGTCGAGGTCGTAAAGCGACGCCGTACCGCGCTCGTCTAGGCCGACGGTCATCACCCCGAGGCGGCCCAGCTCCTGTAGGGCGCTGGGCATCCCTGCCACTAGGGCCATCTGCAGGTGCTCGATCGCGCCCGCGGCAGCTTTTGTCACCGCCGGCGTCACATGGACGGAGCGGTGGCGAGGCACTGCCACGCCGGTGACCCCTGCGCACTCGGCGCTCCGGAGGATGGCACCCAGATTCTGAGGATCGGTGACACCTTCCAGCAGAACGAGAAAAGCGCCCTCGGCCGTGCTCGGCCGAGGCTTGGGAGAGAGCTCAGGGTCCCTGGCTTCCGGCTCGACTACGACTGTCTCGTCGGCAGCCGGCATGAGAGTCGTCGCGTCACGCAGGATGCCTCCCCGCAACTTGTCATCGTCGGATTCGCCCGCCGCGTCCCCTGACTCTGTCGTAAGCTCGACCAGCGAGGAGATATCCGCCTCGTCTTCCGGATCTACGTCCAGAAGGACGGACTCGCTCAGCTCGATGAAGTAATCGTCGTCGACGTCCTCGAGGTCCACGACGTCCTCGAGGTCC
>CAZAMA010000098.1:0-6030 GCA_964485645.1 uncultured Acidimicrobiaceae bacterium | reverse complement strand
CAGAGGGGGCCTCCGGCCGCCCACTGCCGTATCGGCTGGGGCGCGAGCCCTGGTAACCGCCGGAGCTGGGGCGCGAGCCCTGGTAACCGCCGGAGCTGGGGCGCGAGCCCTGGTAGCCGCCGGAGCCGCTCGGGCGCGAGCCCTGGTAGCCGCCGGAGCCGCTCGGGCGCGAGCCCTGGTAACCAGAGCGCCTGCCGCCTGTTCCTCTAGGTCCGTCTCGACGCTCGCGTCCGTCCCCGGCTCGCCCTTCCGAGCTGGCGTCGCGCCCCCGGGTGTCGCGATCTCGGGGTCGCGGTTCTTCGCTCATGCCGAGAGCTCCCCAAGGAGGGCGACTGCCATGCAGGCAATCCCCTCCTCACGACCAAGGGCGCCCAGACCTTCTGGTCGCGTGGCCTTCACGTGGACAGGGCCCCCTGCGGCGCCGCTGAGATTTGCCATCATTTCCTCTCGAGACCCAATAAGGTGAGGGCGCCCGCATACGACCGTGCAGTCGGCGTTGACGAGCTTGAATCCGTTTTGCTTGACCAGCTCTGCTGTCTTGGCCAACAGGTCGATGCTGCTAGCGCCCTTCCAGCGTACGTCCTGGTCGGAAAAGTGCATTCCTATGTCCCCGAGACCCGCGGCCCCGAGCATCGCGTCAGCAACCGCATGAGCCGCCACATCGGCGTCGCTATGGCCGCTAAGTCCGGTCTCACCGGGAAACACGACACCTCCGAGGACCAGCAAACGAGACAGATCGGCGGAGAACGCATGCACATCGTACCCGACTCCGACACGCTGGCTCACTGCACATCCAGGGCTGAGGCGCCACAGCTGAGGCGCCATTCGAGCAGTGACAGGTCCGTCGGCGAGGTTATCTTCACATTTGCCTCCTCGCCGAGGACGACAACCACCTGGACACCGATGGCTTCGACGGCAGCTGCGTCGTCGGTGCTCTCCGGTCCGCTCGCATGGGCTCGCCGCAAAGCAGCCGAGCGGAAAGCTTGGGGTGTCTGCACCCTCACGAGGTTCGATCGGTCGAGTGTGGAGGACACGATGCGGCCCTCGACCGATTTCACCGTGTCCACGAGCGGTACTCCCGGGATCGCGGCGTCGGCTCCGGTCTCCACGGCGGCAACCACAGAGCGAAACAACGCCTCGGAGGCGACAGGGCGTGCGGCGTCGTGAACCACGATGATGCCGGCGCTCTCCGGCACGGCTTGCAAGCCCGCTCTCACCGACGCTGAACGCGTCTCGCCGCCCGCCACCACGATGTCCGCGCCACCTTCTAGGTTGGCGTCCTTCTCACGGCCCGGTGGCACGACGAGCACCACACCGACGGCGACTGAGCGTGTCGCCTCGACAGCCCAACGATGCACCGGCTTGCCCGCAAGGGAGAGAAACTGCTTCTCGCCCCCGAACCTTCGTCCGGAGCCTGCCGCAACCACGAGCCCCCACACGACGCCGTTGGGGCCTGCGCCGTCACTTTCCGCCGAGGAAGAGGTACCGGGTACCGGATGGGGCTGGGACAACGGGGCCGCTCTGGTTATGGGAGGGCGGCGTTGAGGCGCTCCTCGGCCTCGTCCTCCGTCACCCCGATAGCAAATGTCAGCTCCGACACGAGTATCTGGCGTGCCTTGGTCAACATCCTCTTCTCGCCGGCCGACAGGCCCTTGTCCTTGTCCCGGATCGAGAGGTTCCGCACAACTTCCGCGACCTGGTAGATGTCACCTGACTTCAGCTTCTCCACGTGGTTCTTGTACCGGCGCGACCAGTTGGTCGGCATCCGTGCTTCCTTCTTGCGGAGCACGGCGAAGACCTCCTCGACCTCCTCGTCGTTGATGACCTCACGGAGTCCGACCTCGGCCGTGTTGTCAGCCGGCACCATCAAGGTGAGATCTCCGTACGCGAGCTTGAGAACGAGGTACTCCTTCTTCTCTCCGAAGAACTCGCGTTCCTCTCGGCACTCGACCACAGCCGCGCCGTGGTGCGGATAGACGACTTTGTCCCCGACGTCGAACAACAGAGCACTCCTCACAAGACGTTGCAATCCTTTACCAGGGTACGGACGTATCCGAGTTCGCTCAACTTGGACCTCAACTGCGCCGCCACACGCTCTCAGTCACGAACGACCGAAAGGCCGGTCCTGGCATCTCTCGACGGCCGCGGGCGGTGATCCCCAGGTATGCAGCCTTTGCCATCTTCGCCACGACCTCTTGCTCCGCTTCGGGCATCGCCCATCAATGCCCCGACTCGATTCCGCCGCCCTGCTACGGGCCGAGCGCCCGCCAGACCCAGAGCGGTCGTGGCTTCGGCGATCGTGGCAACTTGAACGAGGTCTATTGTACCGGTCCCGCCGGCATCATGAGACGACCCTTGGATGGGACCCACGGCGCGGCCAAAACCAAGGCGACCGGCCTCCGAAAGACGCCTCGTAGCAGCCGGCACTCGACGTATCTCACCGCCGAGCCCGACCTCGCCGAACGCGACGAGCCCTTCTTCGATAGGTAGACCGGTTGCGGCAGAGACGAGGGCCAGCGCCACGGCAAGGTCGCAGGCCGGTTCGGTCACCCTTATCCCGCCCACTGTCGACACGAACACGTCGCAGCTGGCCAACGACACATCTACCGACCGCTCCAGCACCGCGAGCAGCAGAGCGAGTCGACCGGCAGGCAGGCCCTCGGCAACGCGGCGGCGAGTCGAGGAGCGCGCGTCGCCGACGAGCGCCTGCACCTCGACGAGCAGCGGGCGGCGGCCCTCGATGACGGGCGTGACGACCGCGCCGGGGACACCGCTGCGCCGATCTGCCAGCAGCACCGCGCTCGGGTCGACCAGACCGATCAGACCTGACTCCGCCATCTCGAACAGCCCGATCTCTCCGGTGGTCCCGTAACGGTGCTTGGTGGCGCTCAGGTGGCGCAGGCAATGGTGGCGATCCCCGTCAAAGCTGAGAACCGTGTCCACGAGGTGCTCGAGAGTCCGTGGTCCGGCGAGGACTCCGTCTTTGGTGACGTGGCCGACGAGCACCGTCGCGGTCTGGGTTGCCTTGGCATAGTGCGCCAGTGCCTGAGCGCACTCTCGTACCTGGGTGACCGACCCGACCGGGGACGAAAGACTCTGATCCCCTATTGTCTGGATGGAGTCGACGACGACCAGGTCCGGGGCGAGCCGCCCGACAGCCTCGAGAGCCGTTTGCAGATCCGCCGTGGCGACTACGTAGCAGCCGTCCACGAGAGCCCCGAGCCGCTCGGCGCGGCGGCGCACCTGCTCGGCGGACTCCTCGGCGACAACGAGCAGTGTCTTTCCTCCCCGTTGCGCAGTGCTCGCCGCGGCCTGCAGCAGGAGCGTCGATTTGCCGATGCCCGGCTCACCGCCTACCAGGGTCACAGAGCCGGGGACGAGGCCCCCGGAGAGCACTCGGTCGAGCTCTCCGATCCCGGTCGGGACGGGATCCGATGACTCCGGCTCTACCGCGGACAGCAGGACCGGATGCCGCGAGGGACCGCGATGGGCCGAGGGCCAGCGGGAGTCGCCATCTGAGGCACCGCCGCCGATACCGTGCCCCCACTGATCACGCCGCCTGGCCCGCGGTTGCCGGAGCCCCAGTGGCGAAGGAGGCTCCTGCACTGTCTCCACGAGGGTGTTCCATTCGCCGCAGCTGCCACATCGCCCAGCCCACTTGGGCGCCGAAGCTGCACAGGCGCTGCACACATGGACGGTCCGCGATCTACTCACGGGAGCAACCCTAAAGACACGGTGTGTCAGTGCGGCAACGGCAGTAGCGCCGCTCGACCTATGAGTCGGCGCCTGCTCCCGCGAGCTCGACTGTCGGGGGCTCGACCGACGGCGAGGCGAAACCCTCGATAGCGCGAAATGTCAGAGCTTCGCCGTCGAGATCGACGATCACCGTCTCACCGACGCGGAACTCCTTCCAGAGCAGCTTCTCCGAGAGAGGATCCTCGATGAGGGACTGGATCGCCCGCCGGAGCGGCCGGGCACCCAAGGTCGGCTCGTAGCCCTTGTTGGCCACGAACTCCTTGGCCGCTCGCGTCAGCTCGAGCCCGATGCCCTGGTTCTCCAGCTGCTCCCGGACTCGCCGGATCAGCAGGTCGACGATCTCTATGACCTCGTCGAGAGCCAGCTCGTGGAAGACGATGACCTCGTCTATGCGGTTCAGGAACTCCGGCTTGAAGTGGGCCTTCAGAGCCTCGTTGACTCTTGACTTCATGTGCTCGTAGGTCACTGCCTCCGACGACTTCGAGAAACCCACCCGCGCCTTTCTGAGATCGGCCGTGCCGAGGTTCGACGTCATGATGAGGACGGTGTTCTTGAAATCGACGGTACGACCTTGCGCGTCGGTGAGGCGGCCATCCTCGAGAATCTGCAGCAGCGTGTTGAACACGTCTGGGTGCGCCTTCTCGACCTCGTCGAAAAGGACCACGGAAAAAGGCTTGCGCCTCACGGCCTCGGTGAGCTGTCCGCCTTCGTCGTAGCCGACGTATCCCGGCGGCGAGCCGACGAGCCGGCTCACTGCGTGCTTCTCCATGTACTCGCTCATGTCGAGCTGGATGAGGGACGACTCGTCCCCGAAGAGGAGCTCCGCGAGCGCCTTGGCCAGCTCGGTCTTGCCCACGCCGGTAGGTCCGAGAAATATGAACGATCCGGAGGGTCGCTTTGGATCCTTGAGCCCGGCACGGGTCCGCCTGATGGCCCGCGAGAGCGCGTTCATGGCGTCGTCTTGACCCACGACCCGCTTGTGCAGCTCGTCCTCCATGCGCAACAGCCGGGCCGTCTCCTCCTCGGTGAGCTTGTAGACCGGGATGCCGGTCCAGTTCGCCAGCACTTCGGCAACGACGTCCTCGTCGACGATGTCGAAGAGATCGACGCCCTCCGCCCGCCACTGCTTCTCGAGCCCGGACTTGGCCTCGAGCTTCTCCTTCTCCTGGTCGTCCAGCTTCTTGGCCTCTTCGAAGTTCTGCTTCTCGATGGCGGCCTCCTTGCGGAGGCGCAGGGCCGCCAGTTCCTCTTCCAGCTTGCGGTGCTCGGGTGGCGACGACATCCTCCGAATACGGAGACGGCTTCCCGCCTCGTCGATCAAGTCGATCGCCTTGTCCGGGAGGAAACGATCCGATATGTAGCGATCCGCGAGGTTCGCGGCAGCGATGAGCGCCTGGTCGGTGATGGTGACCTGATGGTGCTGCTCGTAACGGTCCCGAAGCCCCCGGAGGATCTCGATCGTGTGGAGAAGGGACGGCTCCTCGACCTTGATCGGCTGGAACCGCCGCTCGAGGGCGGCGTCCTTCTCGAGGTGCTTGCGGTACTCGTCCAGGGTCGTGGCCCCGATCGTCTGCAACTCGCCGCGCGCGAGCATCGGCTTCAGGATCGAGGCCGCGTCGATGGCACCCTCGGCAGCTCCGGCGCCGACAAGGGTGTGGAGCTCGTCGATGAACAAGATGATGTCGCCGCGGGTGCGGATCTCCTTCAGCACCTTCTTCAGGCGCTCCTCGAAGTCGCCGCGATAGCGGCTGCCGGCCACGAGGGCGCCGAGGTCGAGGGTGTAAAGCTGCTTGCCCTTGAGCGTCTCGGGCACGTCGTTCGAGACGATCTGCTGGGACAGTCCCTCGACTATCGCCGTCTTGCCGACGCCGGGCTCGCCGATGAGCACGGGGTTGTTCTTCGTCCGCCGGGACAGCACCTGCATGACACGCTCGATCTCGCGGTCTCGACCGATCACCGGGTCGAGCTTGTGGTCACGGGCGAGCTGGGTGAGGTTCCGGCCGAATTGGTCGAGGACCGGCGAACCGGCAGGGTTCTCCTGGCTCGGACCGCTCCCAGCGGGCGACGACTGCGGGTCACGCCCCTGGTAGCCCGAGAGCTGCTGAATT
This sequence comes from uncultured Acidimicrobiaceae bacterium, assembly GCA_964485645.1. Taxonomy (GTDB): domain Bacteria; phylum Actinomycetota; class Acidimicrobiia; order Acidimicrobiales; family Bog-793; genus JAKACA01. The sequence goes on along the minus strand of CAZAMA010000098.1, from coordinate 166 downwards.
ACCTGCTGGCGGACCTTGGGAAGATCCGCACCGAGGCTCACGAGCACCTGCGCGGCGACCCCTTCGCCCTCGCGCACCAGACCCAGCAGCATGTGCTCGGTACCGATGTAGTTGTGACCGAGCTGCAGCGCCTCGCGCAGCGAGAGCTCGAGCACCTTCTTCGCCC
>CAZAMA010000097.1:9152-12110 GCA_964485645.1 uncultured Acidimicrobiaceae bacterium | reverse complement strand
CTCCGCGGCGGGCAAGGGGGTCATGCCTTCGCTCTTCGACAGCCACCTCGTTGTGGAGCTTGCTGAAGCTGGCAAGGCGCGATGGATCGAGCAGCCCGGAAGCTATGGCGTCGGTCACGGCGCAGCCCGGCTCTGTCAGGTGACGGCAGTCAGCAAAACGGCAGCCTACTGCCAGAGTCTCTATCTCGGGGAAGACTTGGTCAAGATCTCCCTCCCCAGTGAGGCCAAGACTTCGCACACCGGGTGTATCGATCAGCACGCCGCCGCCCGGTAGGACGATGAGCTGGCGTGAGCTCGTCGTGTGCCGTCCGCGCTGGTCCCCCGAGCGCACGGCCCCGGTCGCCTGCACATCCTCGCCGACAAGGGCGTTGGCAAGAGTCGACTTGCCCGCTCCGGAAGCGCCCAGGAGTACCGCCGTGTGGGCTGGTCGCAGCAGGGCCCGGACCTCCTGGAGCCCTTCGCCACTTGCTGCGCTCACGCCGATCACCTCGACGGCGCCAAGACGCGCCCTTAGGTCCCGCAACAGCCCGTTGGCATCAAGGTCCAGCTTGGTGAGCACTATGACGGGTCGGGCACCGCTGTCCAGTGCCAAGGCAAGCTCTCTTTCGACCCGGCTCGGTCGGAGGCGATCGGCGGGCGCCGTTATGAGGACGATGTCGATATTGGCGGCAAGAACCTGCGTGCCGGTTCCAGAAGCATGCAGGCGGCTGAGCACCGACCATCGCGGAAGAACGAGCTGGACGGCGGTCGCGGTGGTGGCGACCCAGTCGCCGACAGCCATCTGGCCGAGGAGGGCCAGGGACCGCAGTTCGCCGTCGCCACCAACGACGAAACAGCAGGAACGTTCGACCCGGACCACTCGCGCCGGCACAGACCCCGGTACAGCGAGATCGTCGAACAGAGCCGCAACGCGATCAGACCAGCCGAGAGCGGCAAGGTGTCCACCAGGTTCAGCCGCCATCGGCCTGACCATCACTCATGACATTTCCGGATCCACCTCTTCTCGCAAGGCCTCCGCAACTTTATGCGCTGGTGCCAACGGAGTTGCCACCGCAGACACAGGCCGGGCGCGAGCCGGGCGCCTCGAGACGGCTGCGCCTTCGGCCACCTCGATGACGTCCCTGCGCCGCGCCTCCATCTTTGCGACCGCCTTGTCCCAGAGCTTGCCGTTCACGAGGTGCTCAGCGCCAGGAAGCTTGGTCAGGCGGTTCTCGGCCTCGACGATGCGCCGCTGGGCGACGAGGCCCATCGCGAAAACCGTCGCGCGAGACAACGAAACTCCGTCCTCGCCGAGAGCGATCTGCTCGAGACGGACGGCGGCGGTCTCGGCGTCTTGGATGAGTCCGAGCTTGTCTTGGAGGGTGGCAACTTGACGTGCATAGGCTTTGACGTCGCCTCCATAGAGATCACCGGTGAACTCGATGGCGTACCGCAGGCGCTTGCAACGGATGCGCAGACGGTGGAAGTCGGTGAGCAGTCCGGTGCGATGGGCTCGTCGCACTGCCTTCTCGGCCTCGCTGTGACGCTCGCCGATCAGCTCCGGCATCATCTCGAGCGCACTCAGCTGAGAGACCGATCCTCGCCGTAGTGGTCCCTGTTCGAGCATCGCTTTGAGGCCCGACACCAGCCGATCGTAGCGACGCGAGTCGAGTGCGTCGAGGAGAGCCGCGCGTGCTCGCTCGTGGTCTGTCGTGAGGAGGGCGCCGAGCTCGTCGAGGGCTTGGCGGTGGGCACCAGCCAGTTCCTCGGTCCAAGAGTCGAGGTTGGCGAGTTGGATGTCGAGATCTCGTACGGTCCCAAGCACGCCGGCAAGCCACCCCAGCTCGTCGTGAAGTCGCACAGCGCGCACCGGTAGCACCGCTACGAACAAGGAGAGCGCCGCTCGCATCCTCCGGGTAGCTACGCGCATCTGGTGCAGGGCTTCGATGTCGTCCCCAAGTCGGGTCCCTGCCTCGTGCGCGACCATCGCGGCGGCGTCGCGGTCTATGACGGCAAAAGCCAGCTCCGCAACGGTCGAAGTCGAGGAGACGCCAAACGTCCGCGGGCTCGCCGGCCCCTCGAGTACGACACCGGCCCCGAGCATCCCGACCTCGAACTTCGAAAGGCTCGCCGGTTGCAGTCCGCAGTCACGCCGGAGATGCTCGACGAGCGGCGACAGCGAGTCCACCCAGGCAGGCAGCACCTCCACTTCGACACGCTGCAGCCGGATGCGATGGCGCTCCGCACCAGAGACGATGACCGTGTCGTCGAGCGCCACCTCCCCGACCGCCGTTTTGCGCACCTCGAGCGCATAGAGACGTCGCCTGGTGCTTACCTCCAGCACCTGGACAAGTTCGCGAGCCCCAGCCAGAGCCTTGACGCGGCGCCCAACCGGCCCGTTCGGATCCAGGTTGACCAGTCCGGCAGATGCCAGCGGCTCAGTCACTTCCAGGCGGCGGCGTAGGCCGTCGGCCGATGGCGCTAGGTCCTTGAGCGTCGCCTCGTCGCGCCCCGCGCGCCTGCGAGTGCGCAGCACGTAACCCGACCGGCCTAGCCGCCAGTCGGCGGTGTCGAAATATGAGTCGGCGAGGCGCTTGGTAGGGCGAGGGACGGCTTCGAGGCCAGGTACCGATGCCAGAAGTGGCTGGTCGGTGCCACTTCCTCGGGTCACGAACCACCGTTCGACCGGCCTGAGGTCGATCGCATCCAACTGCCACTCGACCTCGACGTCGCTCTGATCGTCTTCAGAGTTGTCGCCTGATCTGCCCACCAGGTCGAGCGTACTAGCCCCACATCCTGGGCGATCAGCTCGGCTGGCGCGATGGGACACCACCAGAGCCGAGAGCGCTCTCGCCAACCTTCCTCGAGCCGATATCGTCGGTTCCTATGAGTCCGGGCGGCGCGAGCGACGGCAGCGCTGGTGACACTGGGAACGCCGGTGGCACTGGGAACGCCGGTGGCACTGGGAACGCCGGTGGC
>CAZAMA010000097.1:0-9052 GCA_964485645.1 uncultured Acidimicrobiaceae bacterium | reverse complement strand
CGCGGTCCCGGTCGCGTCGCGCAGCACCGCGGTCCCGGAGACACGCGTGTCCGGCATGGTCCGGGCGGGCCCGACCTGCCCAGTCGAAACCACCGGCCATCCGTGCGCCCCACGGCCCCTGAGCGGCGTTCGGGTCGAAGCTCGCGGTTCCTCGGGGCTGTTGGCCGCTGCCGCCCGTACCCGGCACGATGGCCTCTATGTCCTCGTCCTCAGGCCAGGGGCCTACGTGCTTAGTGTGAGGACGATCGGCCTCTTCCCGAGATGCCCGCTCACTCGGCTCGTCGTGGCTACGCGACCGTCATCGATCAAAGTCAACATCAACTGCGACACGGGCATTCGCTAGGCCTCGTCGGAATCTGTCCCTCTGGGGGCCGCACAGCCCGTTCGGTTGCCGAGGTGCCCCTGGAACGTGTGGACTGCCCCTGGAACATGTGGACTAGCGCTACGCCGAGATGGGGAATGCTCTAGCGATGGATACAGCCGGTGAGCGGGGAGCCGAACACACGCTGCTGGCCTCGTTTCTGGCCGGGCAACGAGACGGAGCCGCCGCCGTCACGATCGGTCGCGCGACAGCGTCTGACCAAGAGCTGATCGCGGCGATGTCAGCGGTCAAGGCGATGGTGCAGGGCGCCGACGTCGTCGCCAGAGAGGCGGCGCCGTCGCTCGCGGGCGGGGCCCTCCTGCTCGGGAGCCTGGCGGCCGGGTGGGCAGTCGTCCCGAGTCCTCCGACCGCGCGGCCCAGCGAGCGTCGGCACATCATCGCCGACTGTGCTGCATCACTCGTCTACTCAGCCCAGGAGGGCGATGGTCCTGCACAACGTTGGCCGCGTTGGCAGGAGCTTCGCCGAGGCGGGGGCGGGAGCGGGTCCGGGGGCGGGAGCGGGAGCGCGCGCATGGGGGACGCTTCGCTCGTGCTCTACACCTCCGGCACCACAGGAAGGCCCAAGGGCGTGTCGTTGTCGACCTCTGCCGTGGCGGCATGTCTCGATGCGCTCGCCGACGCCTGGTCGTGGACCGCGGACGACGTGCTCGTGCACGGACTTCCCCTCTATCACCTCCACGGACTCGTCCTCGGGGTGCTCGGACCGCTGCACATCGGCTCGCCGCTCCTCCACACCGTCCGCGCGCAGCCGGCCGATTATGCGGCAGCCCGCGGCTCTTTGTACTTCGGGGTGCCGACGGTATGGACTCGTATCGCCCGCGACGAAGGCGCCGCTACTGCGCTCGCGAATGCACGACTCCTGGTCTCCGGCAGCGCCGCCCTGCCTGTGTCGACGTACGAACGACTCACCAGGCTCACCGGCAGCCCTCCGGTCGAGCGGTACGGGATGACCGAAACGCAGATCACCCTCAGCGTGAGGTCCGACGGCGACCGACGTCCCGGAGTCGTCGGGGTGCCACTCGCGGGCATCGAGGCTCGCGTCGTCGAGGAGGAGGACGAGGACGAGGACGGGGCGGGTACCGCCACACTCCCGGTCAAGGGCTCCATCGGTGAGCTGCACGTCCGCGGTCCGTTCCTCTTCGACGGCTACCTTGGCCGGCCCGAGGACACGGCGGCTTCCTACAGCGAGGACGGCTGGTTCCGCACCGGCGATGCAGCCAGGGTGAGTGAAGACGGCGATTACTGCATCGTCGGCCGGATGACGACCGACATCATCAAGACCAACGGCTTTCGCGTCGGCGCGGGGGAGGTCGAGGACGCCCTCCTCGACCACCCGGCGGTTCACGAAGCTGCGGTCGTCGGAGTACCCGATGAGGAGCAGGGCCAGCGCATTGTCGCTTACGTGGTCGTCGACGGCATCTCTCCCGACGAGCTCCGCGTCCATGTGCAGGAGCTCCTCGCGAGGCACAAGACTCCGAGCGAGATCCGCACCTTAGAAGCGCTTCCCAGAAACGCGATGGGCAAGATTCTGAAACACCAGCTCTTGGCATAGCAGTCGGCTAATGCTTCAGCCGGGCCGTGCCTCCGGGCCGTGCCGCCTGGCCGTGCCGCCTGGCCGTGCCTCCGGGCCGTGCCTCCTGGCAGCAGGCCCTGGCAGCAGGCCCTGGCAGCAGGCCCTGGCAAGTGGCCGGTCGTCAACAGCCCGCCGGCTGGGCGATACTGCTGGCATGGTTGATCGCAACGTATTGGGCGGCGAGCTGGAACCCTGCAGTACTGATCCGCTGACCGGCTTCTTCCGCGATGGATGCTGCCGCACGGGCACGGAGGATCGGGGTAGTCACACGATCTGCGCTGTGGTGACGTCGGGGTTTCTCGAGCACCAGCGCGGAATCGGAAACGACCTCGGCACTCCCATGCCGCAGTACGGCTTCCCCGGCCTGGTGCCGGGCGACCGTTGGTGCGTCACCGCGGCCAATTGGCTCCGAGCCCACATCGCTGGATCGGCAGCCCATGTCGTGCTCGCGTCCACCCACGAGCAGGCGCTCGAGATCGTGCCCCTCGAAGTGCTCCGGCAGCATGCGGTGGATGTCCCGGACAGCCCCGGCGCTCTCGGTGCGTGAGACGGCGTCTCGAGCCCGCCGGCTCTTCGTCCTTCGCGCGGGAGGAGAGCGCACCCTGCTCAGTCTGTTCGACCCCTGGGATCCCGCGTGCGGGAGCACCATAGAGATTCCCTACTACTTCTACGCCATCGACCACCCCGGTGGATGGACGCTGGTGGACTGTGGTGCCCATCCGGACTTCGCGACCGATCCGGTCGGCCGCCTGGGCGAGCAAGCCGCCATGTCCAACCTCACGATCATTCCCGGCGACGACGTCGCGAGCCAGCTCTCCACCATTGGCGTGGGCGCGGCGCAGGTTCGCCACGTCGTGCTGACCCACCTCCACTACGACCACTGCGGCGGTCTGTCGCTTCTCCCTGCGGCCACCGTGCACGTGCAGGAGGCCGAGCGGCGCTTCGCCGCGCGTCCGCCGATATACCAGGCACCCGCCTACATCCAGGCAGATTGGAGCGCGACCCTTGCCTGGCACGAGGTGCACGGCGAGCACGACCTGTACGGCGACGGCTCCGTCGTCATGTTCCCCACGCCAGGCCACACCCCGGGCCACCAGTCCGTCATGGTCCGCCTGGAGGAGCAGGTGGTGATCATCGTCGGAGATGCCGCCTACCACCCCGACAAGATGGCCGAACGGCGGCTGCCTGCCTACCTGTGGAGCCCTGATGCCGTCGTCGCGAGCTGGGAGGAGCTCGAACGACGTCGAAACGAGCATGATGCTTGTTTTCTCTTCTCCCACTACCCTGCCCCCGATCGGGTTGCCCTTGCCCCACAGCCGTGGCATCCCTGACCTGTCTGCTCGCCCGCAGAGTTGGTCGACCCTCACGAACCTACAAGGAGCACAGATGAAAGCAGCCGTCCTTTTCGCCCAGAACGAGCCCTTGAGGATCGTCGACGTCGAGCTGGCCCCGCCCGGGCGGCACGAAGTCCGTGTCCGCCTGGCTGCAACCGGGATCTGTGCCAGCGACTGGCACACCATGACCGGCGCCATCCCTTCGCCGTTCCCGAGCGTGCTCGGCCACGAAGGGGCTGGAGTCGTCGAGGCCGTCGGCGCGGACGTGACGGCCGTCGCCCCGGGAGATCATGTGGTGCTTTCGTGGATCCCGAGCTGCGGGCACTGCTACCACTGCGAAGCGGGTCGCCCCAACCTCTGCTCGGTCGCGGCACCGGCGCTGCTCGGCGGAACCCTCGTCTCGGGGGAGCGCCGGCTCTCCTATGAGGGCGAGGCGCTGTACCACTACTCGTTTCTGTCGACCTTCGCTGAGGCGACGGTCGTCGACGAGGCAAGCTGCGTGCTCATTAGACCTGACGTGCCTCTCTCCGTCGCGGCTCTCGTGGGATGCGCGGTCATGACCGGCTTTGGAGCCGTCGTCAACCGGGCCAAGGTCGAGCCGGGATCGACCGTCGTCGTGTTCGGCGCAGGCGGCGTTGGCCTCAGTGCCGTGATGGCCGCCGCTCTGTCCGGCGCGCGCCACGTGGTCGCCGTCGACCCGGTACCAACCAAGCGCCTCCTCGCCCTGGAAGTCGGTGCCACCGCCGCCGTCGACCCTCGCGAGGACGACGTCGGCACCTTCGTCAGGTCGCTCGGCAACAGTGAAGGCGCTGACGTCGCGATCGAGGCAGCCGGGCGCAGTGAGCTCGTCCTCGCAGCCTTCGAGGTGACGAGACGGGCAGGGACCATCGTGTGCGTCGGCGTCCCGGGCGCCGAAGATACGGTCAGTCTGCCTGGACCCGCTCTCGTTCGCCATGAGAAGGTGGTCACGGGCAGTCTCTACGGCTCCTGTCGAGCCCACACCGATATGCCCCGGATCCTCGACCTGTACGCCGAGGGTCGCCTTCCTCTTGACCGGCTCGTCACCCGCACCTATGCGCTCGACGACATCAACTCGGCGTTCGACGACATGCGCGCCGGGCACCTGGCTCGAGGGGTGGTCACCTTCGACGGCAACCAATCCCTTCCCGCCGCGCCGTGATACCGGACTACGGAACTGAAAGGTCACCGACATGCCCGCACCGACAGACATAGACGGACGAATCGCCCAGGGCTGGGGTGGCGCCAAGCCGAATGGGGTTCACGTGAATGTGATCCTCGCGAGGCGGGGCAGTCCCACCGCGGCCACGATGATCACCGCCTTCACCACGCCCTCAGTCGGCTTTACCCCTATCCTCGTCTCCATCGGCGTCGACCAGCCGTCCTATGAGACCCTCAACCCCCCGACGGTTCTGCTCAACAAGTCCGCTGCGGCCGACGCTTTCGGCGAAACCCTGATCTTCGGTGCAGCCCAAGTCGGCGTCGCCCAGGGCGTCCTCGACTCCGTAGCCACGGACCTGCTCGAGGCCGACCAGGAGAGCCTCGTGTTCGTATCGCTCTGGATCGACGCGGACGCAAGCGACGAGACCGCGGTTCGCCACTCGGCCCGCCAGGCAGTCGCCGCCGCCGTCCGCGAGGCCGTACACGGTCGCGACCCGGCAGCCAACAGGGCACTTGTCGAGTCACGAGAGACCATCCGCCATCCGTTCTACGGAGGCAACTGAACGACCGGGCCCTGGCCTGCTGTGTCGGCCCGCCGGCGCCACCTTTGGTGCTTCTGGTAGGGCCGTAGGGACATATACGTCCCGACGGCCCTACCACGATTGCTCTGGAGGCACCGGGCGAGGCGCGTAACTCGGGTGCCGGAGTCCCAACGAAAGGCCCAAACCGTCGCCATGCTCGCAGGCCCGGTCTCCGATCACTATCGTCAAGCTCGTGTTCATGGTGAGCGACCTTCGCCACTTCGAGGGCCTAGAGCTGGACCCCGACGCACCGGGCCCGGCGCTTCGCATGGCGCGCTACCTTGCTCGGATAGCCCTTGCAGCAACGGCGCCGGCACCGCGGACACTCGGGGCCCGTACCACCGCGCTGCCCTGCCGTCGGCGGCCAGGCCGACGCCCGTGCGCAGGTCGGCTCGTTGTGGAGCGGAGCGATAGTCCGTCGCTTATCTCGTGGTGGTGCCCGGGTTGCGGCGAAGCTGGACTGCTGGATGGCTGGCAGGACTCCCAATACGACCTGTCGCATCCTGACTCCATCGAGCGGGCAAGATCCGAGCGGGCCCGAAGCGAGAGAGCCCGTAATGAGAGGGAAGGCGAGATCGTCTCGGTCGTCATACCGGAGAAGTCTTATCTGGCCCTTCTGGACCGCGTGGTAGCCAGTACCGCCTCCCAACGGGTCATCTATGGCGCTTCGCCACATCGAGACGGCGTCGAGCTTGCGGGTCCCGAGAAGGACGTTGACGAGCTGATGGAGAGCCTCGCCCGAAAGGCGAGGGCGCGACCGGCGCGCGAAGGACCGGCGCGGGAACAGTCATCACGACCAGCGTCTGGGGGGGGACGCCGAGGCTGGCTCGACACCAGCACCAACGTTGTCCTGGAAGAGCTGGCAAGTTTCCACCTCGTGGCCTCACGGTCCGACGTCGCCAACCTCATCCGGCGTAAGGTCACCGACGTCGCGAACGCCCTCGGAATCACCGAGCAGTCTGCTCGGCGCTACCTGCGCGCAGAGGAGCTTCGACGACTCGCTGTCGGGGCAGCCGTCGACTTGGCCGACGAGCAGCCGGGTGCCAATCTGGCCGACCAGCCTCGAAACGTCCCGGTCGATCTCGAGGTCCTCGGACGCTGCATCGCCGGTCTGGCGGAGGCCGCGCAGATCAGGAACATCAACGCCGACGAGGTCGGGACTCATGGAGCCCTGCAGCTACTCTCAGTGGTCGGGCAGTTCCTAGCCCAGCCACTGACAACCGACTGTCGCGAGATCCACCTACCGCAGGCAGCCCTCCGTCGCGCTGCTCGGCTGCTCGAGGCGACGGCTCAGATGATCTCTGAAGATGCCACCTTGCCAGACGGCGTCTCCACCGAGGCCGTACCTGCTCTGGCTGATGCCTTTAACATGGACGCAACGGTGTTGCGCTCTCTCGTCGCCCGGCACGGGAGAACCCTGGGACCATTCCCCGACAGCTGAGCGCCTCTCCCATACTCATGCCCACACCTCTGCCCATGCCGGCGCCGCGCGCCTCAGCTAGCAGTACAACCGAACCAAGACGCGCACAGAGGGGCATCACCGTCATCGGAATCCCGGAAGAGCACGCCAAGCTCGTGGCCGGGGCCATTGCTGCTCTCGGCTGTGAGATCTCGAAGTCGCCCCTGCCGTCCGGCGCGCATTCGGGCGAGCCTCGAGCGGTCGTCCTCGTCGCGGACGCTCCTCTCGAGGCCGCAGCTGCGCTCGAGGGGCATGGAATCACCACTTTGCAGGCGCTCGCCCTCTGGGAGCGTTACCAACGAAGCGCCCTTGATCAACTGCGAGGGTTGCCCGTCCTGGTCACCTCCGCTCGTGCGGTCACGACCGATCCGGGTGGTTGGACCGTTGAGACAGCGGACTTCCTTGCGCGCCTGGGCGCCGGGGGGGGCGGGGATCGGGCATCGGCCGAGCTAGGGGAGCAAGTGGAGCGAGTGGTGAGAGCTATCGGGCTTCACAGCGGTGGCGTCTCTTTCAGGCACAGCCGCTTGCTCGAACACGAAGGACTCGTGCTCGACGCCCAGAATCGACTCTTCTCGACTATCGAGCGCCTGTCAGGAGCTCACGACTGTTTCGACCCACCCGCCACCGAAGTCGAGTCTCCCTGGACGACCGCGCTCCTCGGCCTGCACGAGCAACTCGAGGTGATGTGGAGCGGGCTCGACTGGGCGACCAATCAGCTCGCCCGCGCCCTGGCACCTCCCCCGGTACCGGAGTCCTCCGCTCCTGCCTACCCGATAAACGCCACTGAGGATACGGCCGCTTATCACGAGTGGCTGGACCGTCGTGGAGAACCTGTCGCGCTCCCTCTCGTCGCCGAAGCGCCAACGCGGCGCCCTCGGTACGCGTCCCGGCACCACAGCAGATTCGACCACCCTCTCTTCAGCGTCGTAGTGCCCGCGTACCGCCCACCCGCGTGGGCACTTGAGCGGTGCGTAGCCTCGATCCTCAGCCAGAGCTTGCCTGCGCTTCAGCTGGTTCTCTGCGACGACGGTTCGAAAGACTCGGCGCTCGAACGCCAGCTGTCATCGTTCGCGAAGTTGGACAGGCGCGTCGAAGTCGTGATCTGCGAGACAAATGGCGGCATCTCAGCCGCAACGAACGCTTGTCTGGCCCGCGCGTCGGGAGATTTCGTAGCCTTTGTCGACAACGACGACGAGCTCCACCCCCGCGCCCTCGAGACGATGGCGGCAGCCATTTCCGGCAATGTCGGAGCTGACCTTCTCTACAGCGACGAAGACAAGCTGAGCGAGGCAGGCGTACGCCACGAGCCGAACTTCAAGCCGGACTGGTCTCCAGACCTGCTCCTGAGCACGTCTTACCTGGGCCACCTGCTCGTAGTCAGACGGTCCCTCGTGGCCGAGATCGGCGGTCTCCGTTCTGACTTCGACGGCAGCCAGGACTACGACTTGATGCTCCGAGCGAGCGAGCAAGCTTCTTCGATAGTCCATGTGCCGGAGATCCTCTATCACTGGAGAGTCCTTGGAGGCTCGGCCGCAGGCAGTAGCGCTGCGAAACCCTGGGCCCGTTCCGCCGCACAACGCGCCCTCGAGGATGCGATCGCGCGTCGCTCCATAACGGCAGCGGTAGAGCCTCACCGACAACACCCAGGCAACTTCCACGTAAGGCGAGAGATCCAAGGCGAGCCTCTCGTTAGCATCGTGATCCACTCTCGCGAAGACCCATCGCGTCTCGGGGCTTGCTACCGCGCCGTCTCCGCCTCGCCGGAGTACGGGAATTACGAGGTCCTCGTCGTTGACAACGGGAGCGAGCTTCCCGAGACACGTGCCCTTCTCGCCGAGATTCGGGCAGATCCAAAAGTCCGCGTCCTCACGACGCCTGAACCAGCCAACTGGGCGAGGCTCAACAACGAAGCAGTGCTCAACGCCAAAGGACAGCTTCTCGCGTTCATGGACGACAGCGCGATCGCATGCTCCCCCGGCTGGCTGTCCGCCCTCGTCGCCCAAGCGCAGCGCGCGGACGTCGGCGCTGCCGGAGCGATGCTGCTGGAAGAGGACAGGAGCTTGCGCCACGGTGGCATCGTCGTCGGCATGGAGGGGGCTGCCGCCAGCTTGCTGGCAGGACTCCCAATCACGCGCAACGGCTATCAGCTCTGGAATGAGCTCACTCGCGACTGCTCAGCCGTGAGTGGTACCTGCCTGGTGACGAGGCGGTTGTTGCTGGAGGAGATGGGTGGTTTCGATGCGGAGCTGCCGCTCGGGCTGAGCGATGTCGACTACTGCCTGCGACTGCGCGTACGGGACTTGCTCGTCGTCTACTGCCCCTTGGCCAAGATCACCTGTTCCGGACTGCTCGACGCCACACCGGCGAAAGGCTATGACGAGCCAAATGGTGACGATGCCGGTTACGGAACCTTTCTGTCTCGCTGGCAACGAGCCATCGCCGCAGGGGACCCGTACTACAACCCCAGCCTCTCACTTGCCGAGCCCTACTGCCGCCTTGCTGCCAGTTAGCCCGTTAGCCAGTTAGACCAGTCTCGACGGTGCT
>CAZAMA010000096.1:9435-12328 GCA_964485645.1 uncultured Acidimicrobiaceae bacterium | reverse complement strand
CGTTGTGCGACTGAGCGTACGTATTCGGGCATGGCGAAGGAGGGCCGGTCGAGTCCACCTCCGGCGACACCGATGTGGTGAGCGAACCCGCGATCGCGTGTGGTGATCGGCACGACTATCACGAGACTGACCGGCCAGGCGTTGAACGCGTTGGTCGATACCACGAGTACCGGCCGTGTGCCGCCCTGTTCGCCCGGGTCCACCGGGTCAAGTGCAGCGAGCCAGACCTCTCCGCGCTCAGGCATCGAGGGGCTCAACCGTTGCCTCTTCCCAGTGGCGCCCTTCGGCGAGGTAGTCGTCCCAGGCGTCCGGGTCCGCCTCGTGCAGTTGCGACATCTGCCGGGCAGCCTGTTCCATCAACGTCGCGTCGGCTAATTCCCGGGACAGTTGATCGAGCAACGCTCGCACGGTCAACCCGCGGACCTTGGCCACGGTAGCGAAGCGGTCACGCACCCCAATAGGGACCTTTAGGGATGTCAAATCGGACATCCCTAAAGGATACCTCCACCAGCTCGAGCGCATGGGCCTCAAGGTCACCCTGGAACACGCGGCGCCGGCGGCCTGACCCCAGCGTCACCCGGGCGCCCCGACGTCGATGAGCTCGACGACGCGGCGGTCAGCTTGGGTGCCACCTGCGGACCGCCTTATCGCGGGTGAGCCCGGGGAGAACACGAGAAGGACCAGCTGGCCACGGGTCGGGGTCGGAGAGCCTGTGCCTCTAAGTCCGAGGGCGATCGCCTGCACTTCTACTGCGACTGGCGAGTGGCTGTTCGCCGCGAGAGTAGCGCTCACGGTGCCATGTTGCTCACTGACGTTCACCGTGGCACCTTGGTCTCGGCGTGCTTTTGTCGCCACGCGCGTCCTTAGATGCACGGCCATTGCCGGCTGGGTGAGTGTGCTCGAGTCCCGAAGCGCCGTCGCGTTAGTTGTCAGGACGAGAGCCCCGACAAGCGCGAACAGGCTCGTAAGCGCGAGCAAAGCAGCTACCACGCGGCGGCGAGGAAGAGCAGAGATGCCGTGGCGTGCCCAGCTTCGTGCCGCCCCGACAGCAAAACCGCCGAGGATTCCAAGTCTTCGACCCCCCTCGTCCAACAACCGGTCGCTCAGCTCGCTTGCCTCGTGAGCATGGCGCATACGCCAGTCGGCCGGATAGGCCGCGATGAGGACGCGGGTCAGCTTCCGTGCCAAGCGATCACCCATCACGCGCCGAGTCCCCGCAGCCTGACGCCGAGCGCGCTCGTCAAGCTCAAGAGCCTGTCGTGGTAGGAGCGCAAAGCGACAAGGCCGTCGCTGCTCAGTTGGTATGGGAGTCGACGGCTCTCCGCTGGAAGGGCTTCGATGAAACCCCGCTCTTCTAGCCGGTCAAGCGCTCCGTACAGCGTGCCGGGCGTGAGGCGGACACCGGAGAAGGACTCGATGTCCTTGGTGAGCGCGTAGCCGTGCTTTGGACCCGACACAAGGCTCGTAAGGATCAGGACTCCCGGGTTGTCGTGGCGCCCAAGCGAGGTCACCTGGGTCTTTCCTGCACCTCGGCGCACGGCCATCTCGACCACCGTCCTCACTTGTCGTCCGGTATACCGTCAGACAGACTATAACAGCTACTCCGGGGCAGGCACAAGGCTGCGGGCTTGACCAGCGGCTATGTGGCCCCATGGCGCTGGCAAACGGCACTCCTCCGTCAATACACGAAAAGCTCGGTGTTATGAGCGACGCGCGGTTGCCACGGATTGTGGTACTTGCCACAGTCCTCGATCGGATGTCCGTGGAAGAGTCCATAGTTGACATGATCCGATGTGAGCTCAATCTCGGTGATGTAATCGATGATGAGGTGCGACCAAGGGTCGACCATGGCCGCAACGCCCTCCAGGGTGCGATTATCGACTGTTACTTCAGTCGGCACGAGGACGTCGGTGTGGTACATCGCCGAATACCGTGCACCGTCGAAGTCGCTTGGAATGTAGGAGGGGCGCTTCTTCGAGGAAGGCCAAGGCCCCATGCGGTCGGGGCATCGATTGTGCCAGCTGGTGGTGCGGGCGCTCTCGGCCCCGATCCCGCCATTGCCGACCGACCGGAATGCAGTCTCCTGGACGACGCTCACGGCATCGTGGAGCGACTCCGCTGCCCCCCTCAGAACCAGGGAGTTGGCGTAGTGCCCGGGGGAGTTCATCGAGAACAGGAGTCCCCCCGGCACCCGGCGGTCGTGATTACGGGTCAGGTGTGCCGAGCCGTAGAAGATGTTGCAGCCAGCTTTAAAGAGCGTGAGCACTCCGTCGCTCCGACGTAGTGGCACCGCTTCGGTATAGATGACGTCAGGAACAATGGGTGCATGCTCGACTAGATAGAGATTTGCGAACTCGCAGCAAACTCGAACGAGATCATCGCTAGGCGACGCGTGGGCAAGGGAACGGCTATTGAACATGATCAGGAACCCACTGCTCAGGCCGACTTCGGCGCGATCCTTCCACTTGCGACGAGCGACTTGGATCTTGGTCATGACGTACTCTCTGCCGCGATCCAACTCCCATTCGTGCACCCAACACAGGTCGAAGTCCAGGTTGCGAGACCTATGTGCCGCCAGACGGCCAAACAGGCACGGCTGCCAGCGTCCTATCCAACTGCGAAGTACTTGACGCTTGTCGTCCTCCGGAACTCCATGAGAGAGAAGGACCGAGTTCGCGGCGTCGATGTCGTTTCCGAAGCTTGCCGTGCTGCTGTGCTGGGGGAGATCGAGGATCAAGTCGCTCAGCGCATCCGACAGGCCCTCGTACGTGGTGCAGGCCGCAAATACCGTTGTCATGGTTGCTCCTATGTGGCTGTGTGTGGTTCTTCTGTGTTCGCCTATGGAGGTCACATATCCCTACGTGGCCTCAGCCTCAGTCCCGCCGAGTAGATG
>CAZAMA010000096.1:0-9335 GCA_964485645.1 uncultured Acidimicrobiaceae bacterium | reverse complement strand
CTATGGAGGTCACATATCCCTACGTGGCCTCAGCCTCAGTCCCGCCGAGTAGATGTACTTCGACTGCTCCCAATACACTCCTCGATAGTCATTCGACAAGATGGGGTGCGGGAGCAGTCGACCCTGCGCTGACATCGCCCTCTGGAGATGGTTCGTCCGGAAGCGCGGCTATCCCGACGATGATGAGGAGCCCGCCACCGACCTGCGCGACGCCGACATGCTCGTGAAGGAAGGCGACCGCGGCGCCGAGGCCGAACAAGGGGATGAGATTGAGCGCGATACCCGAGACGACGGCGGGCACCCTCATCACAACCGAGTTGTAGAGGAGGAAGCTGGCGGCAAAGCCGATGCTTCCGGCTGTGATTGCCCCAAGCCAAGCGTGCAGGGGCGCATGGGTCGGGAAGGCCTCCGCACCTGACGTCCAGCGCCAGACCAAGAACGGCAAGGTGAAGAGCAACCCGTAGGTGAACTGCCACGCGGTCATGACGGTGGGGTTCGTCTGGGAGTCCAAGCGGCTTGCAAGGAGGACGAAGCTCGCGGCCGAAAGCACTCCAGCAACGACCAGCACGTCCCCGAGGCTCGCTGACGCCGCTGAGCCTGTTCCGCAGATGATCAGGACGCCCCCCAGCGAAAGGAGGAGGGCAAGCGTGGATCGCGCCTGGAGGTGCTCCCGGCCAACGGTGACTGCAAGGAGCACGACCGCTGCACCCTCGAGGCCACCCAAGAGCGATGCGCTTGCGGCACTGGTATGCGTGAGTCCGAACGTCAAGCCGGCGTAGGCCAACCCCGGTTCGAGAAGCCCCAACAAGGCGAAGCGGCGGCTAGGCGCCAGCGAGAAGGCGGCCAGCCGCCACCGTCGGACAAGCACGACCGCCCATATGATGATCGTCGCGACCGCCAGCTCCACGGCGAGCAGGGTCAACGGGCCGAAGTCCCTCAGGGCATACTTGGAAGCCGTCGCCGGGATGCCCCAACACATCGCGGCGATAATCAGGATGGCGACCTGCTTGCGAGAGGTCACTGGACCGCCTGCTCGACGGGACAGCTGTCCTGTGGGCAACACTCATAGTCACACAGGCGGCAGATGAAGTCGGCTCTTGCACGGTCAGGCGTAAGCGCTGCAAGCATCTTCTCGACGCTTCGCTCGAGAGCTGCTTGCTCGTCATCGGAGAGCGCGTTGAGCGCCCGCTTGATCACAGCTCTGCGCTCGGCAAGGACTCGTTGGGCGAGCCGTCGTCCGACCTCGGTGAGCAACAGTTCGACTGCGCGTCCGTCGCCCTGCGATCGGTGGCGTTCGATCAAGCTTGCTGCTTCGAGCCTATCGACGAGCCGAACCGTCCCGGAGCCACTGATTCCGAGCGAGCCGCTGAGGTCGTCGACCGTGACGCCCGGATTCGCCAGAAGGGTCGTAAGGGCGGCGGAAGCACTTACGTGCTGACCCGTTTCATCGTGGACAACGCCGAGAATCTCATCGCTCAATCCAAGAGCGAAAGCACCGACCAGATTGACCATTCTAGTTTCCAAGCCGCAAGTATATGACTGAGTCAGGCAGATGTCAACGGCTTCGGATTCGCTCTTCGGCACGCCCTCGGTGCTGGTGGTCTCGCGTATTCAACTGTCGCCAGCTTCGTTCTCGTCTACAGCGACCTGGCCGACCACCCCGCGCGAGTAGGCAAGCTGCTTCGCTTCGACCTGGCCGGGCGACACTCGGTCCGACGAGGGGAGTACCGGATCATCTACCGGATCGACTACGAACACGACACCGTGGCGGTAGAGGCGGTCGCCCCGCGGGCGATGATCTACCGCCGGCGGTGAGTCCGCCCGCTCAATCCCCCGCCGGCATCGGGTCGTCGCCCCCCGGGGGGCGTCGGCGGCCAGGTAGCAGGTCGCGATCCGCCACTTGCGCTCGGTAGGGTCGAAGAAGGCTCGGGCGCCGAAGTGCCCGGTGGTGGTGGGCGACAGCTTGGACGGTTCCTGAAAACGACCGTTATTGACCACCGGGAGCCGACGAGTCGAAAGCGGCTCGAAACCCGCCCCAAAAGTCGTGTCTGAAATCAACGTCTCATCCACCTCCTTCCCCACCCTTTCTGACACGCTGGGAAGGTGGGAACCTGGGAGGAGCTAAAGGCGGTGGTCTCGGAGCTCAGTGACGATCCCCGACGACCGCTTCGCGGCTTCATGGGTGTAGTCGGGGAACGGCCTCCGTCGCCGCCGTGCCAACTCTCGCTCGCGGCATGGGCGGTCGAGATCGCGGAGTCCATCGCCGCCCGCTTCGGAAGCGACGTGAGCCTTACGGTCGGCGCGCTGCACTTTCCCGATCGGACCCTCGCCAATCCGGACGGGGCCCTGCGCGACCAGCAATCGCCCGAGCGCCTGCCACGACTCCCCGCTGACGTTGAAGTCGTCCTCCCGCCTCCGATCGTCGTCCGCTCCGGCTTCGACGAGCGTGGTGCGCTGGAGCTCCACAATCACGGCGGCGACGAGCTCGTCATCCACACGAACGGCGTCCTCACCGCCCGTGTCGTCGTCCCGTCGAGCAGCGAGGTCGTCGGTGGGTTTCACGGCTGGCAGACTGCTCCCCTCGTCGTCTTCCGCTTTGCGCCGGGCGAACGCGTCTCGGTGCCGCTGCTCGTCGGAACGACCTCGTTTGTTCCGGCGCTCGGCTACGCGATCCCGCCCGGTGCGTGGGCTGTCGAGGCTGTCGTAGACCTCCCCGGTCGGGGTCGGTTTGTCACCCCGCGCCTCCCGATGACGGTCACGGCGTAAATGGGGGACCTCCTTGGGTACGCAAGGGTCAGCACCACCGAGCAGAAGGCCCACCTACAGACCGACGCACTGAAAGCGGCCGGGTGCGTCCGTGTCTGGACCGACAAGGCGAGCGGCGCGCTCGACCACCGCCCGCAGCTCGACCGGGTGCTCGATCACCTACGGCCCGGTGACACCCTCGCCGTATGGCGCCTCGATCGGCTCGGGCGCTCACTCCCCCACCTCATCGCCACAGTGACCGACCTTGCTGCTCGCGACGTTGGTTTCTGTTCGCTCACCGAGGGCATCGACACCACGACGTCGACCGGCCGGCTCGTCTTCCACGTCTTCGGTGCGCTGGCCGAGTTCGAGCGAGAGCTGATCCGTGAGCGCACCGTCGCCGGCCTTGCGGCTGCACGAGCTCGTGGCCGTAGCGGCGGGAGGCCACGATCGATGACACCGGAGAAGCTGACCGTCGCCCGTCAGATGTACGACAGCAAGGAACACACCCTTGACACCATCGCAGCGACGATCGAGGTCAGCCGCTCGACGCTCTACCGGCACCTGGCAGTTACGTGACGGTGCTCAGCGGCCAGGGGGCGGCGATCGACACCACCGCGGCGGCGGGCAAGCTCGTCTTCGCGATCTTTGGCGCCCTCGCGGAGTTCGAGCGAGAGCTCATCTCCGAGCGCACCGTCGCCGGCCTTGCCTCGGCACGGGCCCGGGGCCGCAAGGGCGGGCGGCCCTACAAGATGACACCGGCCAAGCTCGCCCTGGCTACCGCGTCCATGGCAAAGAGCGACACCAAAGTCGCACAGCTGTGCAAGGAGCTTGGGATCACCCGCCAGACGCTGTATCGCCACGTTTCTCCGACCGGCGAGCTCCGGCCTGACGGGCTGCGGCTCCTTGGCGGGAAAACCGGGACAAAGACGAGTCAACGCAGGTCGGGTCCGCGGTCCGCCTGACGCCTGAACCGTCTGATGTGGCCTCGTCGGTGGCAGCGCCCGGACAAGGCCCGCCACTTGTCGGTTGGTGCCAGCTTTCTTAACGGAAGGCCCACTTCCGCGCCACAGGACAAGGTACAACCATATTACGTAAGTAAGTACCCGAGTAGGTACGCTGGTACTGCTAGAATGTCCGCATGATCCTGGCAGTGGCGAACCTCAAGGGCGGGACGGGCAAGACCACCACCGCTATCTACCTGGCCCACTTCCTCTCGGCGCTGCTGGTCGACGCCGACCCACAGGGCTCGGCGCTCGGCTGGTCTGCAGCGGTGGCCGCCGACGGCGAAGCGCTCAGCATCGAGGTGGTCCACCTGCCTGACCCCAAGCTGGCCGAGCGACTCCCCAAGGCCGACCGGCTCGTCATCGACTGCTCCCCCCGAGATCACCGGATCACCGACGCCGCTATCGCCGCAGCCGATCTGGTGGTGATACCCACCGCTACCACCGCGGCCGATATGGAGCGCACCTGGGCCAGCCTCGACCTGGCCGCACGTCTGGCCACCCCGGCGGCGGTCCTGCTCGTCAAGGTCCGGGCGGGCACCCGGTCGCTGGCCGCCGCCGTCGAGGCCCTGGCTGACGAGCACGTCACCGTCCTCGACGCCCGCATTCCCCAACGCGAGGCCCTGGCAGTCGCCTGGGGCCAACCCCTCACCCCCGATCCCTACGGCTACGACCTGGCCGTCGAGCAGATCAAGGAGCTTCTGCATGCCTGACACCCCCGGTGCCGGTGACCGCGGCGCTTACGAGAGAACGGAACAAGCCCTGGTACAGCACCAGTCTGGCTTGTGGAAGACCGGGCACATAGCGGCGCTTGCCTTCTCCCCCGACATGGTCTTCCACGAGGACGCCTGATGGCCACTCCCAACCTCCGCCGTCGTAGCCCCAAAGCCATCCCAGCCGCCTCCGAGGTCGCCGAGCAGGTCCCGGTCAGCATCCACCAAACTCACGCCGAGCCAGGCCGACCCAACCCATACCCTCACAGGTTGTCGGTTGACGTGGACACCGACACATACCGGACGCTCCGACTGATTGCCGCGCAAGAAGAATGCCGTCTCGTCGACCTCGTACGCGCCGCCATCGCCCACGAAATCAGCACACGCCAATAAGTAAGTACGCGGATACGTAGCTCTTCATCTGTCACGGTCAGTACGGCCCGAATAGGGCTCACCTGATAGTCGAGTCCCGAGATCAACTGGGTTGTGGTGCCACCCAAGGCATCAGCGCACACCCAGTTAGCACGCTAGTACGTACGCAAGTATCTACGTAGACACGTATGCACGACGGGTATCCACCTTTCGTCTCCCGGTTCCCGACATGATGAGTGCGCCCGTGCCTAGGGGCGCACTCAGAGGAAGGAGGGCACTGAGGATGCCGCAGCCGACCCGAAGCGGACCATACCCAGCCGGGCCGGCCAAGAGCGGGACCCCCGCTCCGCTGATCGACGCTCGTACCGCTGAGCTGATCGAGCGGGCGGTGCTGATCGAGCAGGAGGACGCCCGAGCAGCAGGGACCATCAGTTTCGTTTCCCGCATCTTCTGCCAGGTCGCCCTCCCGTACCGGGACCCTGGCCCGGTGCAGTCCTGGCGGCGCACGAACGGGACCGTGACCCTGCGGCTCACCCCCGGTCTGGTCACACGCAAGGGCGAGCAGACCGATGCCTATCCGTTCGGAGTCATGCCCCGCTACCTGCTGGCGTGGATGACGAGCGAGATCAAACAGGGCGGTCCGGCGGTTCATGACGACGGGCTCACCCTCAGCCTGGGTGGCTCGATGCGGGCCTTCCTGCGCCAAATCGGGATCAACAGCGCCACCGGGGGGCGGGAAGGGAGCGGCACCCGCCTACGGGACCAGTTGACTCGGCTGGCTACGTCGTCGATCACTGTGGCCGACACCCGCCAACACGGTAACGGCGTGTGGAACTTCCAGGCCGAGAACTTCGGGTTCGTGCGTGAGGTCAACCTGTGGTGGTCCGACCGAGACACCGGCACCGACACCCTCATGCCCTCCACGATCCGGCTCACCGAGGCGTGGCGAGACTCGATCAAGGCGTCCGCTGTCCCCCTCGACACCCGAGCCCTCGCCATCATCCAGCGGGCCAAGGCCGGCCCCCTGGCCCTCGACCTGTACTATTGGCTGGCCCACCGCCTCTTCACTGTCCGAGGCCCCGTCGTGATCCCCTGGGCGCTTCTGGCTCGCCAATTCGGCTCCCAATACGACCGGGTACGGGACTTCAAGGCTGCCGTTGTCCGCCAGCTCCGGGTGATCGCTCTGGCCTACCCCCAGGCGCGGGTGAACGTCACCAACGACGGACTCCTGCTCAGCCCGTCGCCGCTGCCAGTGCCCCGGCAGACGGCCATCGACCTGTGAGTCTCTCCGGCGGGTGAGCACCCGGTACGTATACGTCGACGAGTCCAAACGATCCGGCTACGTCCTGGCGGCTACGACCGTGTCCGACCTCGAGACAACCCGGAGGGTCGTCCGTAGCCTTGTCCTGCCCGGCCAACGACGTATCCACATGAAGCAGGAACAGCCCCGCCGGCGGCGAGTCATCGTCTCCTCGCTGGTCACCACACCCGTCGAGACGACGATCTACGACGCCGGCCGGGGCTATCGGACTGATCTGGCAGCCCGCGCTGCGTGCCTCGCCGCACTCGTCGATGACCTGGCCGCCGGCGGTGGCGCCACGATGCTCGTCATTGAGCAAGACGACTCGCTCGTGCGATCCGACCGCCACGAGCTGTACCAGCTAGTCCGACAGGCTGGGATCACCGACATTCTCGAGTATCGACACCAGCGCGTTCATGAAGAACCACTCCTCGCGCTCCCCGACGTAGTGGCGTGGTGCTGGGTCCGCTCCGCCGACTGGCGCAGGCGGATCAGACCGATCCTGACCAACGTTCGCCGGCTCGAACCGTAAAAAGCGCAAAGCCCGAGCGCCACGTCCGTCCGGACGGGTCTCGGGCTCACTTCCCGCGGCTAGTGCCTTGGGCGTCACCATCGTACCACCGAGAGAACCGCCGGCAAGCGCACAACCCGGCACTACCAACCGTCCGGAAGGCTGCCGGGCTCACTTCCTGAAGCTCAATGCAACAGGCACTATCAAGATACCACCGGACAGGGTCTCGCTCCCACTGCGTTGTCCCCTGCCGGCCTGGTGACTGACGAGTTATCCACGCATGGGAGGTCGCACCTCCTCTCGTGTGCGCATGGGAGGTCGCACCCACGTCCAAATAGTCTCTCTGACCTGCGTTTTCCCTCTGCAGCGTCACTTCGTCATCACACATGGCCGACGAGTTATCCACGCATGGGAGGTCGCACCCCTTTGCGCATGGGAGGTCGCACCCCATGTCGCGAATCCCCAGATCACAAACCCTTTTTCCGACCCCCCCTGTATTAAGAGAATTCCTGTAAATTACCTGTAGTAGGCGAGCTGTTCTGTGGACAACCCCGGTAGGCCCTCAGTCGGGTTGTAGAAGAAGATCGCCGCCTTCGGCGCCTGTTCTTTCCCCCACCGAGCCCGCCCTTCCTTGGTCGCTAACGCTCCCTTCGGCGGCGGGACGCCCCAAGGGGGCTCTCGGCTAGCGCCCTTGCTCCTTCGTCGCAAGGTTGCTGTCTTGGCCGAGCACGAAGTCGGAGCACAACTCACGTCGGCCAAAGATGATGAGCGATGCCAACCAGGGAAGATGTGGGACCCGGTCGTCGATGGAGGTTCGGGGTTTTGTCCAACGCGCGAGCTTCAGAGCCTCTCCGGCGATCCTTGCCACCTACAGGCGAGAGCTGAGGTTGGCAGGCCGCGATCGGAGCGGTTAGGCGTTGGGCGGTGGCGCTGCCTCCTTGGTGGTCTGCTCCACGGCCTGGAGCGCCGAGATGTACCTACATGTGCATGGAGGGCCCATAGCCCTGGCTCGTCTGCGGAGGTGATGGTGTCGCCTCGGGGGGCGGTGTCTGCCTGCGCCGCTTCTTGGCCTGGGCGACCGCCTTCATCGCCGCATCGCTTATGTGGTCGAGATCCTTGAGGGCCTGTGGGCTGATCCTGTCGAGCTGTTCGCGGGAGCGGCGCGCCTGGATCAGCTGTTTCTCGGCCTCTTGGCGAGCCTTGTTGCTCCCCGCCTCATCCATCTCACGCCTGAGCCGCTCGACGTTCGTCCGGCTCCCAACCCACTTTCCGGTCGAAGCCAGGACCTTGGCCGCGTCCAGGCGCTGCTTATTCCTAGCGAGCTCGTCGTCCCTTGCCTCGTCCGCGGCTACGACCTGCTCGGGGGTCATCGTCGCTGCCATGCGGTCGCGGTCGGCTCTTGCCACACGGATCGGCCTCGCCGCCTGCCTGGCTTTCTCGATCACAGATTCTTCTAGCTTCGTGTTCGTGTCCCTCTGTACCACCTGCCCTGCCCGGATCAGCCCCGCCTGGTCCGCCTGCGCCTTTAGCTCGTCCGCCACCTTCCGTGCCGCCTCCGCAGCGTCCTGCTCGCCCGTGAGCCTGCCCTCCAGCGCGGCGTCGAAAGCTGCCTGCCCCAGCCATCTAGCATCATCGTCGCTGTCACCGCCTGCCGGCATCACTGTCGCATTCCACTTCTTGGCTACTCTTGCCCGCTCTGCCTCGGCCTCCTGGATCTTCTCCGCCGGCACCCTTGAGAACCTCTTTCTCCCATTTTCGATGGTCTTCGCGGCGTCGCGGGCAGTGATGAAGTCCTCCCGTGCCTCCTCCCTCCACGCCGGCGCACGATCTACGAGCCGTTGGGACTCCGTGGTGTGCTTGTCCGCCTCCTTCCTCATCTTTGTCGCCGCCAGGTACATCGCGTCGATGGGTGCCTGGTCGTCGATATCGACAGTCGGGATCCTGCGCAGTGCATCCTCTCCGCGCTGGCGTACTGCTTCCATGAGGCCGACCAGCTCGGCCTCGCTGTGCCATGTCCCCGCAACAGCGACCGGCTTCTCGGCGTGTCTGTCCGGGGCGACCGCCCCCGCCGCCTCGGTTGCCGCCGGAGCCTCTTGCATGGCCTCCGCCTTTTCCGCCTCCGCCTGTGCCCGCTCTGAGCTCAGCTCTGCCCGCAGCCTTGCCAGCATCGCAGTGCTCTTTAGCCGGGCGAACTCTTCCATCTTGCGCCGCTCTTCGGGCGGTAGGAACAACGAGAGGGGGAGTCCTCGCGCCTGGGCGGCCTCGGAGAATCTCTGGTCCTTCATAGCCATCTCGTTGCATGAGAAGTCCAAGCTCGAGCGCTCAAGAGCGCGCGCGACCATCTCTTCTGCTCGCTCTTGCCGTTGCTCGACCGGCACGTCGTCTCCGACCACTACGGCTATCACCGGCGCTGCCCGTGATCTTGTGGCCGCTGAGTAGATCCACTCTCCGGCCTCTATCCCGGTGACGACGACCGTCGTCTTTTTGAAGCTCTGACCCTGGGCTGAGTCGGCCGTCCAGACCCCCCCCAGGGCAAGGGTGTGCTGGGCCTCCTTCCTGCTCAGCGTGACTGCCCCGACGCCCGGCTTGCCGTCTAGCTTGCCGTCTACTGCCCGTTGGACCACGACGCTCGTCCTGGTCACACAGAGAACCTTCGCCTCGTCCCCATTGGCCAGCGTCGGTTCCTTATC
>CAZAMA010000095.1:0-12329 GCA_964485645.1 uncultured Acidimicrobiaceae bacterium | reverse complement strand
GACGAGGGTGGCGGCCCGCGGGCGGCGGGCGGCGGCCCGCGGGCGGCGCGCTCCTACAGGAGCCGAGGCACGGGGCGCGCGGCACGGGCCGCGGGCAGGGGCGGCAGCGCCAGGAAGGGCCGGGCCGCCGGCAGGACTCGTGGCCTCGTACGAGAGCTCGATAACCGAGCTTGTCACCCTCCTCGGTAGTTCCTCGGGATGCGAAACACCCGGCTTCTCGTCCGTCCACCACCATTTGCGCCCGTCGTGACAGCAGCCAGCCCTTCGTCGCTCTCTGCCCCTCCAGCTCCGTCGTCGATTGCCACCGCCTCGTAGGTCCCGCCGGCAGCCGCACGAGCGCCAAGGCCGGCGCGATCGGCCGGCTCGTAGGAAGGAGAACCGACGAGCGCGGGCAGGTAGACGCTCGCGTCGAGAGCGACCGGCTCGAGCTCACGCGGCGTGTCTCCGGGCCGTGACTCGGACGGGACAGTGGAATATCCACCATCTGCTGAGCGGATGACGATGTTGTGGCGCTTGGTCTTCCCTGCCCCAGGAGTCGCCCGGAACTCGCGGCAGATCCTGAGAGCTACGGGGTAAGTGACAAGAGGCACCACGAAGATGAGCACCTGGAACGAAGTAAGCACCGTGTTCAGCGATACGTCGAGGTAGTTGGCAAGGACATCGGTGGCACTGGCACCAAGGAGGACGAAGTAGAAGCTGAGCACTGCCGCGCCAAGGGCTGTCCTCTTCGGTCGGTCTCGCGGTCGCTCCAGGAGCTGGTGATCAGCCCTGTCTCCCGTGACCCGCTGCTCGATGAACGGCCACATCATGAGAACGGTGAAGGTCACTCCGGGCAGGACTATTGCCGGCCAGACCACGTTCGGGATGATGACGCGACCACCTATCACGGTCTGCCAGTGCGGCATCACCCTGAGAGCTCCGTCCAACCAGCCCATGTACCAGTCAGGCTGAACCGCATAGGTGGCCAGATAGGGCTTGTAGGGCCCGTACAACCAGATCGGATTGATCTGTACCGCCGCCCCGAGGAGAGTGGTCACGCCCGCAACCAGGAAGAGGAATCCTTGGGTCTTCGCCACGAATGTCGGCCACATCGGCGCGCCGACGACGTTGTGCTCAGTTGCTCCCGGACCCTTGAATTGAGTGTGTTTCTGCCTGACGAGAAGCGTCAGGTGCGCTCCAAGAAGACCTGCGATGAGAGCCGGCAGGATCAACACATGGATGATGAAGAAGCGAGGTATCAGGGCATTTCCCGGGAAAGAGCCGCCGAAGAGCAGGTTGGCTATGTACGGGCCAACGAGTGGGAGCGACTCGAGGATCGAGTAGGAGATGCGAATTCCGGTGCCCGACACGAGGTCGTCTGGAAGCGAGTACCCGAGGAAGCCGTTGAAAATAGCGAAAATCAGCATGTTGATGCCGATGATCCAGTTCAGCTCCCGCGGCCTGCGGAACCCGCCGGTGAAGAACACGCGGCACATGTGGACAACGATCGCCCCGATGAAGATGTTCGCTGCCCAGTGGTGCATCTGCCGCATCAGGAGCCCGCACCGCACGCTGAAGCTCAAGTTGATCGTCGAGAGATACGCCTCTGACATGTGGACGCCGTCGAGGGGAAGATAGGGACCGTGATAGACGACGTCGGTGGTCGAGGGCACGAAGTACAGCGTGAGGAATACTCCCGTAGCCAGCAGGACTACAAAGGAGTAAAGGGCGATCTCGCCGATCATGAACGACCAATGATCGGGGAAGATCTTGTTGACCATCTTCCGGCCACCGCCGGAGATGTTCAGCCGATCGTCGATCCAGTCATAAAGGCCGTCAATCACGGCGCCACCAGAAGCTCGGCCCGACCGGCTGATCGAATGGAGCTTGTGCGCGCAGATAGCCCTGGGCGTCGATGTAGAGAGGCAACTGGGGCAGTGGCCTCGGCGCAGGACCGAAGACGGGTTGTGCAGCTGCGCCTGGGCCGATGTCGAAAAGGGACTGGTGGCACGGGCAGAGGAGCTGGTGGGTCAGCTCCTGGTAGAGAGCGACCGGACATCCGGCGTGCGTGCACACCCGGGAGAAGGCCATGTACCCGAGCGGGCTCCAGGTCTCCCGGCCCGGAGCGGTGACGATGTTGACCTCACCCTTGGGCGGGAGCTGGCGCACGAGGGTCGTCTGGGAGAGCGCTCCACCCACATCTCCCTCGGGAAATACCGTCAGTACCCCGCCGTACTCGACATCGTCTTGATGGACTCTCTCCCCGTTGACATTCACGAGATAGGTGTCCTTGTGCCAGTGGGTCGCTTCGGAGAAGTGCTTGGGCAGCGGTCCGAGGGATCGGATCAGGGGAAACATCGCCACCACGCCGAAGACAGCTCCGGCGGCTCCCAGGATCTTCACAAGGAAACCCCGCCGCTCGACGACGACCTTTCCGCGGCTCGAGAAGTCGGAGATGATCCGTGCCTTCTCGGCCTTCGTAGGGACCATCGAATGGCGCGACTCCGAGAAAGGACCGCGCGGCATGAGGTACTTGCCCCACGCCACCATGCCGAGGCCGAGGCCGAGAAACCCGAGGCCGAGAGTGCAACCGAGCCACGCGTTCGACGCATTGACCCAGTAAGCCGCCCCGAAGCCGCCAAAGCCCACGAGTCCGAGCAGAAAAGTGGCGGCGACAGTCCGCTCCATCTGTCGAGGGTTGGCAGCCGCCACCTTGAACTGGTCGGCATCGAGCCGGATGGTGACAGGAGTCGGCTCGCCGTGTGTATCGCCGGTCGGAGCGCTCATGGCGCTGAAGTCCTCTCCAGGGTCTCAGGCATCGCCGCAGGCGATGGCTCGCGTTCAGGCATCTGCAGTCTCCGAGGTCGTCTCGCCGTCGCCGGGGCCGTCGTCCATAGCTTCCGACGCGTCCCCTTCGTGGTCACTCTCGTCATCCCCACCACCGCTGTGACCCCCCGCTTCGTCGCGCGCGGTGCGATCTCCTACCCAGTACGCGGCGAGCAGGCAGACTCCGACGCCGACGAACAGACCGACGAAGCCCTCCGCCACGGGTCCGACGCCTCCGAGTCCGATCCCACCTATGTCAGTCGGGTTCCGGATGTACTTGGTGACATACAGGGTCAGGTCGAGAGCTTCCTTCCGAGAGATGTCGCCGGGGCCGAAGCGCGGCATGTTTCCAGGTCCGGTTCGGATGGCTTCGAGAACCTGCGTCGGCGTCGCGCTGTGGAGCGAAGGCGCATGGATTCCGTCGGCGAGCGCATCGCCTGCCCCCGTGATCGTGTGGCACGGTGCACAGTTGAGGGAGAACATGTAGAAGCCCTCCGCAGCACTTGCCCCCTTAAGTGAGATGTTCTTCGGCACCGGGACACCGCCGGGCTTGATCGAGACGACGTACGCGACTATTTCGTTGATCTGCGCAGTGGTGAGGTTGACGGGCTTGTTGTCCGGCTGTACCCCCGGGGTCCGAAGCGGCATCCACCCGGTCGTGAGCCAAAGGTCGACTGCAGCGCCTCCTAGGCCCTGGAGGTCCGTGCCCAGAGCTGAGCCCTGCGCGTCGCCCCCGTGGCAGGTCGAGCAGGACTGTGTGAACAGGATCCGGCCCGCAGCGATTAGGCCACCGCTCGTGAGGCGCGATGCGGCCGTCAGCCTCAAGCCGGGGTTCTGCATCGCGGCTGACGACGCTGTGACGCGAGCGCGCCCGAGGACGAAGGTGCCCAGCACGGCGGCCATGACGACCACAGCGAGAGGGACGAGGATACGGCGAAGCAAAGGCAAGCTCAGGTCACCTCAGGAGAGGAGGAAGAGCGCACTGAAGAGCCCTATCCACATGATGTCGACGAAGTGCCAGTAGTAGCTGACGCCCTGATAGACAGCCGTCTCTCCCGGGTCGTTCTTGCCTCCTGATAGCCGTCCGAGCAATGCGACCATCGCGACCAGCCCGAGGAGCACGTGCAGGCCGTGCAGGCCGGTCATGATGAAGAAGAGCGAGCCGTACGCGTTGCTGGACGGGTGGAAGGGAAGGGTGCGCCACTCGTAGGCCTGGTTGCCGAGGAATCCGGCTCCGAGGACGAGGCTCGTTACGATCCACGCCTTCGCTTTCTTGTACTCCCCCCGCTCCTGCGCCCACACGCCGAACTGCATCGTCGGGCTGGAGGCGAGAAGCACGACCGAAAAAATTGCCGCCTGGATGGTGTCGAGCTTGGTCCCAGGCGGTGGCCACACCGGAGCCGCGGCGCGGATCGTGAAAAAAGCGGCAAAGAGACCGCTGAAGAACATGAACTCCGACCCGAGCCAGATGAGGATGCCGACCGCGAGCAACTGCGGTCTCTCCGCGACGGGATGTCCCTGCGGGCGTGACCGCGCGATGGCTGCGGTGGCGTCTGCCATGGTCCCATTTCTTAGTCGATGAACGGTGCACTCGGCCAGACGAAACGCCGGACCTGCTCACAGACCCCGACGCGAGTGCTCTGGTCCTGCGAGATATGGTCCGTGCGTGCCCTTCGGCGACGCGTTTCTACGAGCCTGCCGTCGAGAGCCCGTAACCCATACTCCCGTCTGGTTCATGCGCCAGGCGGGGCGCTCGCTGCCCGAGTACCGCGCCCTGCGGGCCAAGGGCACGATCCTCGACGCCATCTCCTCGCCTGAGCTCGCCGCCGAGCTGACCATGCAGCCCGTTCGACGCTACGGAGTCGACGCCGCCATCCTCTTCTCCGACATCGTCGTACCGCTCCTCGCGATAGGAGTCGACATCGACATACTGCCTGGCAGGGGACCCGTCCTTGCGGCTCCTTTTCGTCAGGACGGCGATCTTGCCCGACTCCGGCCGATCGAGCCAGAGGTCGACCTCGCTCACGTTCTCGAGACCATCACGATCCTCGTATCAGAGCTGGAGGTGCCGCTGATCGGCTTCGCCGGAGCACCGTTCACGCTCGCGAGCTACCTCATCGAGGGTGGTCCCTCACGGACCTTCGGCCTGACGAAGCGTCTCATGCATTCCGAGCCTGCTACCTGGCACGCCCTCGTCGACCGGTTGGCAGCAATATGCCTCGCGAGCCTGCGAGCCCAAGTCGAGGCCGGGGTCTCTGCCGTCCAGTTGTTCGACAGCTGGGCCGGGGTGCTCTCTCCTTCGGACTACGCCGAGTTCGCGCTTCCTGCATCTGCGTCCATCCTCGAGGGCCTCGCCGACCTCCACGTGCCCAGGATCCACTTCGGCGTAGGCACCGGCGAGCTCCTGGGACTCATGGCACGCGCGGGGGCCGACGTCGTCGGAGTCGACTGGCGGGTGCCCCTTCAGCTCGCAGCAGCTCGCGTCGGCCCTGCTTTCGCCCTCCAGGGCAACCTTGACCCTGCCGTCTGCCTTGCCCCGACCAAGGTCGTCGAACAGGCGGCAGGCAAGGTCATGGAGGAGGCCGCTGGGCTTTCCGGTCATATCTTCAACCTCGGCCATGGCGTCCTGCCGGACACCGATCCCGACACGCTGAAGGCAGTCGTGGACCTCGTCCACGCGTCCTCCATCGCGCGAGACACCGAGTGAGGTCGGCCGGTAGGTCATCGGTAACCGGTGTTCTCCTCATGGCATACGGCACGCCTGCGCGCCCCGACGACATCGAGGCGTTCTA
Source organism: uncultured Acidimicrobiaceae bacterium (assembly GCA_964485645.1). GTDB lineage: Bacteria > Actinomycetota > Acidimicrobiia > Acidimicrobiales > Bog-793 > JAKACA01. Next base: position 6,732 of record CAZAMA010000095.1, on the reverse strand, counting down.
CACAGATGTCCGCCGCGGCCGCCCACCTACTCCGGAGCAGCTCGCCGACCTCGCGCGGAGGTACGCGGCAGTTGGGGGGACCTCCCAACTCGCCGCCCGAACAGCCGAGCAGGTAGCAGGCGTGCAAAGCGCACTGGACGCGGCGGCTCCCGGGGAGTTCTCGTGCCGTTACGGCTCGAAGCACGCAATGCCCTCGATCGAGAGTGCGATGGAAGGGCTCGCTGCCGATGGCATCAGGCGCTTGGTTGGCCTGGTCCTCGCGCCGCACTTCTCCGCCGGGAGCGTCGGGGAGTATCTCGAGCGGGCGCGCCGAGCGGCGCGGTCGCACGAGATGTCGATCGAGACCATTTTGGACTGGCATGACGAGCCCTTTCTCATCGATCTGCTCGCTGGACGCGTCACTGCCGCCTTTGCCGAGACTGGTGCGGAGCCCTCTGACCCCGCAACCGAACTGCTGGTAACGGCACACAGCCTGCCAAGGCGCTTCATCGAGGCCGGGGACGGTTACGACCGGCGACTGCGGGAGACCGCCGAGCTGGTAGTCGCCGCGGTCGGCGCTGTTCGATGGCGCGTCTGCTGGCAGAGCGCCGGTCGGACCCCCGAGCCATGGATAGGGCCCGACGTCCTCGAGGTTCTCCGCAGCCTTCCGGCACATGGTGCGACCGGGGCCGTCATCTGCCCGGCTGGCTTCACCTCGGAGCACCTCGAGGTGAGCTACGACCTCGATATCGAGGCAAGAGCTTTGGCCGCCGATCTGGGTCTCCGTTTCGCCCGGACCTCGTCCCTAAACGGTGACGAGCAGCTCTGTCACGGGCTCGCGACCCTGGTGCTGCAGGCGGCACAGGGCGGTACAGGGCGGCCGATCTAGGTGAGTCGCTACGTGGTGATAGGCGGCGGCGTCAGCGGGCTGGCCGCCGCTCGCGTCCTCGCCGGTGCGCAACCGGTAGGCGGCGGCGCCGCAATGGCGGGCTCGACTCTCGAGGTGGGCGGCGGGCGAGAGGACCAAGTGGTCATCCTCGAAGCCTCGGATCGTGCCGGCGGCAAAGTTCTGACGGGTAGCTTCGCTGATGGGCGGGTGGACCTCGGGCCCGACCAGTTCCTCCGCCGGGATCCGAGCGCCGAAAGGCTCTGCCGCCTCCTCGGTCTCGGCGACGCGCTCGTCGCACCGAGCGTCTCGAACGCGGCCGTCTTCTCCAACGATCGGGCGCGACCACTCCCCTCTGGCCTGGTGCTCGGAGTACCAACGGATCTCCGCGCGCTCTCGTCGAGCGGCATCGTAAGCGAAGCGGCCTGCAATTTCGCGACCGGCGACCCAGCGCGACCTGGTCCGGTGCTCGATGCCGCGGATGTCGGACTCCAGATCGACAGCTCCGATGCAGCCTCAAGGGTGGAACGATCGGCTGGCGCTATCCTGCGCCCGCGCCTTGGCGACGAGATCGTGGACCGGCTCGTCGATCCTCTGATCGGCGGGATCAATGCGGGCCGGATCGACGACCTCTCGCTCGGTACGGTCGCTCCCCAGATCGCCCGCGCCCTCGTGGGCCACCACGACGTGATCGCTCCGCTCAGAGCCGCCCAGCCCCCTCGCAGCCACGATTCGCCGTTCTTCGGCTTGGTCGGCGGGCTCGGCCGCCTCGTCACAGCCCTCACAGACGAGCTTTCCCAGCTGGGTTGCGTGGTGAGATACGGCTGCTCGGCTCTGCAGATCCGCCTTGGGGGGCCAGGTGCTCCGAACCGATACGTCGTCGAGACGACCCGCGGCAGCTACGCCGCAGACGGGGTAGTCGTCGCGCTGCCGGCCGGGCAAGCCGCCTATGTGCTGAGAGGTATCGCCCCAGAAGCTGCCGGACAGCTCGAGACCGTCGCCTACGGCTCTGTCGCCGTCGTCACCTTCTCCTTCGACCGGCAGCTGCCTCGCGCCCTTGCTGGCTTGAGCGGAGTCCTTGTGCCCCGCGTGAAAGGCACTTTGACGACCGCGCTCACGCTGCTCAGCCAGAAGTGGCGCTGGACAGCGGAACAGGCGCCCAACAACCCGCTCGTCCGTGTGTCGGCCGGCCGCCACCTTGACTCTCGCATCGATGCCCTAAGCGACGACAAGCTGTGCAGGTCCGTCGCCGCGGAGCTCGGTCAGCTGATTGGTCTCGACGCCGAACCAGTCGGATGTCTCGTCAAGCGCTGGCCAAATGCCTTCCCCCAGTACCAGCCCGGCCATTCCGCCCGCATCGCGATGATCCTGCGAGCCCTTGGCGACCGGCCCGGAATAGCCATGGCCGGAGCAGTTCTTGGCGGAGTGGGCGTGCCCGCCTGCATCTCGAGTGGAGAGATGGCCGCGGACAGGGTGAGAATGGTCGCAGAAGAGTCGGCCTGATGATGGCGGTGGCTCGGCTCCGCGCCGCCGCTGCCCTGGCCGGTGGTGCCCTTGTGGGGCTGTCGCTGCCACCGCTCGGCTCGTGGCCGATGGCGGTAGCCGGCATTGGCCTGCTTGGCTGGTCTCTCGCCGACTGCCCCGCCCGAGGGCGGCTCGGGCTTGGGATGCTGGCCGGCGTCGGCCAGTTCTCTATCTCCCTCGCCTGGGCGATTCAGTTCAACACCGCCGGCTATGTCGCCCTGCTGCTCGTCGAGGCGGGCTTTGTCGCTGTGGCCTGCGCCTTCGTCCCACCGAGACGGGGACGCATCCCGGGACTCGTCGGCGCCCTCGTGATCGCGGAGTTCGCGCGTGAGAGCTGGCCGTTCGGGGGACTTCCGCTCGGCGGCATCGCGCTCGGCCAGATGGACGGCCCGCTCGGCCTCACGGCCCGGCTTGGCGGTCCCCTTCTCGTCGTCGGGGTCACCGTCCTGGCGGGCGCATCGCTCGCGGCACTGCTGCCAGGGATGCGCCACCAGGGGCCGGAACAGCCGCTCGACGATGCCGGAAGCAGGGGGACCGACAGAGGCACGCCGCAGCACAGCCGGACACGACGGCCCAGCCAGCCGGTCGCGGCCGTTGCCGGTATCGTGGCCGTCTTCGCGTTGGCGGCCATCGCGGCCGTGGCTCCCAACGGAACGGGCCCGGCGGGGGGAAAGGCAGCGGCGGCGCGACGACCGCTGGCAGTAGCCATCGTGCAGGGTGGCGGCGCGCGTGGCCTCGACCAGCTCGAGGTTCCCGCCTCCGTTGTCTTTGCAGCCGCGGTCAGGGAGACGCGGCAGGTGCCGAGGGGAGTGCAGCTGATCCTGTGGCCGGAGGATGTGGTTGGGCTGAGCGGCCCGTTAGCCGGCTCTGGCGCCGAGAGCCGGCTCGCCTCCATCGCGCGCGCTCACGACGCCACCCTCGTCGCCGGCGTCACCTACCCGGTGGGCACCACGAGGTTCCGAAACGAGATAGTCGCCTTCTCGCCGGCAGGGCGCCTCGTGGCGACCTTCGAGAAGGTCCACCGCGTCCCCTTCGGTGAGTATGTACCAGACAGGGGGTTCTTCGCGCACTTCGCCAGCCTCGCGGACATTCCCCGGGACGCGATCGCGGGAACCGGATCTGGCATGATCACCACGCCCGCGGGTCGCTTCGCCGTCCTTGTCTCCTACGAGGACTTCTTCTCCAATCGCGGGCTCTCTTCGGTCCGGGCCGGGGGGCAGATCCTGCTTGTTCCCACCAACACCTCGTCGTACTCGAGCTCCCAGGCGCCCGCCCAGGAGATGGCCGCCTCCAAGCTGCAAGCGATCGAGGAGGGTCGCTATCTCCTGCAGGCCTCACCGACTGGCTACAGCGCGATTCTCGACAGCGACGGCACGGTCAAGTACCGCACTGCGCTCTCGGTACCGGCCGTCATCAGCGCGACCGTCCCGTTGCTGAGTGGGAGCACCTGGTACGAGCTGGCGGGCGATACCCCTGTCCTGCTCGTCGCGATCGTGCTCCTCGTGGGCGGATGGGCAGCAACCCTCAGCCGCCGGGGACGCCGCCAGGCCGAGCTATAGGACTGTGCCGGTCCCACGGGAGCGGAGGGCCGCCAACGCCTCGAAGCCGGACGCGAAACCCGCGAGGCCTCCCGACAGGCCCTCAGCTGGTCCGTTCGATCGGCAGGAGCATGGGCTCGACGCTGCCCGCCTCAGCTATCGGCAACGGGGACGGCTCGCCGGCGATACCGTGGCCGCCCACGGTGTTGCCGCCCACGGTATCGCCGGCAACGGTATCTCCGGCAACGGCCGGACGGCGGTGTTGTGTGTCAGGTCCGAAGAGGAACTTGTTCAAGATCGCGTACCTCGCCACCCAGATGATTCCGTAGGCGAACAGATTGGCGAGATGGACGACGACGTTGCGGAACTCTGCCGAGCTCGAGACACGGTCCGCGTTCGTAGCCGCGATGCCTACGATCACGGTAGATACCACGAGACCGACAACCGCGAGAACCCAGAAGGGCACGACCTCTTTCCAAAGGTGTGACCTGCCTCGCTTGCCCCATGTCCAGCGCCTGTTCAGGTAGTAGGCCGGGACGGTCGAAATCGAGGTGGCGATCACGTTGCTGCCCATCGCCGAGGCGACGACGTGCGGATAGAACGCGAACAGCAGGCTCTGGGAGACGATCGTCGACACGACCGACACCGCCGCGAACTTCCAGATCCTTACAAAATGCGGGCTGCTCCGAAAAGCACGATACCTCCCGACCAGGGCCGACATGTACTCAGTCTATCGTCTGGAGCGTGACCGAGCCCCTCGACGACCTCGTATCGCTGCTCGATCTGGAGGTCATCGAACGGGACATATTCCGCGGATCTCATCTGGACGAGACCAGACAGCGGGTCTTCGGCGGGCAGGTGGCAGCACAAGCCCTCGTGGCGGCCGGGCGGACCGTGGCGCGCGGGACGGTGCACTCCCTCCACAGCTTCTTCCTCCGCCCCGGCGATCCCCGGATACCGATCCTCTATGAGGTTGACCGCATCCGCGACGGCAGGTCGTTCACGACCAGGCGGGTCGTTGCCATCCAACACGGCAAGGCAATCTTCAATCTGCAGTGCTCGTTCCATGTCGAGGAGGCGGGCCTCGACCACGAGATCCCGATCCCGCAGGTGCCCGACCCTGAGAGCCTCCCCACCGTAGAGGAGCGTTTGAAGGATGTCCGCGGGATCTGGGAGGGTTTCTTCGAGCGCCCGCGACCTATCGACCAGCGCTTCATCGGGGACCTACCCTGGATCCGCTCCGAGAGAGCGGCGCCGGACGCCCACCAGCAGCTCTGGTTCCGCGCGGACGGGCTCCTCCCCGACGACGCCCTCTTGCACGCTGCGGTTGTCACCTACGCGTCTGACATGACCCTTTATGACTCCATCCTCAATCGCCACCGCATCTCCTGGGACGACGGTCAGTTCATGGGTGCGAGCCTGGATCACTGCATGTGGTTCCACAGGCGTTTCCGGGCCGACAGCTGGCTGCTGTTCGACCAGGAGTCGCCGACGGCTTCGGGGGCAAGGGGTCTCGCGCGCGGCCTCGTGTTCTCGCGCGCGGGCGACCTCGTCGCGAGCGTCGTGCAGGAGGGTCTGCTGAGGACAGGACCCCGCTCGACATGATCTTTGCCGCGACAGACCGTCATCCTGCGGCCTTCATCGCCGTGTTCGTGCTCTTCGTGGTGCTTTCGCTGGTCTTGATCGCATTCGTCGTCCGCTATGCGATCCGCCTCGACCGGCGGCGCGATCAGACCGCCCCGCCGCGGCGGCTCTCGCGAATCACGCCGAGCAGCGCCCCGAAGCCGAGCACGAAGCCAATCGAGGCTGTCCAGAGACCGAAGACAAGGGAGAGTCCGACTGAGGCGGCACCGACACCGAGCACAAAGGGCCAGACGCTCGTCGAGGGGAACGCGGCCACCACTCCTGCCCCATCCGCGCGGGCGGCCGACGGGTTGTCCTCCGGACGCGGTGTCATCCGCCGCGACCACCAGAGGTAATAGGCACCCGGCACGAAGCCGAGCAGCGTCGCCCCGAGGAGCATCATGGTGCCGCTTGTCTCGTTGCTGAGGAACCAGTAGATCGCACAGACGGCGCCCATGAACGCACCGATCACGAGCAGGACTGTCCCCTCGACCTTCATTCCGCAGTGCCTCCGTCGACTCGCCCGCTACCACCGGCGGCGCCCCCGTCGTCTGAGCTGCCCGGCACGGCCAGCGATCCGACTACAACCGGCACCGGGGCAGCCACGACGTGGCCGTTCGGGGTCGCGTGCTCGGGGTGGTTGTAGTCCCAGACTGGTCTTTCGGACCTGATCGGTGGGATCCAGTAGAAGTTGTGATGAGGAGGCGGCGACGAGGTCGCCCATTCGAGGGTGTGGGCGTCCCAGGGGTTGTCTCCTGCCATGACGGGCTTTCGCCACGACACCCAGAAGTTGATGAGGGTGACCGCCACGGAGGCAAAGAGCAGGTACGCACCTGCAGTAGATACCTGATTCAAGAACTGCCACCCGGTCGCGGCCCCGTATTCGGGGATTCGCCTCGGCATGCCGCGCAGCCCGAGGATGTACTGGGGTACATATGTGACCCAGAACCCGACGAACATGAGCCAGAAGCTCGCCTTGCCGAGGCCCTCTCTCGTCATGCGACCGGTGAACTTCGGGTACCAGAAGTACATGCCGGAGAAGCCCCCGAACACCGCGCTCCCGAACAAGACCTCGTGGAAGTGCGCGACGACGAAGTAGGTGTCGTGCACGGCGTAGTCGATCGGCGGGGAGGCCAGAAGGACGCCGGTGACACCGCAGAAGAGGAAAACTACCAAGAAACC
>CAZAMA010000094.1:0-12381 GCA_964485645.1 uncultured Acidimicrobiaceae bacterium | reverse complement strand
AAGAGCGGGAAGACCTCGCTGTGCTCGTTCAAGGTGACGAGCATCGGCTCGACGACCTTGTTCGGCCCTCGCATCTCGCCCAAGAGCTCGTAGCGGTGACCGACCCTCGTTCCCTTCCGCACGATCTCGACCCCCTGGCCGGCACGGACCAAGAGCGCGTCGTGCTCCTCGTCGAGACCGCGGAACAAAGACGTGAGCGGCACCGAGATGGCACCGGCAAGCTTGACGAGCGTGCCGAGGCTCGGTGACGCCTGGGCGTTCTCGATCTTGGACAGCATGCCCTTCGATATTCCCGAGCGCTCGGCCAGCTGCTCCACCGTGAGGCCCAGCTGGTTGCGGTAGTCGCGCACGCGTTGCGCGATGACCCAGCCCACGCCCGGGTCGAGTATGTCAGAGCGCACGGAGGCTTCGGCTTCGGGCTCGGCTCGCTTGGAGCGGCCACGGCTTGCCTGGGTAGAGATCGGCTCCCGGGTGTCGCGACCTTGGCTCGGAGGCGACGCGAGCCTCCTCCGCGCGCTCGCGGCACCCGCGTGGCGCCGCGCCCGACCGGCCGGTGGCCCCGAAGGACTTCGCTCGCTCACCCGGTCTCACCTCCAGTGCCGTCGCCTGACGGCTGTGACGTCCGCGACTTCGCCGATCCCCGGGGCGAGCTGCGTCGCTGCATATTCAGCCTAGCCCAGGCGCCCATCTCGCGGGCGGGAGCATCCCGAGCTTCGCCGCCGCTGTCTCCTCTTGAGTACCATTTGCCCTTTACCCGACGGCGGTTGCCTGACGGCGGTCGTCTGACAGCGGGTTCACGCCCTAGCCCGACGGCAGGCCTGTGGTGCCCGACTCGAGCCTTGGAGGTCAGCGTGAGCAGAGAAACAGTCTTCTACCCCCGGATCCGCGAGATGACCGACAAGTGGATGGATCTGTTCGGCTACCTCGCGCCGTCGGTCGTGACGGACACTCTCGCGGAGTACAGAGCCGTGCGTGAGGCAGCCGGACTCATGGACTTCTCCATGCTGAGAAAGATCGACGTCACCGGAAGCGGCGCGGTCGACTTCGTGAATTCTCTCGTCACGAGGGACATCCGCAAGCTCCAACCCGGCCAGATAGCCTACGGGGCCCTCGCCGACGAGCACGGCATGATGGTTGACGACTGCACCGCTTCTGTCATAGGTGACGACTTCGTGCGCTTCTGCGGCGCAAACGATCGCGATCTCGAGATGTTCACCGCGCGGGCCGCCGAAAAGGCAATCGCCGTGACGCATATCACCGATGACATGCCGCATCTCTGCCTGCAGGGCCCGAAGAGCCGATCGATCCTTCAGAGCCTCTGCGAAGCTGACCTGTCCAACTCCTCGTTCCCCTACTACAGCTTCCGCCGGGACGTAGAGGTGGCCGGCATCTCGGTCTTCATGACCCGTCTCGGCTACACCGCCGAGCTCGGCTACGAGCTGTGGGTGGAGAGGGATCGTGCCCTCGAGCTGTTCGATGCGCTCCTTGCGGCAGGAAGCTCGTCCGGTATGCGCCTGATCGGGATGGACGCACTCGACCTCTTGCGGATCGAAGGGGGTTTCATCATCGGCGGCATCGAGTACGACTCGACCGTCTCGCCCTATGAGTGCGGTCTCGGCTGGGCGGTGGATCTCGGCAAGGGTCCCTTCCTCGGGCGGGACGCCCTTGTCGAGGCGAAGGAGAGGACAGAGCTCCGCCTTACAAGCGTCATTCTCGAATCCGGCGGTGCCAGCGCATCTGGCGCCCGGCTGTCATACGACAACGAGGACATCGGCTTTGTCACGCAGGCAGTCACATCGCCGTATCTTGACGGCAAGACGCTTGGCCTCGCGAAGATCCGCCGCCCCCACAACATGCGCGGCACCGAGATAACCGCCGCCGTCGACGGCGCGGCTGTACCTGGGCAGATCGTGCGCCACCCCGTCTACGACCCGGAGCGCAAGAGAGCCAAGGAAAAGGGTTAGGCGCAACTCGGTTCTCACCCGGTGCTGGCGGGAACCGGGACAGCCGGCCAGCGCCGGCCTTCGGCCGGTGGGTGCCGCGAACGCAGAATATTGCGCACTCAGCAACTTTGCGTACAATGCATGATATGCTCGTGGCAGTGTTGAGGCGATGATGGCAGCTTTGCCGATCGATTCACTGAGAGAGCGCAAAAAGCAGGGCACGTTCGACGCGCTGCGGCGCTCGGCGGTGAATCTGGTGGCGGCACGAGGACTGGCAGCGGTGACGGTCGACGACATCGTGAACGAAGCGAACGTCTCTTGTCGAACCTTCTTCAATTACTTCTCCTCGAAAGAGGACGCTATTAGCGGCATCGACAAGACTGTCGTCGCCGACATGGTCGAGAGCCTGCAGGCGCGCCCCCCGGCCGAGCCTGCGTCAGTCGCGCTTCGTGCCGCTCTGCTCGAGGTCTACGCACGGTTCGACGCCGATCACCTGGAGCTCATGGAGCGCCTCCGGGTCACGAGATCCGAGCCCCATCTCCTGGCCCACCATGTCTCATGCTGGGCAGAGGCCGAGCGGCAGCTGGTCGAAACGCTCGCGAATCGGCGCAGCACCACCACGATTTCCTACGAGAGGTACATCGCTCTCGTCGTCACGACGACTCTGTCCGCCGCCCGCGCTGCCGTCATGTGGTGGTGCGAGCAGGAAGGTCGCGTGCCACTGCTGGACGAGCTGCGCTTTCACTTCGACGTGTTGGGCGCTGGCCTGGCCGAACCCAAGGAGAAGAAGCCACAATGACCAAGACCGCTGCTCGGACCTCGACGCCTCCTGGCGTGAAGGCCCAAGGCGATGTCGACCCCTACAAGGGAAAATGGTCGACGCTCTCGAACACGACTCTTGGGATGCTCATGGCTTCGATCGACGCCTCGATCGTGCTCATATCGCTACCGGACATCTTCCGGGGCATCCACTTGAACCCCCTGTCTGCAGGCAACACCAGCTACTTCTTGTGGCTCCTCATGGGATACATGCTGGTGACAGCCGTCCTCGTGGTGAGCTTCGGCCGCCTTGGCGACATCTTCGGCCGAGTACGGATGTACAACATGGGCTTCGCGATATTCACGGTGTTCTCGATCATGTTGTCGGTCACCTGGATGCACGGCCGCGCCGGCGCGCTGTTCATGATAATCATGCGCGTATTCCAGGGAGTCGGCGGCGCCTTCATAATGGCGAACTCGACAGCCATTCTCACTGATGCGTTCCCTCCCGAGGAGAGAGGCCTCGCGCTCGGGACCAACATGGTGGCCGCCACGGCTGGCTCGTTCATCGGGCTGATCCTTGGTGGTCTCCTTGCCCCCATCGACTGGCGTCTCGTGTTCTTGATCTCGGTCCCGGTCGGAGTCATCGGCACCGTCTGGGGAGTCATCAACCTCAAGGACAAGGGTGTGCGCACAAAGGCGAAGATCGACTGGCTCGGCAACGCCACCTTTGCCGTCGGCCTCATCTCAGTTCTCACTGGGATCGTCTATGGAATCGAGCCCTACGGCAAGAGCACGATGGGTTGGACTAACCCTCTCGTGATCGCCGCGCTCGTCGGCGGAGTCGCCCTCCTGGGCCTTTTCGTGTGGATCGAGACAAAGGTCTCTGCCCCGATGTTCCGCATCCCTTTGTTCCGTATCCGAGCCTTCGCGGCCGGCAACGTGGCGAGCCTCATGGCAGCCCTCGGGCGAGGGGGGCTCATGTTCATCCTCATCGTGTGGCTACAGGGGATCTGGCTGCCCGAGCACGGCTACAGCTTCGCGCGCACGCCTCTTTGGGCCGGCATCTTCATGCTTCCCCTGACCGGGGGTTTCCTGCTGGCTGGGCCGATATCGGGCTATTTGTCCGACCGCTTCGGCGCGCGTCCATTTGCCACGGGAGGCATGGTCATGGCGGCCGGGAGCTTTGCTCTCCTCGAGTTGCTGCCGCTCGACTTCTCCTATGTCTGGTTCGGCCTGCTCCTTCTTGCCAACGGGCTCGCCATGGGGCTCTTCGCGTCTCCCAATCGAGCCGCCGTGATGAACTCACTCCCACCCGACCAGCGGGGACAGGGCTCAGGTATGGGCGCGACGACGATGAACGCCGCGATGGTGCTCTCCATCGGAGTCTTCTTCACCCTCATCATCGTCGGTCTCTCCGGCAGCCTGCCCTCGACGCTGTACCACGGCCTCATCGCTCACGGCGTACCGTCGGCCGCCGCGCACCGAGTGGCCAACCTCCCGCCGACCGCGTCAGTCTTCGCAGCCTTCCTCGGCTACAACCCCGTCGTGAGCCTGCTCGGACCGAGCGGCGTCCTCGCCCACCTGCCGCACGCCCAGGCTGCCTATCTGACCGGGCGATCCTTCTTCCCAAAGCTCATCTCGGGCCCCTTCGGCCACGGTCTGCACGAGGCGCTCGATTTCGCCGTCGCTGCCTGCCTGATCGCCGCCGGTGCATCCTCGATGCTCGGCAGGCAGTACTTCTACCAGGCTCGGACCGAGGCGGGCGCTGCCGGGCCGCCAGCATCTCCTGGCACGGCCGCCTCCCACTCACAGTCACTTGAAGAGCCCCACAACGGCCGCGATGGGACCGAACCAGTCCTCATCGGCGCCACCTCTCGACCCCCAGGCAGAGACCGGACGGGCGACACCATCGAGGTGGACGACGACGGCGCCAACAGCTTTCTCAACTCTGAGGAGTAGTCGCGAGGCGGTCGCGCCGGCGGGTTTCCATCCGCCGCAGCGGTGAGAGATACCAGGCGGTTCCTACGACGGTCGCGGCCAGGGCGCCCCATAGGTTCGGGTACGACCGGTCGTACAACGAGATCGCGACTGCCACGTACGCGGCGACTGCCACCACGACCCCTGGCCACCACCACGCGAGTCGGCCCGCGCCGACGGCAACGCGCCCGAGAGACCGCCAGGCAACAGCTAGGAACGTGCCTCCGGTGTCTTTTGGAACCGAAGAGGGCCAGTAGCCGCTCACGGCGAGAGGCGCCCTTCTACGAGCGGGGCCGCGACTTGTCCGGGTCGTAGAAGGGGAACCTCACGACCTTCGCCGTGGCGCTCTCCTCGGTGCCTGCGCGCACGACGTTGAGGGTCCTGCCCAGCGCGGCGCTCCCGGCCGCAACGCGGGCGAGCGCGATGTTCTTGTCGAGAATCGGCGAGCGCACACCGCTCGTGACGACTCCAGCTTCTCCGTCGCCGGCACGGACCGCGTCACCGTGGGCGAAGGGTTCATCGGCGTCGATCTCCAGTCCGACGAGCTTCTGGGTCGGGTTCGCCCGCCGGGCCTCGAGGGCCGCTTTGCCGATGTAGTCGCCCTCTTTGTTCCGGGGGACGGTGAAGCCAATACCTGCTTCGAAGGGATCCTCGGAGCCCTCGTACTCATATCCCTTGAAGATCAAGCCCGCCTCGACACGGACGAGGTCGAGGGCGTCGAGTCCAAGAGCTGCGATGTCCTTGTCCTTGCCGGCAGCCCAGACGAGGTCCCAAACCTGGGGGCCGTCATCTGGATGGCACCAGATCTCGTAGCCAAGCTCGCCCGAGTAACCGGTGCGAGAGACGAGCACGTCCGGGCCCGAGGAGGAAAGGCGCCCCTCGGTGAAGCGGAACCAGCCGAGGTCTGCCAGGCTCGGCCGCCCCGGCGGCGTCTCAAGGAGTCCGGCAAGGATCTCCCGGCTCGCGGGTCCCTGCACCGCGAGGTTGTGCAGCCGGTCGGTGGAGTTCTCCAGGGATACCTCGAGGCCGAGCCGGGCCGCCTGGTCGGCGAACCACGTCTCGTCGTCATCGGTGTAGCCCACCCACCTGAAGCGGGTCGGCCCGAATCGGAACACCGTGCCGTCGTCGATCGTGTTGCCACTCTCGTCGCAAAGGGCGGTGTAGACAATGCCACCATCCGCGAGGCGGTCGAGATCTCGCGTGACCGTCGCCTGGAGCAGCCTGGCAGCGCCGGGTCCGCTCACCTCTACCTTACGCAGTGGCGAGAGGTCGATGACAACCGCGCGCTGCCGACATGCCCAGTACTCATCGAGGACATCTACCGCATACTGGGAGGGAAAGTCGTAGCCGGCATACTCGTCGAAACGTGCACCGAGAGCAGCCGTGCGGCTGTGAAAACCAGTCTGGCGAAGCGTCACTGCCCACAGCCTCCTACGTAGATACCCGCACCAAGCGGGGATGTCGAGCAAATCGACAACAAGCTCAGCTCCAGGGATACGGCGAGTGGCTGACAGGGTGGAGCCGGCCAGCACCATAGCGGGAGAAACGGAACGGCTCCAACAGCGGCTCGGACCGGCCCCGCAACTCACGCGAAACGAGCTCGCCGACGCCGATCATCTTGTAGCCGTGGTTGGAGTCCGCGATGAAGTAGGCGTTCTCGGCGAAGCGGTCGAAGACCGGAAAGCTGTCAGGTGTGAAGCATCCAAGGCCCCCCGACGGCTCCTTGGAGAAGAGATCTCCCTTGCCTTCGAAGCGCTTGTGGCAGTGAGCAAGAGCGGAAGTCCACATCCGGGCGAACTCGTTGCCGACGACGAAGTCCGCGCTCGCGGGGCCGTACGGGTCGACGCTCACGGCTTCGACCGGGCGCTCCACGACATAGGGCATCGCGCCACCCTGCACTCCCCCGAAGGAGAAGTCGGGCTTGTAGTAGATGCCCCACAGCTCATCGGAGATCAGCGACCCGTCCCCGTCATCATAGAGAGGAGCATCGGTGTCGACATGGAGAACCGGCGGCATGTCCCCCGCGTCAGTGAGCAGGAATTCAGGCGAGACACGCAAGGTCCCCTCCTGCAAGCACCAATAGGTCCACATCGGTCGCTCATAGACCTGGCCGTCGCGACCGAGAACCTCGATCGTGTCAGGGAGGTCGAGCATCTTCCAGAACGACCTGACCCAGGGCCCCGCGGCCACGACGACCTGCTCGCACGCGATGTCGCCTTGATCGGTCTCGACAGCTGTGACGGCGCCGCCCTCGGTACGGAAACCCATCACCTTTGTTCCTGTATATATCTGTGCCCCCGCGGATCTCGCCTTGGATTCGAGCCCCCGAATCGAGGCCATGTTGTTGGCGTAACCGCCACGGTGCTCGTGCAGGACGACGGAGATGTTCTTGGCCTGCCAGTCAGAGAACATCGCCTGCATATAGGCGGTGCATTCCTCGACTCCCTCCACGAGGGTCGAGGAGTACCCGATGCTCTTTTGCTCTTCGTAGATCTGCGCGACGTCGGCGTGCATCACCTCCGGGGCGATCTGCATGTAGCCGACGCCATGGTAGGAGAAGGCTTGCGGATCCGATTCCCACACCGAGACCGAGTGCGCCATCAACTCCCGCATCGCCGGCTGGAAGTAATTGTTGCGCACGACGCCGCACGCGATCCCCGACGCGCCGGCGCCGATCCCGTTCTTGTCCAGGACGACAACGTCTCCGGGTTGGAACGTGCCGTCCGCGTCGAGACCCGCAGCGAGGTTCCACGCTGTCGAGAGCCCGTGTACGCCGGCGCCGATCACGACGAATCGGGCAGAATCTGGTATTGCCATCGCTGGTCACTTCTCCTTGGAGGCTTGTCGCTTATGCCGCAGTGCCGGCAGGGCGCGAGCACCCATACCGTAGGCGGGACTCAGTGCCCCGCAGGCTTCTCCCAGCCCACCATCGTCGGTGGCTGCCAAGTCGCGCCGACGATCTCTGAGCTCTCGTCCCATGGTCCGAGCATGTGCTGGGGAAACTTGCAGTGCTTCCGTTTGAGGGCGATCCCGTATGAGTTCCCGGATTCGAGGTGAGCCATCAGAACCTTGCGGGCGAACTCGTCCTCGCGCCCCGGCGGTATATCGAAGTAGATCTTGAGGAACGAGTTCGAGTAGCGGTCGAACACCGCCGGCATCCCCTCCTCGACAAGAAGGTGTATGTCCTCGAGCCAGTTGAGATCCGGTCCCGGCGTTGCCGCAACCAGGTCGATGTGCTCCACAAGGGCCATATCGTGCTGATAGGGGTATGACCTCCCGGCCAGCTGCTCCGCGTCGATCGTCACGTGTCTCGTCTCGGCCATCAGGCCACCACCTCCTTCATCAAACGGGCTGTGCGCCCGTCACCGTCAAAGGCCACCTTGCTCAGCTTCCTGCGTCCGTCACGCGCTTCTCGAACATCTGCTTTATCTCGGAGAGGATCCGCTCCTCGGTCGCTCCGGGCACATAGGTGGTGCCTGCGAGCGGAACTTTGGCCATCGCAGCGGATTCGACCGTAAGCGCGCACAGGTCCTCCGGCTCGAGACTGTGCACGTTCGTCTTCCCACAGGCGCGGGCAAGCATCTGCAACTCGAGCGTGAGGGTGTGAAGGAAGTTGTAGACACGCTCTGCGGCTTCGTCGACGACCAGACGCTTTCTCAGCTCCACGTCCTGGGTCGTGATCCCGACAGGACACCGCCCGGTGTGACAGTGGTAGCAGGAGCCTGCGGGTACTCCGACTGTTCCCTCGTAGTCGGTGACCCCGGGTATCTCCTTGTTGCAGCCAAGCGCCATCAGCGACGAATGGCCGATGGCCACGGCGGTTGCCCCGAGAGCGAGGCACTTCGCCACGTCGCCCCCGTTGCGGATGCCGCCTGCCACGACGAGGTCGATCTCATCGGCGAGACCCACGGCTTCGAGCGCGCGACGCGCCTCGGGGATCGCCGCCATGAGCGGGATCCCGGTCTCCTCCGAAGCGACGTGCGGGCCCGCGCCCGTGCCACCCTCGGCGCCGTCCAGATAGATGATGTCCGGACCGCACTTGGCTGCCATACGGACGTCGTCGTAGACCCGCGCGGCCCCGAGCTTGAGCTGGATCGGGATCTGGTAGTCGGTCGCCTCGCGGATCTCCTGGATCTTGAGCGACAGGTCGTCGGGACCGAGCCAGTCGGGGTGACGTGCCGGGCTGCGCTGGTCGATGCCCACGGGCAGGGACCGCATCTCAGCGACCTGTTCGGTGACTTTCTGCCCCATCAGGTGTCCCCCGAGACCGACCTTGCAGCCCTGACCGATGAAGAACTCGCAGGCATCTGCCAACATGAGATGGTGGGGGTTGAAGCCGTACCTGCTCTGTATGCACTGGTAGTACCACTTGGTGGAATGGTCACGCTCGGGAGGGATCATCCCGCCCTCGCCCGAGCAGGTAGCGGTTCCGGCCATCGAGGCTCCCTTGGCGAGAGCGATCTTCGCCTCCAGCGACAAAGCGCCAAAGCTCATACCGGTTATATAGATGGGGATATCGAGCTCTATGGGTTTCTTCGCGAAGCGCGCGCCGAGGACGGTCTTGGTCTCGCACTTCTCCCGGTAACCCTCGATCACGAACCGCGTGAGCGTCCCGGGAAGGAACATGAGCTCATCCCAGCTCGGGAGCTTCTTGAAAAGTGAGAAGCCCCTCATCCGGTACCGGCCGAGCTCGGACTTTATGTGGATGTCGTTTATGACCTCGGGAGTGAATATCTTCGAGTGCCCGATAATGCTCTTCCTCGACAGTTCTTCTTCCATGTCGTACCTTCCCGCTGGTCAGAGCACCAGCTTGCGTTCGTTGGGCTCGAGCGAGTCGTAGTTCCAGAGCTTCTTCGCGCATATGAACTTGCGGAAAGTCCCCGGGTTGCCGATGCCGTAGTAGTGGAGCTTGCCGTGCAGCATCTCGCTGTCGTCTGCGGTGAGCTCAGCCTCGACACAGTCGACTCCGAGCGAAGCCACCTTGCCGCCGACGTAAATGGCGCCGTCGTACATCGAGTCGCCGAGGCCATGGCCCGCGTTGCCGCAGATAATCTGCCGCCCACGCTGCATCATGAAGCCGGTCAGAAGGCCGGCGTTGCCCCCCGAGATGATGGTGCCGCCCTTCTGGTCGATGCCGGTGCGCGCGCCGACGTCTCCCTTGATGACGAGATCGCCTCCGCGAATGGCCGCACCGGCAAGCGAGCCTGCGTTCTTCTCGATCACCACGACGCCGGACATCATGTTCTCGCCTACGGACCATCCGACCCGGCCGGTTATCTCCACCTCGGGCCCGTCGATGAGCCCGACGCCGAAGTAGCCGAGGCTGCCTTCGAAACGGAGCTTGCACCGCTCCAGGATCGCGACTCCGATCGAGTGCTTGGCACCGGGGTTGGCGACGGTGATGTCCTTCACCCCCTCCTCGACGAGGAGCCGGCGTATCTCAAGGTTGATCTCCCGCGTTGAGTGGCTCGCGGCGTCGAATATCGCCCGGGTGCCGTCTATCTGGGACGTCCTTGGTGCCAGGGCGTCCGGCTCGACGAGACCGCGCGCGTCGTAGCGTATCGCCCGCTCACCTACCGCTACCTGGTCCATACCTTCACCTCGCCTTCGTAGGGGTCATAGGTGTCGATCTCGTGATCGATGAGGGCGCGGATGGCGACCTCCTCCGAACCGAGGGCGACGAGGTCGTCTGACTCGAAAAGCACGAGCGGCTTGGCGGCCATCTCGTCTTTCGCGAAGCCGAGAGCGTCCTTTGTCACGACCACATAGGTGAACACTCCGTCGAAGTCCGACAGGCTCCCTTTGATGGCACTCTCGAGGGGTACCCCGTTGTGGAGCTGCTCGGCTATGTAGACGGCGATGATCTCGGAGTCACAGTCCGATTGGAAGCGGTGCCCGAGCTGCTCCAGGCGCCGGCGCCACTGGTGGTAGTTGGTCAGCTGTCCGTTGTGCACCACAGCCACGTCACCGAAGGGATAGGCCCAGTAGGGATGAGCGCTGGCGATGTCGACATCGGACTCTGTCGCCATCCTCACGTGGCCGATCGCGTGGGTGCCACGAAAAGACCCGAGGCCGTACTGGCTCGAGACCGTCTCGGCGTCACCGAGGTCCTTCACTATCTCGAGTGAGTGGCCGAGGGAGAGCACCTCGCAGCCAGGGATGTCCTCGACGTAGTCGACGAGGGCCTTCAGGTCGCCGTCGTAGCCGAGCACGGCGCGAAATGCATAATCGGTCACGCCCTCGAAGCGATCTATCCTCGCCCCGGCCTTGCCGAGGCGAGCCTCTAGCTCCATGCGGTGGCGCTCGAGGCCATCGGCGAAGTCGATGGTGGATGCTGACTTGGGGTCGGCGAGCTTGACCCTCATGACGACCTGGCCAGAGGTCTCTCCATAGAGAGCAAACCCCGTCGAGTCGGGTCCGCGATGCTTCATCGACTGGAGCATCCTCGTCATCTCCACCCCGATGTCAGCTGCACCTCCCCGGTGGATGATTCCGGCTATACCGCACATATAAAGTGCTCCTTTCTCCCTCTCGCCCGGCTCAGGGCAGGATGTCCAGGTACTCCTGGATGTCCCAGTCGCTGACCGTCGAGATGAACCGCTCCCATTCGTCCCTCTTGTAATGCATGAAGACGCGATACATGTCGCCAGGCAACGCGCTCTTGACCGTCTCGTCGGCCTCCAGGGCGTCGAGTGCCTCGCCGAGAGTCTGGGGGATGCGACGCACCTCTTTCCCGGCGGCCATGGCGTCGTAGATGTTGCGCTCCTCCGGCTCGCCGGGATCGAGGTTGCGATCCAGGCCGTCGCGGATCGTCACGAGCAGGGCCGCAAAGGACAGGTAAGGGTTGACGGCCGAGTCGACCGACCTGTATTCAAAGCGCCCCGGCGCCGAGATGCGAAGCGCCGTCGTGCGGTTCTGGAAGCCCCAGTCGGCAAAGATCGGCGCCCAGAACCCCGCGTCTGCGAACCGCCGGTAGGAGTTGACGGTCGGCGACGAGATCGCGCAAAGTCCCGCGAGGTGCTCCATCACGCCACCGATGGCATTGAGGCCGATCTTGCCGGGCATGCGCGGATTTTCGGTGTCGGGCAGGAACATGTTCTCCTCCCCACGCCACAGGGAGATGTTGTGGTGGCAGCCGTTAGCCGACACGCCCATGAACGGCTTCGGCATGAAACACGCAAATGCGCCCATCTCCCGGCCGACCTGGCGGCAGATCTGGCGGTAGGTCGTCAACCGGTCCGCTGTGCGCTCTGCCTTGTCGAACTGGAAGTTGAGCTCGAGCTGACCCGGCGCGTCCTCGTGGTCGCCCTGGATCATGTCCAGACCCATCTTCCCGCTGTATTCGAGGACCTTGTGGATGATCGGCTGCAGCTCTGAGAACTGGTCGATGTGGTAGCAGTAGGGCTTCGTCATCCCCTCGACCGACGGCTTGCCATCGGCACCGAGCTTCAGCCACATCATCTCGGGCTCGCAGCCGACCCGCAGCTCGAGCCCGGTGTCGGCGGTGAATTTGTCGTGGATCCGCTTCAGGTTGCCACGGCAGTCGGAGGTCAGATGGGCCCCTCCGTCGATCTCCTCCTCGCGGCCGCGGAACAGGGTGCAAAATACCCTCGCCACCCTGCGATCCCAGGGAAGGATGCAAAAAGTGTCGACGTCGGGCAGGCCGACGAGCTCGCGCGCCTCGGCGCCGTAGCCGATG
>CAZAMA010000093.1:0-12423 GCA_964485645.1 uncultured Acidimicrobiaceae bacterium | reverse complement strand
GACGGCTGCTTCGATCAAGCGAGCCTGGAGCCCCTCGATCGCGTAACCGGCCACGTAACGGCCTTGTCGCAGCAGGACCTCGGCTGCATCCAGCAAGTCTGCAGCTACGTCGAGCACCTCGCCTGTCGCCACCTCGACGACAGTGATCCGCGCACCATCCGCCAGTCGGGCGTCACTCGCTCTGGCGCCGGTCACGGCTGGACGCCTGCCCGTGCCCGTGCCCGTGTCTGTGCCCGTGCCCGTGTCTGTGCCCGTGCCCGTGTCTGTGTCCGTGTCGTCCGGGTGCGGGCGTGGATGCGGGTGCGGGTGCGGGTGCCATGCGAGGAGGAGCCGCCCGGCCCCGACGACCAGCTCGTAGGAACGCGGCGGCCAGGTGCCACCGGCCCCGGTGAGCAGATCGTCGAGAGCACAGGCCATGCTGGCAATCTCGTGCGGCTCGAAGGTCACGGCATGCTCGAAGCGAACAAGTGACATGGACCGAGCGTGCCTCCGTCGCTTACCGGGTCACCTACCGCTCGTCGTCCACCGCGGGTCGGCGACCTCCGATCCCCATCTCCTCGACGTCTGCCACGCCGAAGGCATCGCAACCGTCCTCTTACCCGGATCCGGTGGGTCGGCATGGTCTCCCTCCGACTGAGACAGCCCGCCGAGGTGTGCGCCTCCCCGAACGGCCTCTTCTCGGATCACCGACGACCAGCTTTCAAGCACTCGCAAACGGTTCGGCGTGGCTGGATGTCGCTCCAGAATTCCCAGGCAGCCTGGGCTCTCCGGAGCAGAGAAGTCAGGCGCTCCGAAGAGCTCCGGGCACGCGCTCGCCGTCGGGGCAGAGCACGCCAAGCCCGAGATCACGAGATGTCTCGTCGACGCCGGTGTAGACCCGCAGTCCATAGACGTAGGGCATGTAGCTGCCTACGATCCCGGCCGCAGAAACAAGGCGGTCAAGACCAGCCGCGAAGCGTCGAACATCGGCGGGGCGAAGGCGGGTCTTGGCTTCGACCAGCACAGCCACGTCTTTGCCCTCGGCGGTCGTCGCCCGCCCAAGCACGTCGATCTCGCCATTCACCGCGACCGGCTCAGGGACGCCGTGTACGGTCCAGCCCCGGCGTTCGAGCACGGTCACGACGACAGACGTAGCGTCGGCTTCAACCGTCCCGCCGACGATCTCGGACAACCGGCCCACCTCTTCGCGCAGGGCTTCCTGGCCCCGCTCGAGGGATTCCTGGCCCTTCACGAGGGACTCCTGGCCCCGCTCGAGGGAGTCCTGGCCCTTCACAAGGGACTCCTGGCCCCGCTCGAGGGAGTCCTGACGCCGCTCGAGGGATTCCTGTCCCTTCACAAGGGACTCCTGGCCCCGCTCGAGAGATTCCTGACGCCGCTCGAGTGCTGCCACTACCTCTCTGAGCTCCCGGATGTCCCGGCCGTTATCGGCCACGAGCTGGGGGAGTTGCAAAATCTCCTCGCTGAGCAACACGGCGCGCAGTTGAGCCCGAAGACCAGGGTCAGCCTGGAGCTCCCGGATGATAGCGAGCGTGTCCACTGCAAGGATCTTACTGGGGTTTGACCATTCGGCGAGCCCGGCGCTCGGCCGGCTACATCGTGAGGACCACCTTGCCGAAGCGTTCGGGCGACGACAGGCGCTCGGCCGCCCTCGCGAGCTCGTCGAAGGGAAAGACAGAGTCGACGATGGGCCGCCATCCAGCGCTAGCGGTGTGAGCCAGGAGCGCACGGAACTCTCCGGGACTGCCCATCGAGGTTCCGACGATCGATCGCCACTGCCAGTACACCTCGGCCACCTCGACGCTCGCCGAGGCGCCCCCGGTGTCGCCGAAGGAGACGAGCACCCCTCCGCGTCGCAGCAGCGCGAGGCCGGCCGCGAAGGAGCCGTCCCCGAAGCTGTCGATGACGACATCGAGCGGGCCGACGCGGTTCGTGACCTCTTCGGGCCAGTCGGCCTCGGTGTAGAAAAACGCCGCAGAGGCTCCGATCTCGAGGCTCCGGGCGGCCTTGGCCGAGCTGCCCGTAGTCACGAAGACCTCGGCACCGGCTGCCGCCGCGAGCTGCACGAGGAAGGTGGAGACACCGCTCCCCGCGCCGGTGATGAGCACCTTGGAGCCCTCCGCGACCCGCCCGCAGGTGAACAGTGCCCGCCACGCTGTGAGACCGGCAAGGGGCAGCGCACCGGACTCCTCCCAGGAGAGCCGACTCGGGCGCGGGGCCACGCTCGTCGCCGGGACGAGCACGCGCTCGGCAAAGGTGCCCGGCGTCGGGGCGCCGAGAATGTCGAAGTCAGGCCCCGGCACCTCGGCGCCCTCCGGCCATCCGATCGTCGGGAGGATGACCACCTCGTCTCCAAGACGCGGCGAGAGGACACCTTCGCCGATCGCGACGACGGTGCCAGCTCCATCGGAGCCGAGCGTCACCGGGACCTCGCAGTAACCAGGCGAGGTCCAAATCCATGGGTCGCGGCGGTTGAGGGCGGCAGTGCTCAGAGCTACCACCACCTCGCCGGATCCCGGCTCGGGGTCGGGAACCTCCCGCAGCTCGAAACGAGGCGGGTCTCCGAAGCCGACGAGTTGCATTGCCCTCACAGGAACCACCCTTTTAGTCCGAGGTCTCATTCGCGCCCTTGCGATTGCGCAAAGCGTGACTCTACATGTATCCTCTTGCGCAATCGAGCGACACTAGCCGGGCCGCTACGAAGCGAAAGGTGAGCGCGCATGGCAATCACGATCGACCGCGGCCTGAGCGACGCCCTCGCGGCGGGCTGGACCCTGCCCGCCGAGTGGTACAGCGACCCGGAGATATTCGAGCTCGAAAGACACGCCATCTTCGAGCGAAGCTGGCAGTACGTCGGAAGGACGGACGCCCTCTCCCGGCCCGGCGACTATGTGACCGCCTCGGTAGGTCGCGTCCCCGTCGTCGTCGTTCGCAACCAGCGCGATGAGCTCGCCGGCTACGTGAACGTCTGCGCCCACCGCTGTGCCGAGGTAGTGCTGGGCGCGGGTCACCGCAACGTGCTCCAGTGCCACTACCACGCCTGGACCTACGACCTCGACGGGCGCCTTATCTCGGCTCCCCGCTCAGAGCGCGAGGAGGGTTTCTCGACGTCCGACTTCTGCCTGCAGCCCGTGAGGGTGGAGAGCTTCGGCCCCTTCGTCTTCGCCAACGTTTCGGCCGACACCCCGTCGCTCTCGGACTGCCTCGGGGAGATGCCCGCCCGGATGCTCGGAGACGGTCTGGACTTCTCGGCCCTAGTCGCCGTCGAGCGCAGCGAGTGGGTGGTGGAGGCGAACTGGAAGATAGTCGTGGAGAACTTCGACGAGTGCTACCACTGCCCCGTCGCGCATCCGAGCTTCAGCCGGCTCCTGGCAGTCGACCCCGTCAGCTACGCGCTCGAGTCCGGCAAGTGGTGGTCGAGGGCGAGCACGCCGGTGCGCGTCTGGCCCGAGGGGCGCGCCGTCGATCTCCCCTACGACCCCGCCGGTCCCTGCAACGCCGGGCAGTTCGGCTTTCTCTGGCCGAACTTCACCCTCGTGCAGAACCCGGGTCCGGACAACGCGATGGCGCTCTACTTCGTGCCAGTCGCGCCCGAGAGGACCCTTGTCATCTCCGAGTATCTCTTCGGCCCCGACACCTCCCCGGAGGTGATCCGCGACATGGTCGATTTCAACGTCCTCGTCGGTGCCGAGGACCAGCGCCTTGTCGAGTCGGTGCAAAGGGGGCTCTCCTCGAACCGGGTTCCCCAGGGCCGCCTGCTGCTCGACTCCGAGCGGCTCATCCAACACTTCCACCGACTCGTGGCCGAGGCGCTCAGCGCCGCCGAGTGACGGCGGTGGATCGTTTCGCTGGGCGGCGGGTGCTCGTCACCGGCGCGACGAGCGGTATAGGGCGTGCCACGGCCGCGGCCTTTGCGGGAGGAGGTGCCGGCGTCGCGCGGGCCGGGCGGGGCCGATGAGGCCGCCGCCGGAGCACATGCGGCCCGGTTCGGCCCGGTTCGGCCCGGTGAGGCCCGACAGTGAGGTGTGCCTGGTTGGTGCCTGGACTCAACCAAGCCGACGGTCGAGAAAGTCCCGGATCACTGCCAGGTAGGCGTCAGCCTCCTTCTCGAGGATCGTCAGGTGGCTCGAGTTGCCGAACACGACGAACTCGTTGTCGGCGATGCCATCGGCCAACGGCCGGCTGCACCGTTTCGCCGACAGCTCGTCGTACCAGCCGCACAGAACAAGTGCCGGCACATGGATCTCGTGCAGTCGGTCCGAGATGTCGAAGTACGCCTGTGGGCCCGTCCCACGGAATTCATGTGGTCCCCACAAGGCATATGCCGGACCGATATCGGCCAGGTACGGGCCGGCGATCTCTTCGAACTCCCGTCGCGAGGTGGCCGGGTCGTAAGGACTGGAGCGACGAAAATGTCTCGAGTTGAGCTCGAGCACGGCGTCCTTGTAGTCGGCAGCATCGAGATTGTCCTCGAACTCACGGCGTAGCATCAGCGCATGGGTGTCGGCGCCGAGCGCCATGCGGTGCTCGGAGACGTCGAGGAGATAGTGCTTGCCGCTCGCATAGGTGTTCGAGAGGACAAGGGCATTGACGTTCCCTGGGTACTCCAGTGTGTAAGCGAGGGCCAGCATCCCGCCCCAGGACTGCCCGAAGAGCGTCACGACGCCGAGGTCGAGCTTCGTCCGGACGGTCTCTACTTCCTCGACGAACCGGGGAATCTGCCAGAGCGAAGCATCGTCGGGCCGGTCCGAGTCGCCACCGCCGAGCTGGTCATAGAGGACGAGCTTGCGGTCGCGGCCGACCGCTTCGCTGAGGCGCGTGAGGTAGCGGCTGCTCATACCAGGACCGCCATGGAGGCCGAGCAGGGCCCGGGATCCCGTCCCGTAGGTGCGGTAAGCGATTTGGAATCCACGTTCGACCTCGAGCCGACCCTCACCCGAGAGCTGTGCAGACCGCTCTCCCTCCGCCCGCGCACCCGTCGGCGTGGTCATCTTGTCCTCCTTGTCATACGAGAGTGGGGCGAACACCTAGTCACCATTCCGAGGTCGAGCCAAGCTTGGACGTGGCCGGCCGGAGCTCCTCGGGGAGCATGCCCGCCCGAACCTCCTTCGCGAAGTGGCAGGCTGCCAGATGCTCGTCGGCCCCGTCCTCGACCGGCATGAGGACGGGCGCGACTCGAGAGCAAATCTCTTGGCTGTAGGTGCAGCGAGGATGGAAGCGGCACCCCGTCGGCGGGGCGTCGGGACTCGGTATCTCGCCAGGCATGAGCAGTCGGCGGCGCTCTAGGCGGGACGAGCGCTCAGGGTCAGGCGCGAGCGCGAGAAGGGCCCTGGTATAGGGGTGTGCCGGGTTGGCAGTTACGGTGGCGGTGTCCCCGTGCTCGACGATCTGGCCGAAGTACATCACGCACACCTCGTCGGCTGATGTGGTTACGAGGGAGAGGTTGTGGCTGATGAGCACCACGGTGAGACCCATCCTTCCCCGAAGGTCTGTCAACAGGTTCATCGTCGAAGCAGCAGCTGAGGCGTCGAGTCCCGCTGTCGGCTCGTCCGCGACCACAAGGTCCGGCTCCAGGGCGAGGGCACGCGCGATGCCGACTCGGCGCGCCTGGCCACCGGAAAGCTGGCTGGGGTAGGCAGAGCGGAGCGCCGAGTGCAGGTCGACCGCCGCGAGCAACTCCTCCACACTGCGGCGCTGTGCCTGGGGCAGCTTGTGGATCTTGTACGGCTCTGTGAGCTGGGAGCCGACCTGCATCCGGGGCGAGAGGCTCGAGTAAGGGTTCTGGAAGATCATCTGGGCGCGCCGACGGAACTCGAAGGTCTCGCGCGAGGACATGTGGGTGACATCTCGGCCCGCGAACATGATCGATCCGCTCGTCGGAGAGAGCAGCTTCACGACTGCCTCTCCAAGAGTGGTCTTGCCGGACCCGGATTCGCCGACAATGCCGAGAATGCGGCCGCGGGCGAGACTGAGCGAGACACCATCAACGGCCCGCACCGGTGGTCTTGCTCGGCCGGGGCGCCACCGATTGCCCCCTCCACCAAAGTGCACCATGAGCTCTCTCACCTCGAGCAGTGGCTGGTCTGACGGCTCGACCTGCGACACGTTTCGTGAAGGGACAGCCTCCACCTCCCGCCGGCGCCAGTCCTCGGTCGAGGGTAGCTGGGACCACTGCTCGCTTGCCGATGGGGAGTAGACGAAGCAGCGCACCGAGCCGGAGTCGTACGGGTACAGCTCAGGGGCCGACTCGGAGCACACAGCCCTCGCATTTATACAGCGCGGCGCGAAGCTGCACGCTCGGGCCGGCTCGGTCATATCCGGGACGCTTCCGCCGATCGCGGCAAGCCGCTGGCCCCGACTACGGCGATTCGGCACTGCTGCCTGGAGCGCCTGGGTGTAGGGATGGCGCGGCGTTGCGAGCACTGCCTCCCCTGGGATCTCTTCCACGACCCGCCCGGCGTACATGACGGCGACCCGGTCGCAGAGCTGGGAGACGACGCCGAGGTCGTGGGAGATGAACAGCAGCGACGTGCCATGTGTCTCGCGCAGTCGCAGGAGGAGCTCGAGGACCTGGGCCTCAAGAGTCACGTCGAGGGCCGAGGTAGCTTCGTCGGCGATAATCACCTTGGGCTCGAACAACAGGGCCATCGCGATCATGACTCGCTGGCGCATGCCCCCGGAAAACTCATGGGGGTAGCGCTCGAATGCCCTGGCTGCGTTCGGGAGTCCCACCTCCGTGAGCTTGCCGACGGCGTTGTCCCGCAGCGACTTCGCCGAACCGGTGCCGGGCGCCGAATCCGCGGCATGGGCACGCTGCACCTGCAACATCTGAGTGCCGATCGATAGCCGCGGGTTGAGGCTCGTGGTCGGATCCTGGAAGATGACGGCAATCTCGCGGCCGCGGACCGAGCGCATCTTTTCCTTCGAAAGCTGTGCGAGGTCCCCATGGCCCTGGAGCGAGATCGTGCCGGCAACGACATGGCCGTTCGCGGGCAAGAGGCGAAGGATGGTCATTCCGAGCGTCGACTTGCCACATCCCGACTCACCTACGATCCCAAGGATCTCCGATGGCTGGAGGGCGAGGCTGACATTGTCCAGAGCCAACCGCCGCGAGCTGGCCGTTCGGTAGGCAACGGTGAGATTGTCGATGGCGAGCACGGGCTCGGACATCGAGGAGAACGACGGATCAGGCATCGAGGTTGCGCAGTCGTCGTCCGGTGAGACCGCGCCGGGGGAGCCGCTGGCGCGGGTCGAGCACGTCGCGCATCGTCTCGCCAAGAAGGGTGAAGGCCGTGGTCATGACGAGCAGGCCCACGATCGGGCCGACGATCTCCCAGGGAGAAGTGCCGATGTTGACGAAACCGTCGTTCAGCATTACCCCCCAGTCGGGCGTCGGCGGCTGCACCCCGAGACCGAGAAACGCCAGTCCGGCCTCGATGATGACCGCGCTCGGGATATCCATCGCGACAATGACCAAAAGGGGCGGTAGGACGTTAGGGAGGATGTGGCGGCGCAGCACCCGTGCTCGAGAGGCGCCGAGGGAGCGTTCGGCCTTGACGTACTGGTTCTTGCGCTCCGACAGCGTCTGGGCGCGTATCAGCCGGCCGTAATAAGGCACGAGCGAGACCGCGATCACGAAAATTACGCTCTTGACCGAGGGTCCGAGCAGCGACAAGAGGGCGAGGCCGAGGATCACCGCCGGGAAGGAGATCACCGAGTCGAACACGATGACCAGCAACTTGTCGAGAGGCCCCCCCAGGTAACCGGCGACGAGACCAAGTACCGCTCCCACGGCGAAGGCGCCGAGAACCGACGGCAGTGCTATCTCGAGCGCCAGCCGTGTGCCGAAGAGCGTGCGTGACAGGTTGTCGCGCCCGAGGGAGTCGGTGCCAAGGAGATGCCCCGCCGAGGGCGAGGCCAACGTGTTGAGCACGTTGATCGTGTCGGGGTTGTGGGGCGCGAGCAACGGCGCGAAGACCGCCACGAGAACGAGCAGGAGGAGCACCGTGGCCGAGGCTGCACCGGCGGGCCGGCGGGCGACGTCACGGGCGAAGGCGAGCACGCCCCGTGGCTCATAGCCGCCAGCCCCGGTCTCGCCCAACAGCACCTGCTGGCTCGCCTGCACGGACACTAGATGAACACCTCGGCTCGCTCCTCGAGCCGCAGCCTCGGATCGAGGAAGCGGTACGCGACGTCAGCGAGCAGGTTGCCGACGATGAAGGCCGCCGCATAGATGAGCACGGCGGCGCGCACCACCGGCCAGTCCCGATTCCCGATCGCAGCCACGGCCAGGTTACCGAGCCCAGTTCGCTCGAAGATGACCTCGACATAGACCGTTCCGGCCAGGATGTAGCCGACCATGAGCCCGGTGAGCGCCGTCACCGGCACCAGGGCGTTCTTCAAGGCCACGCGGTAGCGGATCACCCGCTCTTTTAGACCGTAGGCACGCGAGGTGCGGACATAAGGATCGCTCAGCACCTCCAGCATGCTGGAGCGGACGAGGCGGGCCAGGTAGGCCCACCAGAAGGCCGCGAGGGCCACCGAAGGCATGATGAGGCGTTCGGCGTACCCGCCGATATCGGACAGGCTGCCGGATCCGAGCGCTGGTAGGAGGTGCACGTCGATCGCGAAGGCAAGGAGCAGCAGCAGGCCTATGACGTAGGAAGGCGCGCTGAGCAGCACGACAGATGTGCCTCGCACGAGCGCGTCTACGACGCCACCCCGGCGGACGGCAGCGAGGATGCCCATGGGGACGCCGACGACCACCGAAAGCACCAGGCTCACGACACTTAGGATAAGGGTGTTGACAAGCGGCGAGCCGATCTCGGAGGAGACAGACGCCTTGCTGATGAAGTCTGTCCCGAGGTTCCCGTGCACCGCCTGCCAGATGAAGTCCCACACCTGGACATAGATCGGATTGTCGAGGCCCATGCTCCGTCGCACCTCTGCGATCAGCTGCGGCGTTGCGTGCGGCCCGAGGATGATACGGGCCGGGTCACCCGGCACGAGGTTCACCAGCGCGCCGAGCATGGCCATGATCACGACGATGACAACTGCGGCCAACCCGAGCCGCTTGGCGACATAAAAAAGCACTGTGATCTAGGCGCGCAGGCGGCTAGCTACAAGTCGCAGATGTCGTGACTCGAGGTAAAGCTCATAGGGCTCAGACTGCGTGGAAGTAGTGCAGAAGCGCGTTCGCGTTCTGGTCAAAGACACCCATGACATTCGACTTGCTGGCAGAATAACCAATGGCCGCGCTGATCCATATGTAGGAGACATCCTCGTCCACCAGGCGCTGCATCTCGATCGAGATGGCATCTCGCTCTGCGGTGGCGCTGGTCGAGCCGAGCTTGGGGAGAAGGGCCGAATACTCCTTGTTGCACCAGGAGGCGTAGTTCCAGACCCCGATCTGGCTACAAGTGAACCACTCGAACTGGTAGTAGGGATCGGGAGCTCCGCCGTACATCGTCCACGAGAGGGAGCCAACTCCGGCCTTCCCGATGTAGCTGTTTGGCGGCGTCTCGATGATGTCCAGTGAGATCCCGGCGTCGCTCAAGTTGGACTGGATGACCTGCATCACGGAATTCGGCTCGCCCGGGGATTGGGTTAGCAACGGGTCCGCGATCTCCAGCGTCAGGCCGGAAACTTTCGCCTCAGCGAGAAGCGCCTTCGCCTTGGCGACGTCCCGGATGTAGACAGGCGCCCCGGCCCAGTAGCCTACGCCCATCTGCTTCGCGATGAGCGACGGCAGCCTCGTCGGCGATTGCAGGTTGGCCGCGAGGATCTCGGGAATGTTGAGGGCGTAGCGCACCGCCTGCCGGACACGAATGTCCTTGAGCTTCGGGTTCTGCACGTCGAGGGCGATGAAGAAATAGTTGAGCGGGGACAGTGGTGCATAGGTCCGTAACGCGCTGTTGCCCTGCAACCGCTTGACGTCGAGGGCACCGAGGAAGGGAGTGAAGTCCGACTCACCCGACTGGAGTGCCACCGTCAGGGCAACGCCCTTTGGCGACGAGTTAAGCGGCGTCAACATTATGCGAATCTGGTCGAACCAGTTACGGGCCCCGAGCTTCAGGTTGGCGCCGCTGTAGTTGGCGAAGCGCTGCAAGTTCATCTCTGAATTAGGCGTGTAGCTCGCCACCTCATAGGGACCGGTGCCGACCGGGTGGAGCGGCCAGGTAGAGCCGTACTTCTCGACCGCCTTTTGTGGGACTATGTATCCGCTCGTCGCCCACGGCAGCGTGATCGTCTCGAATGGGACGAACGGCTCCTTGAAGATCACTAGCCCGGTGTATTTCCCAGTGACTTTGACCTCCGAGAGCCCCGGCATGTCGCCTCCGTAGTACGAGACGTCGCTCTTCTTTGCTCCCGGATACAGCGGCTGGATACCTACATTGCGCTCGAACGAGTACTTCACGTCGGCGGCGGTCAGCTCACCGAAGCCGTGGTGGAACTCGACCCCACGCTTTAGTGTGAAAGCGTAGGTCTTCCCGTCCGCGCTCCTCTCGATGGACTCGGCGAGCAGGTAATGCGGTGGCGATCCCGCGGGGGCACCCGGAACATATGCCATCAAGCCCTCGTAGATCGAGGGGAAGGGTGGCGCGGGGTAGTCGTACGCGTTCGTGCAGGGATCGTAATTCGCGCCATCCCCGACCGGCCCGAACACCAGCGTCCCGCCCTTCGTGGCCTTGGTTGCTCGCCGCGCCGCCGGAGCCGTTGCGCTGGCGGAGTCGTGGACGGCATGCAGCGCTGTCGCCGCGGTGACAGAGACGCCGACGGCGCTCGCCCGCTGTAGGAACTCGCGCCGGTCGATCTTGTCATTGGGGACGTCTTCCCCGGGTTGCCCAGGGGCCCGAAGCCCACGCTGTTCGCCTGGCTGTCTTCCCTCCATCGCTGTATCCCCTCCTGGAGCCCTCAGCACGCGAGGCGGGCTGTCGGTTATTTATGACGATCGTAACATTACAGCTTGGCCGCTCGCAAACTGCTCGCCCTGTGCGAATCCAGCGCTCGCCTTACATCGTAAGGACCACGTTGTCGAAGCGCGCAGGCGATGACAGGCGCTCGGCGTCGGGGCCCCGAGAATGTCAAAGTCGGGATCCTCCCGCAGCTCGAAACGGGGCGGATCTCCGTAGCCGACGAGTTGCACTGCCCTCACGGAAGCACCTTTTCAGAGATGTCTCACTCGTATCTTGTGATTGCGCAAAGCGTGATTCTACAGCTACTCTCTTGCGCAATCGAGCGACACCAACCGGGCCGCTTCGAAGCGAAAGGTGAGCGCGCATGGCAATCACGATCGACCGCGGCCTGAGCGATGCCGAGCGGCTCATCCAGCACTTCTACCGACTCGTGGCCGAGGCGCGCAGCGCCGCGGGGTGACGGCGGTGGATCGTTTCGTAGACAAGCGCGTGCTCGTTACGGGCGCGACGAGCGGGATCGGGCGTGCCACGGCCGCGGCATTTGCGAGAGAGGGTGCCCACGTCGTCGCGCTGGGCAGGCGGTCCTCGAGGCTGGAGGAGCTCGCCCGGGAGGCACCCGCCGGCTCGATCGAGCCTGTCGTGCTCGATGTGAGAGACCGGGCGGCGCTACGCTCGCTCGTGGGGCAGGTCGCGTCAGGCGGCCTCGACGTGCTCGTGAACAACGCCGGAGTTGCCTATTCCGAGCCGATCCTCGAGGTGTCCGACGAGCACTGGGACGACACGGTCGAGACGAACCTCACCGCCGTCTTCGTGGCGAGCCAGGAGGCGGGCAGGCACATGGTGGCAGCCGGGCGAGGGGTGATCGTGAACGTGGCCTCGGTCGATGCCTTCGTGGCCGAGTCGCCCTTCGGCGCCTACTGCCCTTCCAAAGCCGGCGTCGTCATGCTCACAAAGATGCTGGCCTTCGAGCTTGGCCCCTTCGGCATACGGTGCAACGCCCTTTGTCCGGGGATGACGGTGACAGAGATGACCGAGCCTGATCTGGACGACGAGTTCGAGGCTGCCTACCTGCCGCGCATTCCCCTTGGCCGTTTCTCTCGGGCCGAGGAGCAGGCCGAGCCTGTGCTGTTCCTCGCCTCCGATGCTGCGAGCTACATGAACGGTGCCGCCTTGGAGGTTGACGGCGGGCAGCTGAGCGGGTTCTGGTACGCGCCAAGATACGCGCCCGGCTATGAGCCGCCTCGCTCGACCAGCGACCGATGAGTCTGCCCGACCCGATGGGGCCCGACCCGATGGGGTCCGACGCGACCCGACGCGGCCCGACCCGATGAGGCCCGATGCGGCCCGGCCCGACGCGGCCCGGCCCGACCCGATGAGGCCCGATGCGGCGCGGCCCGACGCGGCCCGGCCAGCTCCCGCCCGGGCGCCTCGCTCCCGGGCGCCTCGCGAGGTCAGGCTGGACGACGTCGACCGCGATATCATCCGCCACCTGCAAGAAGACGGCCGCCGT
>CAZAMA010000092.1:0-12565 GCA_964485645.1 uncultured Acidimicrobiaceae bacterium | reverse complement strand
CAGGCGTGTCGAGCCACCGGGGACGAGGCGGGCACAGTCGAGCCCGGCGAACGCACGGCGGCGCGCGACGGCATTGAAAGTAAGGTGTCTCTGGTCCTCGCCAACGCGGGCCGCGCTTGTGGGGGCTCTCTGGTACCGTCGCCGGCGAGCACGAGTGACAGGCAGGCGTGAGAACGTGATCGGCCGACACATAGGAGGACTCGGTGTTAGACGACGACGAGGTGGTCGAGTTCCTCATCGGGGCAACTGGTCTCGAGCGCGCGGATCTCGGGAGCAGCTTGTCCCTCCTCGATCTCGGCCTCAGCTCCTTTCGGGTGATGCAGACGCTCATGCAGATCGAGGAGACCTTCGGCATCGAGCTCTCCGACGAGGATGTCGTCAGGTTTGCCTCGGCGCCGGCGGAGACCCTTGCGTCGCTTGTTGGGAGACGAGCAGCCGGCTCCAGCGCCACAGATCATGACCGGTGACGGGCTGGACCTGCTCGGACTGATCGGCCGCCACGTGGCTTCGACGCCGAACCACGAGGCAGTCACAGATTTGCACCGCAGGCTCACCTATGGAGAGCTTTACGGCGAGGTACGGGCAGTCGCCGGCCACCTCGGTGACATCGGGGTCGAGGTGGGTGATCGTGTCGCGCTCGGTATGGGCAACTCGGTAGATTTCGTCGTCGCGGCTCTCGCGTGCGCTTGGGTGGGCGCGATCTTCGTGCCCCTCGCAAGCGGCGATCCCCCGGCGCGCCTCAGGTACATCCTCGAGAGTTGTGAGCCACGCGCGGTGCTGTCACCTCCCGCCGGCCTCGATCCCGGCCCCTTCCTGCGGCTCACGATGGACGACGCCAGGCGGTCTCGTCGCCCGTGCCCCCCACCCGTGCCCCCGAGCGACCGGCCGGCATACTGCATCTACACCTCGGGCACCACGGGGTCACCGAAAGGCGTCGTCACAGGCCAGGTGGCCTTTGCCGCGGCGACACTGTTCGCGATCGAGTCGATGGGCATCCACCAGGCGACGCGTGCTCTGTGTGTCTCGCCGGTCCATTTCGTCGGGTCCTTCGGTACCGTCTTTCCGGCCATCGCGGCCGGCGGGACGCTCGTCATACCTCCGAGGGATCATCTCTTTTTGCCGAGGATGTTCTTTCGCGTCCTTGCCAGCGAAGAGATCACCCATACCAGCTTTTCCCCGACCTACCTGCGACTCCTTCTTGGCAGCGAGCAGGTCGCGCAGCTGGCCTCGAGCTCGCTCGTAACGATGGGGCTCGGCGGGGAGAGCCTCACGGTTGGGGACCTGCGCTCGCTCTTTCGCGCGGCGCCGGCCCTCTGTGTGTTCAACCGCTATGGACAGACGGAGACGACGGGACTTGTCACCGCATGGCCGGTGCGCCGCGAGAGCCTGCCAGGCAACGGCAGCGTCCCGATTGGGCGGCCCTACAAGGGAAACCCCTTCTTCATCGTGGGCGACGACGGTCGTGTGATCGACGCGGTCGGAGAGCCGGGCGAGCTCTACATCGGCGGCCGCCAGCTCATGGCCGGTTACTGGCGCGATGCCGAGCTCACAGCGTCCGTGCTTCGCGACGACGTCGTGGCTGGTATGACGCTTTATCGAACAGGCGATGTCGTCTTCCGCGACGACGCCGGGGTGTACTTTCTCGTCGGCCGCGGAGATCGGATGGTGAAAAGGTCGGGGATCCGCATCTCGCTCTTGGAGGTGGCGGCTGCGCTGTGCGATCTCGAACCGATCTCGGCCGCCGTGTGCACCCCCTACGACAACGACGGCCAGCTCGCGATCGCGGCGTTCGTGACGACGCGTGGACCCACAAGCGGTCGCGAGGTTCGCCTGGCAGCATCGGCGGTGCTCCCGGCGACTATGCTTCCCGACCGGGTGGAGATCGTGGACTACTTGCCGATGACCTCGGGAAGCAAAGTCGACGAGCAGGCACTGCTGGCTGGTGCCGGACTCAGCCTCGCCCGCGAGGTAGTCACCTGAGGCCATCTGCCAGTCGCGCTTGGCA
The DNA here is from genome assembly GCA_964485645.1 of uncultured Acidimicrobiaceae bacterium. Lineage (GTDB taxonomy): Bacteria > Actinomycetota > Acidimicrobiia > Acidimicrobiales > Bog-793 > JAKACA01. Next base: position 10,560 of record CAZAMA010000092.1, on the reverse strand, counting down.
CGGCCGTGGCTTGTGTGGAGGTAGTCATCACGGGACTTGACTGGCGTGACGCCGCGAGCGACGGAGCACCCCAGCGCCGGTTCTTCCAGAGCGGCCCGGCGGTGCGCCTGCACGCGAACGAACACCCCTACCCACCACCCCCGGAGGTTCTCTCGGCCATGGCCGAGTGGTCCATTGCAGCGAACTGCTACCCATTCGGCAACGAGGGCCCGCTGGTGCGCTTGATCGCCGAGAGGCTCGCGGTTCGGCCCGACCAGGTCATCCTCGCGGCGGGATCGAACGAGCTCCTCTACCGGGCGATCGCGTCTCTCGGGGGTCCGCGAGCCGAGGTTGTCATTCCTGCCCCGTCGTACCCGACCTTTTCCGCCGCGCCGAGCGCGTCCTCCGCGCGAGCCGTGCCCGTACCCCTGCTCGGGAACGGAGCGTGCGACGCGGAGGGGCTCCTGTCCGCCGTCACCGACCGCACAACCTGTGTAGTCGTCTGCAACCCCAACAATCCGACCGGTGCGGCGATGCCCTCGGGTGCGCTCGAGGGCCTGGCGAGGGATCTGCCAGAGAGGGTCCTTCTCGTCGTGGACGAGGCTTACTTCGAGTACACCGACGCGTTCGCTCGACTTGAGCGGGGCGCTCTCGACCTCTTCGCATCGGGCCGCTCGATTCTGGTCACCCGCACCTTCTCGAAGTTCTTCGGTCTTGCCGGTGTCCGTCTTGGTTACGGCGTCGTCCCGAGTGCGGAGATGGCCACCGACCTGCGAGCCCACATCGGTCCCAACGCCGTCAGTGCCCTGGCCCTTCGCGCGGGCGAGGCGGCTCTTCGGGCCGAGCCGAGCTACCTCGAGCGCTTGCGCGAGCAGAAGTACGAGCGGCTCCGCCTGTGGCGGAGCCTTGCCGAGATGGGATTGAACCCGCTGCCGACGGAGACGAACTTCGTCTGCTGCGAGGAGCCCGACCCCGAGACGTCCTCGTGGCTGGCCTCCAGAGGCGTGAACGTGAGAAGTGGTGACTCGATCGGTGCTCCGGGGTACCTCCGGGTCACAGTCGGCACCCCGGAGAGCAACGAGCAGGTCGTCGCGCTGCTGGCCGAGCGCGTCGTTGGGCAAAGCGCCACCAGGCGCGAGTCTCGTCATCGAGAGCCGGATTAGGCTCGATCCCGTGCCCAACGCCCCCAGTGACAACGACATCGAGCAACGCGGCATAAATGTCGTCCGCGGCTTTGCCATGGACGCCCCGCAGCGCGCGAGCTCCGGTCACCCCGGCACGGCGATGGCACTCGCGCCGCTTGCCCACGTGCTCTTCACTCGCGTGATGAGCTACGACGCGGGCGACCCGCTCTGGGCCGACCGTGACCGGTTCGTGCTGTCCAACGGCCACGCGTCGATACTCCAGTACTCGATGCTCTATCTGACGGGCTACGGTCTCACTCTCGACGACCTCCGGCAGTTCCGGCAGTTCGGCTCCCGCACTCCTGGCCATCCCGAGGTCCACCACAGCGCAGGGATCGAGGTGACCACGGGACCACTCGGTCAGGGTTTCGCGCAGGGGGTGGGCCTTGGCATCGCGGAACGGTACCTCCGCCATCGCTTCGGTCCCGGTGTCTGCGATCACCATACTTTTGTCCTGTGTGGCGACGGCGACCTCATGGAGGGAGTGAGTCACGAGGCGGCCTCCCTTGCCGGGCACCTCGGTCTTGGGCGGCTCGTCTACGTGTTCGACGACAACCACATCACGATCGATGGCGCGACGGAGCTCGCGAACAACGACGACGTGGGGCGCCGATTCGAAGCCTACGGCTGGCATGTCGTGCATCTCGGTGAGGTGGCCAACGACCTCGACGCCATCGAGTCCGGCCTGCGCGAGGGCATGGCAGAAGCCGACCGGCCGACCCTTGTCGTCTTGAGGAGCCATATCGGCTGGCCGTCTCCCCACCGCACCGATACCAAGGAGGCCCACGGCGACCCGCTCGGGGCCGAGGAGATACGTGCGACCAAGGCAGTGCTTGGTTTGCCCGTCGACGAGGACTTCTACTCCCCTGGCGATGTCCTCGAGTACTACCGGGCGGCGGGTCGCAGGGGAGCCAAGACGCGCGAGGAGTGGGAGCGGCGCGTGTCGCTGCTCGACGGTACCGCGCGGACGGCATACGAAGCGTGCATGAGGGGGGGCGGTGTCACTGGATGGGCCGCGGGCCTGCCGACCTTCGTCTCCGGGACGAAGATGGCGACGCGCAAGGCCGTCAACGCATGCCTGAACGCGACCGCCGACTTTCTGCCCGGTCTTGTCGCCGGCTCAGCTGACCTCACGGGCAACACCGGCGTCCACTTGAGCGCGGGGGAGGTTCAGGACCGCTCCCACCAAGGCGGCAATCAGGTGCACTTCGGCATCCGCGAGTTCGCCATGGCAGCGGTGATGAACGGGATGGCGCTCCACGGTGGCACGCTGCCTGTGGGTGGGACGTTCTTCGTTTTCAGCGACTACGCGCGGCCGGCTATCCGCCTTGCCTCCCTGTCGCGCGCGCACGTCGTCTACTTCTTCACGCACGACTCGATCGGGCTCGGAGAAGATGGTCCGACGCACCAGCCGATCGAGCATCTCGCGTCGTTGCGCGCAATGCCCGGACTGAGGCTCGTGCGACCAGCAGACGCGAACGAGTGTGCCGCGGCCTGGCAGATTGCCGTCGAGTCCGATGGTCCGACCGCTTTAGTGCTGAGTCGCCAGGACCTGCCGGTTCTCGAGGGCACGGCCGAGAAGAGCCGCGGTGGAGTCGCCCGTGGCGCGTACGTGCTCTCGGCTCCCCGCGACGGCTTGGATCCCGACATCGTGTTGCTTGGGACCGGTAGCGAGGTACAGCACTGCGTGTCCGCTTCCGCCGCGCTCACGTCCGAGGGCGTCCGGGTACAGGTCGTGTCGTTTCCTTCATGGGACCTCTTCGAGCGCCAAGACTCCAGTTACCGAGACGCGGTTCTCCCACCAGGCACTCCTTGCCTTGCAGTCGAGGCGGGGGCCTCTCTCGGATGGGACCGGTACGCCCAGGCAACGGTGACTCTCGATCGCTTCGGCGCCTCGGCTCCGGGCGCGACGAACATGGAGAAGTTCGGTTTCTCGGGCGAAAACGTCGCCGAGAAAGCTCGTGAGCTGCTCGCAGCGAGACGAGACTAGGACCCTAAGGCACAGATCGCGGCGAGCCTCCGACACTCGGCTTACGAGCTCGCGGCGAACCCAATACACCCGAGGAGGCACCGTGACCAAGCTGAACGACCTGTACACCGAAGGTGGACAGAGCCCATGGATCGATAATTTGAAGCGGTCTTATCTCACCTCCGGGCACCTCGCGGAGCTGATCGGACAAGGGGTGAGGGGCCTCACGTCGAATCCCACGATCATGGCCAAGGCAATCGAAGGCGGTGCCGAGTACGACCGTCAGTTCGAGGAGTCGATGACGCGGCACAACGACGTGACCGCCGCGTACTGGGATCTCGTGGTGAAGGACGTCGCCGACGCCCTGGAGCTGTTCTCCGCGCTCTACGAGGAAAGTGACAGGGGCGATGGCTTCGTGTCGATCGAGGTGGCACCCGGCCTCGCGCGCGACACCGCCGGGACGGTCTCAGCCGCGCGCGAGCTCCACCAGCGCGTCGGGAAGCCGAACGTCCTCGTGAAGATCCCCGCCACGGCCGAGGGCCTTCCGGCGATCCGGCAGATGATCAGCGAGGGTCGCAGCATCAACGTGACCTTGATCTTCTCGATCGAACGTTACGGGGAGGTCATCGAGGCGTACCAGTCCGGGCTCGAGGACCTGGTGGCAGCGGGAGGAGAGCCCGCTTCGGTGGCCTCGGTCGCCTCCTTCTTCGTCAGCCGGGTGGACACCGAGACAGATCGCCGTCTCGAGGCGATAGCGGCCTCCGGCGCTCGCCCGCAGGACGCGGACAAGGCGCTCGGACTCCGTGGCAAGACGGCAGTCGCCCAGGCGCGAATGGCCTACGAGACCTTCGAGCGGCTCTTCAGTGGGCAGCGCTGGGAGCAGCTGGCAAAGCGGGGTGCGCGGCCGCAGCGGCCACTTTGGGCATCGACCTCTACGAAGAACCCCGCGTATCTCGACCTCGCTTACGTGGACACCCTGGTGGCACCGCACACCGTCAACACCATGCCGGAGGAGACGCTCGAGAGCGTGCTCGACCACGGCAGGGTGTCTGTCATGGGAAGTGCCGAGCTTGAGGATGCCAAGCGCGTCCTTCACGACCTCGCCGATGTCGGGGTAGATCTGGAGGACGTGGCCCGCCTCCTCGAGGAGGAGGGGGTGGCTTCCTTCGCGAAGTCCTTCGACGGCCTCATCGAGAAGTTGACGGACAAGGCCGCAAACCTTGCCGGGCACTCCTGAGATGGGAGCGTGAGCAGCCTGCGCGTGCCCCGAAACGGTGAGCTACGCGAGGTCCCAGACGTTCCGGAAGCCTTCGCGGAGCTGGTCGCGACAGAATACGCAGCCGCGAGGAGACGGCGAGAGGGCCGTTTCTCCATGGCCGTCTCCGGTGGTGACACCGCGAGGGCGTGCTACGAGCGACTTGCGACGGACTCCTCGATCGACTGGTCCGAAGTCGCGCTGTTCCTTGGCGACGAGCGGTGCGTACCTGCTGACGATCCCGCCGCGAACCAGCGACTGGTGCGCGAGTCGCTTGTCGTGCCGACCGGCGGGCTCGCGAGCTTGACGCCGATGAGCTGCGATGACCCTGATGCCTACGCCGCGAAGATAGCCCATCTCGGGGAGATCGATCTGGTCCACCTCGGTCTCGGGCCCGACGGTCACACGGCGTCGCTGTTTCTTGGGTCTGCCGCTCTCGAGAGCCCGGGCGCGGCACTGGTTCTGGCCTCGGAGGACCCGACGGGGCGAAACCCCTACCCCCGACTGACACTGACCCTCGCCGCGATCGCCCTCGGCCGCCTGGTGGTGTTCACTGTCGCCGGGCCGACCAAGCACGGCGCGCTCGAGCGCATTCTCGGGGGCGAGGATCTGCCGGCCGCCCGCGTCCGCGCCGCGCGCGTCGTCTGGCTCTGTGATCGGCGGGCCATGCAAGGTTGAAAGCTGGCCGCGCAGCCGCGCCGACGGCGCGCACGAGCACTGGGTGGCCGGCTCCGCCACCTCGCGCCGTTCTGCCAATAGCATTCGCCGCGGTGACCGACACGAAGCTCACGCCGCGCGATCCCGGCTCTGCGCGGCCTGATGTGGTGATAGAGGCAGTCGAGCCCGTCGTCGAGTGCGGGCGCTTTCCGGCAAAGGCGGTCGTTGGAGACATTTTCGTCGTCAGCGCCGATGTCTTCTGCCACGGGCACAGCGCGGTCCGGGCGCTCCTGCGACACCGTCGCGCTGGCTCTCGGCGCTGGACGGAGTCGCCCATGGCCAGCCTCGGCAACGACGTGTTTACCGGCGCGCTCGTGCCTAGCGTCGCCGGCCCGCTCGAGATCGAGGTCGCGGCGGAGATCGACGAGCTCGCGGGGTGGCTTTGCGATGCACGGGCCCTGCTCGGGACCGGAGGTTCGGACCAGATCGACATCCATCGCGGTTCACAGCTGGTGGCACGAGCAGCAGCAGCCCTTGCCCGCGGACAAGATATCGAGGAGACACAGGCGGCGCGTGATCTGCTCGAGATCGCCGAGGCGATGAGGGGAGCCCCTGGCACCATTGTCGCAGGGGAGCTGGCCCTGACTGGGACGGACCGGTGGGCGGCCGCCCTTTCCCGACGCCCCCTTCACGACGGAGCCACCGGGGCGAGATACAGGTTCCGAACCGTTGCCGCGTCGCCCAGGGCTGCCTTTTCGAGCTGGTACGAGCTCTTTCCGCGCTCCGCCAGTCCCGATCCGAGCCGCCCGGGCCGGCTGAGGGACGTGATCGACCGGCTCTCCTATGTCGCCGAGCTCGGTTTCGATGTTCTCTACCTGCCGCCGATTCACCCGATAGGGGTGACAGCGAGAAAAGGGAGGGACAATACGAGCCCGGCCGGTCCGTTCGACGTGGGCAGCCCCTGGGCCATTGGCGGCGCGGCAGGCGGGCACGAAGACGTGGCTGCCGAGCTCGGAACCCTCGGTGACTTCGCCAGCCTCGTCAGCGAGGCCGCGGCACGCGGGATCGACGTCGCCATGGACCTGGCGTTCCAGTGCTCCCCGGACCATCCGTGGGTGACCCAGCATCCCGACTGGTTCCGTCACCGCAGTGACGGGACCATCGCATGTGCGGAGAACCCGCCCAAGCGCTACGAGGACATCTACCCGCTCGACTTCGAGACGCGTGATCGTGACGGTCTGTGGCGGGCATTGCACCACGTCACCAAGACCTGGGCCGACCGCGGGATCAAGATATTCCGCGTGGACAATCCCCATACGAAGCCATTCGCGTTCTGGGAGTGGCTGATCGCTGAGGTGAAACGCGAGCATCCCGATACGGTGTTTCTCTCGGAGGCCTTCACGCGCCCCAAGGTCATGCACCGATTGGCCAAGGTAGGATTCGACCAGTCGTACACCTATTTCACCTGGCGGTACACCAAGGCGGAGCTGACGGAGTACTTCGGGGAGCTCACACGCGGTCCTGGGCGGGCGTACTTCCGTCCCAACGTCTGGCCGAACACGCCCGACATCCTCGCCGCCAGTCTCCAGCAGGGCGGCCGCGCCGCATTCGTCGCCCGGCTGGTCCTCGCGGGTGGGCTCTGTGCCAACTACGGCATCTACGGACCGGTTTTCGAGCTCATGTGGGACGAGCCCGTCGAGGCGGGCAGCGAGGAGTACCTCCACTCCGAGAAGTACGAGGTCCGTCACCACGATCTCGACGACGCAAAAAGTCTGCGGGATGTCATTACCAAGTTGAATGTGGCCCGCCGCACCCATAAAGCCTTGCAGCGGGATGCCAATCTTTTCTTCCTCGAGGTCGACAACGATCAGATCATCGCCTGGTGCAAGCGGGACGAGCTCAGCTCTGACATCGTGATCGGCGTCGTCAGTCTCGATGCACAGTGGGTGCAGTCAGGGTTCGTGGAGCTCGATCCCACAGCGCTCGGGCTCGCGGCCGGCGCCAGCGTCTCCTTCCGTGACGTCCTCGGCGACACGACCTACATCTGGCAAGTGGGGCGCAACTTCGTGCGACTCGACCCGGCTGTCATCTCTGCCCACCTCCTCGTACTGGAGACACCGTGAGCCCCCCTTTTACGAGCCAGGGCCTGAGCAGCCCCGCCGACACGACGGCCTGGTACAAGGACGCGATCATCTACGAGGTCCACGTGCGCGCTTTCGCGGACTCCGACGGAGACGGACGCGGTGACTTCCGCGGTCTGGCCCAGCGTCTCGATTACTTGCAGCAGCTCGGGGTCACGGCCATCTGGCTGCTGCCCTTCTATCCCTCGCCACTTCGTGACGACGGATATGACATCGCCGACTACACGAGCATCCATCCTGACTACGGCACCCTTTCTGACTTCCGCCGCTTCGTCGAGGAGGCCCACCGGCGCGACCTCAAGGTGATCACCGAGCTGGTCCTCAACCACACCTCCGACCAGCATCCCTGGTTCCAAAGGGCGCGGCGCTCGCCTGCCGCAAGCAGCTACAGGGACTACTACGTCTGGAGCGACACGACGGAGCGGTACAAGGACGCGAGGATCATCTTCAGGGACTTCGAGTCCTCCAACTGGTCCTGGGACCCCGAGGCCGGCGCATATTTCTGGCATCGGTTCTACTCTCACCAACCCGACCTCAACTTCGCCAACCCGGCAGTGCACAAAGCCGTGTTGCGGGCTCTCGACTTCTGGCTGCAGCTGGGAGTCGACGGTCTGAGGCTCGACGCGGTTCCTTACCTCTACGAGCAGGACGGCACCGACTGCGAGAACCTCCCCGAGACGCATGCTTTCCTGCGAGTGCTGCGCCGGCACATGGACGAGCGGTTCCCCGGGCGGATGCTGCTCGCGGAGGCGAACCAGTGGCCAGACGACGCCTCGGCCTACTTCGGCAGGGGCGACGAGTGTCATATGGCGTTTCATTTTCCGGTCATGCCGCGTCTCTTCATGGGGCTGCGCATGGAGGACCGGTTCCCGATCATCGACATCATGCAGCAGACCCCGGACATCCCACCGAGCTGCCAGTGGGCCGTGTTCCTGCGCAATCATGACGAATTGACCCTCGAGATGGTCACCGACGAGGAGCGCGACTACATGTACCGGTCGTACGCGAGCGACCCGGTTATGCGCATCAACCTGGGCATCCGGCGCCGGCTCGCTCCCCTGCTGCAGTTCCACCGGCAGAAGATCGAGCTGATGCATGGTCTTTTGATGTCGCTTCCCGGTACCCCGGTCCTCTACTACGGCGACGAGATCGGCATGGGCGACAACGTCTACCTCGGCGATCGCAACAGCGTTCGCACGCCGATGCAGTGGAATGCCGACCGCAATGCCGGCTTCTCGACGGCGAACCCCCAACGCCTCTTCCTTCCGGTCAACACCGACCCGCAGTGCCACTACGAGTCGGTCAACGTCGAGGCGCAGTCCGACAACCCGGACTCCCTGCTGAGGTGGATCCGCCGGCTTATCGCGCTGCGCAAGCGTCACCCTGTCTTCGGGCGCGGCCGCATGGAGTTCGTCCAATCCGAGAACCCGCGCGTGCTGTCCTTCGTGCGGGCTGACGAGCATGAAGAGGTCCTGGTCGTGGCGAACCTGTCACGCTTCGCGCAGTATGTCGAGCTCGACCTGGCGGCTCACCGGGGCGTGACGCCACGCGAGCTCTTCGGTCAGACGAGCTTTCCGATGATTGGCGACCTCCCCTACCTCGTGACGCTGGGCCCGCACTCCTTCTACTGGCTGTCGCTGGGCGATCCGACAGCTGACGTGCACACCGGGACCGTCTCTCTGCCGGCGCTGCAGACCGCGGGACCTTGGTGGCGGCTCGTCGAGACCGAGGAAAGACGCAAGCTCGAGTCGATGCTGCCCGCTGTGCTGCGCACCCGCAGGTGGTTCGCCGGCAAAGGACGCCGGATCGCGCAGGTGACGATCCTCGACCACGTGACCGTGCCCCTGCAGGCCGCATCAGCCGACCGCGCGCAGCTGCTCATGGTGAACGTCGAGTACCTCGAGTCGGAGCCGGAACGCTACCTCGTGCCCATCACCTTCGTGCAGGGCGAGGCCGCAGATGCCCTGGTCCGCGACCACCCAGAGGGCCTGTTCACGATGATCGGCACTCCAGCCGGCCCTCCCGGCCTGCTCGTCGACGCGCACTACGAGCCGGCGTACGGCAAGGCTATCGTTGCACTTCTGGGCAGCAGGCGCGGCCGCAGTGACGGCACCGGGGCCCACCTCGTGGCCTCGGTCGTCCCCGAGACCGCGGCGTTGCTCACGCGGGTCCCGACCGGCGCGAGGTCCTCGGCCCGCCTCATGGCCACCGAGCAGTCAAACTCCTCGGTCGTGATAGGCGATGCCGAAGATCACCGTTGCATCGTCAAGTCGATCAGGCGCCTCGAGAGCGGGCTACACCCCGAGGTCGAGCTCGGGCGGCTGCTCGCGTCCGCTGGTGCGAGCGCAGGGGCCGCGCGGTTGCTCGGCTCCGTGGATCTGGTGGGCTCAGATGGGCACCCCTACCTGGTCGCGGCCGTCCACGAGTTCGTGACCCATGAGTCAGATGCGTGGGCGAGCACCTTGCGCGCCGCGGGTTCCTTTCTCGAGGCATATGTTCCGAGCTTCGCAGGCACGTCCGAACAGCCCTTGCCTCCTCCTCGCCATGGCGGGTGGATCGAAGGTCTCGCGGCAGGGAGCATCCCGGACTCGGTCGAAGCCCTCATGTCGGACCAACTCGGCGCGGCCGAGCTGCTCGGACGCCGCACTGGCGAGCTCCACCTGGCTCTCACCGCGCGAGGGGCGCGCACCGTCGCCTCTCATGAGTTCGATCCCGAGCTTGTCTCGGCGATGTCGCAGCGCTCGCTCTACCAGTCGATGCGCACCGCCGCCCGGCGCACGCTCGCACTTACGCGTCAGAAGGCACGCACCATGACGGCTCGTGACCAGGCGCTCGCCAGGGAGGTGACCGATTCCGAGGACGAGATGCTGCGAGCCTTTCTCGGCTTGCTGGACCTTAGATCCGGGCGGCGGATCCGCGTCCACGGCGATCTGCACCTCGGTCAGGTGCTCTTCACCGGGCGCGACTACATCTTCGTCGACTTCGAGGGCGAGCCGGACCGCAGCCTCGGCGAGCGGCGCCTCAAGAGGTCTCCGATGAGAGATGTGGCCGGCATGCTCCGTTCGTACCAGTACGTCGCCTACAGCGCCGTCGACGATCTCGTGGCCCGCGGCGTGCTCGAGACGGAGTCGAGCGCCGAGCTCGAGCACTACCAGCGCGCCGCGACGCGTTGGGCGTATTGGAACTCGATCGCGTATCTCGGAGGCTATATCCCAGTGGCGCGGGCGGCAGACTTGCTTCCGAGCGATGAGGAGCTCGCGATTGACCTGCGCGCTCATCTGATCGACAAGGCGCTCTACGAGCTCCGCTACGAGCTGGGGAACCGACCTGACTGGGTTCACGTGGCGATGCTCAGCATGAGGTGGCAGCTGGAGC
>CAZAMA010000091.1:0-12771 GCA_964485645.1 uncultured Acidimicrobiaceae bacterium | reverse complement strand
TCGACGTCGCGCTCTCCCAGTTGATACGTCGTTACCGCGTCCTCCACGACGTCAAGGCCTACACGAGGACCCCTCCTACCGCTGTGGAGGGCGCGCTCAACGACGTCCTTCCGGACTGGAGCGACCTCGTCGACGACACCGACTGGGATGCCGAGTGGCCGGAGAGCAGCTGAGCTCGCCGGCGGTCCGGCGAGGCGAGATCTGGTTGGCCGAGCTCGACAAACGCCGCCCGGTGGTCGTGCTCACCCGGGATCCCCTGGGGCAGATTCTGCACTCGGTGATCGTCGGCCCGGTCACATCGACCGTACGCGGCCTCAGCACCGAGGTCGGCCTGGCTGAGGCCGACGGCCTCCGCAAGCCTTGCGTCGTGAACCTCGACAACCTCCAACTCGTCTCCCGAGCAAGGCTGGTGCGACGCGTGGGCAGGGTGACCCCGACCACCCTGAGAGCGATCTGTGCGGCAACGGCCGAGGCGGTCGGTTGCGCGGCGCCCTGACGGATGCTCCGACTGTCCACGTCCCTGAGCTGGTCATCTAGGAAGAGCCGCGCCCCACCGCGGCATCATTAGGTTCCAGTCAGAGGCGTTGGGGATGAACTTCAACAGTGAAAGTAACGGCTCAACCAGATCATCTCCGAGGGGAACTTGTCCCGCCAGGTTCTCCAGGAGTGCAAGCCTCGGGTGAACCTATATGGAATGTCGTGCCTTTTGAGGACAGCGGCAAACTCGACAGACGACCGGAAGCCGGGCACGCCTGGACTCGAGTAGAAGGACATGTGCAGCCGGTAGCGACGAAGCGACTGCACGATGAGCGGCAGGTACTTCAAAGGCGAGTTGTCGAACCAGCCACGTGAACCCGTCCGTCCCTCGACTCTCGGAGTGTTGCCTATGAAATAAGGCGACCACAGCGTTACAGATCCGTACTCCGCTAGGTTGTGAAGAGCGAGGTTGATCGCACCGAATGCTCCCATCGAGAGACCTCCGAGAGCGCGCCCAGAACGAGTGGTGCAAACCGGAAGCTCATTTTCCGACCACGTCACGAGGTCTCTCGTTACCAGGGAACCCCACTTCCACTTTGGAATGAGGGGAGAGTTCTCCCACTCCGTGTCCGTCTTGGCCAGCGGACCATCACTTGGAGCTACGACGATCATTGGCCCGATCCGGTGATCGTCGATGAGGCGGTCAAGGGTCCTCTTCAGGTCGAGAGACTTCACCATTCCCCGGGCGCTGCCAGGAACGCCGTGCAGCAGGTACAGCACCGGGTACCGCCGACCTGTTCGGGTGAAGCCAGGCGGCAGGTAGACGGCTACCGCCACGTAACGCTCAAGCGATGCCGACCACATTGAAGTCTGGACCACCGCTGGCGCGTTCACGCCAGCAAAGGGGTGCGCGAGCGGCCTTGCGACCGTGGTGCTCGTCGCAGGCCCCGTGCTCGTCGTCGTAGACGGCTTAGTGGTGACAGGCACTTTGGTTGAAGTCGGTCCCGAAGTCGAAGTGGAGGAGCACGCCGACAGGACGAGCCCGAGCACGAGCAGAGCTGGCAACACGCGCCGCATGGAACTTACGCGCGATGCCCTTCGGCGTTGGCGCCAGCGCCGGAGCCGCGGTCCATCGCGCAGCGTGGCTACAGCCATCCTCATGCCTCGTGTGATTTTGCAACGCCAGGGCCGTCCATGGGCTGCAACGAGGATCCAGGCGCTGTACCCCTTGCCCTCCTCGCCAGGAGAACCGCGCCCGTCAAAATGGCAGCAAATCCACCGGCCCGGACCACTCCGAGGATCCCACCGGGGAGCCGCTCTCGGAAGAGCACGACACCGGCTGCGATCGGCACAGCATTGCTCATAAGGGTCGAGAACCCCGCGGTCGCGAGAGCAGTGCCGCGCTGGAATGAAAGCTGGAGCATGCTGAAGGCCAGGAAAGCGAACAACAAGAGCACGGGAACAAGAACCCATCCAAGGCCGCTTAGAGCCCCTTTGGTCGCTATATCGCTGGCGGCATACAGGCACCCGGCAGCTCCTGCTAGACCGAGTCCTGGAGCAAGCAAGCGCCTCGGAGTGATTATGAGCAGCCCGGAGCCAGCGACACATGCGGCGATCCAGAGAGCGACGCCATGCCAGCCGGGTGTGACTTCTGGTGGGCTCACCCAAATAAGGGATAGCCCTACGGCAGCAAGGCCCACGAGGCAAGCCACCACGGCAACTCGCTCCTGGAAGCTCAGGCGCCTGCCACCCCACCTCGAGCCAGCAAGGGCGAGAAACCCGATTCCGCCAGCCGCGACAGATTGGACGACCGAGAGCGCGGCGAAGTGTAGGGCACCGATATAGATCGCCCAGCCGATCCATCCCGCCAGGTAGCCGGCGAGCCACAGAGGTTCGGCTAAGAGAAGGCGCGCTGACGAGAGCGGTCGTCTCAGCGACAGTGGTGGCAGCAAGGCCGATGCCGAGTGTTCGAAGAAGAGACCGACATTGATGACGAGGGCTGACGCGAGCGCGAGAGCGAGGCCTAGTCCGAGCCTCACGGGACAGCCGCACCCTCAGCCGGTCTGTCGTCGAGCACCGCGCCTTGTGCCCAGTTGGTGCCGCGTATACGAGCAGAGAAGGGCAGGTAACCTTCAGCGGCCATTGCTGCCACCGCGATCCGGGGCAGGTCCCCGTGCTGCTCGTAGACGAGATAACGGGGGTGCCAGTCCGGCTGAAACTGGCGATTGAACAGATAGAGGTTGTCGAGTTGGAGGGACAGCGCGCGTTTCAAGACACCGATCGCGCGCCGCTCGAACCGCCGTCTCACGGACACGTCGGTGGCTTCGAGGAGGCCGGCAAGGGGAGAGAAGTTGAGCGAGACGCTGACGTAGCCGTTTGCTCTCGCGAACTCGACGGTCTTTGCCACGAGCCAGGCAGCCATCCCATTCGGCAAGCCACCACCTCGGGGCATCGAAGACATCGATAACGTCCGGCTTGTCTGGCAGACGACGAGATGCAAAAAGGCGGCGACGGCACCTTCAGCGTCTCTGGCGAGGACGAAGATGGCGTCGTCTCCGCCGATTGTGAAGAGGCCGTCCATTTCCATGACGAAACCCTTTCGCGGCCGCGCACCCAACCACTCGCGCTCCACTGAGCTCAGCTCAGCTCGAAGTGCCGATGTGGTCATGCTCGCGGGCACGATCTCGACCAGATAGCCGTTCCGCTCCACGCGGTTCACACCTTGGCGTGCCGACTTCATCGCCCCTCCTCCGAGAGAGAAGGACTCGGTGTCGATGACGGCCTCGTCGCCGTGGTAGAGCGATCGCATTCCGAGGTCACGATAGAGCGGAACGAGTTTGACCGACGCACCGAGGATCGCGACACGCCATCCATGCTCGTGCGCATAGTCGAGGAAGGCATTCATCGCCTCGGCGACCCTCTCTGAAGGTCCGGTTGGATCTCCTGAAACGAGAGCTATCCCCCGAACTACCCGGTACGCGATAAGAACCTCACCAGAAGGAGGGAACCATCCTGCGCCCCGACGAGCGCTCCGGAGCCGTCGCCGTTCTGGGGCTGTCGCGGCTGTCCCGCCGGCGAAAAACAGGCTCTTGTCAGCCCGAAGTGCGAACGGGGCAAGAGTATCGCTGCCGTATCGATGAACGATCTCCGCCGCCTTGTCCTTTCGATTGCGGTCGGCCATGAGGCGCTGTGTCCACGGTGCGAGCCATGGCATCGCGGACCACCCGGCTCCGGCCGCCATGAGGGACATGATCGAGAGGGGCAGCCACTGCGGGAAGCCCTTGGTGACGTCTATGCCTGCTCGCGGAACGAGACCGATCATGGCGCCCGCCGCGTCGTCTATCGCCTCCCACAAAGAGATGGGGGCTGCCGACAGATCGCGGTTGACCCAGAGCACTGTGACCCCAAAGACGAACACGAATACGACTGTCGCCGCAAGGCGCGTCAGCGCGCGCGGCCGGCCGCTCGGGTCACCGGGTGCTCGGAAATCCTCGCGGCGCGCCACCAGCGCGACCGCCAGCAGACCCGATGCCCCGGCTCTCCCGAACTCAAGTCCGTGCAAGAGGTGAAGGACCGATGAGATCCCGAGTACGACGACGCCAACGCGGAAGGCTCGGACGTTCCCGCGGGCCAGTCCACGGGCGCACAGTAGGAGAATGACGCCGGCGGGGATCACGAGGGCCGTCGCGACGGGCGGAATAGGGCTTGGGGCAAAACCTTCGATACCAGCTAGGCCGCCGCGATGACGGGGGATGATCGCGAAAGCGAGATCCGCTGCACCGGCCAGGCCGACAGCGAAAGCCAGTACGCGGTTCCACGGTCCCCGCCGCCACGCGCCGAGTGCGACTGGGCGAGCGAGTGCCGCTCCGGCGGTGCCAGCCAGAGCCGCAGCTATATACACGGGTCGCAAGCCCGCGGCTGCCCGCGCGGCCTGGGACATGGTGTCCTGGCGCACGACATATATAGAGAATGCATCCAGCAGGAACATCCAGAGCCCGACGCCGATGGCCAGCCCGATGCCAGCGCTGAGCCGGGTGAAAGCGAGTCTGCGCGACACCATTCCCAGGGCGGCTCCCGCGAGCCCGAAGCACACGACGAAAACGGTGACAGGCACGCTCGCGTGTCCTGGCAGCTCATCGAGCGGGAGGGCCTCGAATATCCGACGACCAGGCCAGCCCGTGGTCGGGAGCCGAATCCAGTACAGCCAGCCCGTAGCTATCGAGGTGACGACGACGACGGCCGCGACCATCGCCAGGATCCGCGCCGCCAGCCGGAAAGCTCTCGCACCGTATCCGAGCTTGTGGGGGCCGACCTGTCGGAGCCGGCGCCGCAAAGGACGAGCCCGTACCTCCGACCCAGCCGACCCAGCCGGACCTAGAGGTATCGTGATCTCCGCGCCGCCGCTCGCCGCCATCACTGTGCCTTCACCGAGACAGTGATCGGGCTCAGATGCTCGGACGCGACGAGGAGAGCCGCCACGGCCATTGACCGCCAGAGCCGCCAGTTGTGCGAACCCGGTTCGATCAGAAACTCATGGGGAATCCGTAACCGAACGAGCTCGGCTGCAAACGACCGGTTGCTGCCAAGGAGGGAGTCGCTTCGGCCGGAGTAGAACCATATGTATGTTCCGTCTCGGAGCAGGACATCCCTGAGGCGCTGAACCATGACTTCGGGACTGTTGTATCGCAGTCGGGCGATCCGCCGCCCGAAGATGGAGGCGATGTTGTCCGCGGTCATGTAGCCGGACCAGCTCTCTATCAGATGGAACTCGGAGAGGTGGTGAAGGCCGATGTTGAGTGCCCCATAGCCACCCTCCGAGAGCCCTGCTATCGCGCGGCTCCCAGCATCCACCGCCACCCGGAAACGGTGGTCGATCGCGTCGACGACGTCTCTCGCGACCCAGGTCTCCCAGTTGTTCCCTTTGCGGACGGAATTCGCCCACTCGGTGTCTGCAAAGTAGCTCGACCCGCCAGCGGGCATCACGAGCACCATGGGGCGCATCCGTCTCTCGGCAACGAGCCTGGCTTCGATCGCCCCCATGTCGCCGATCTGGATGAAATTCAGGGGTGCCCCCGGAGTCCCGTGGAGCAGGTAGAGCGTTGGATAGCGAACCTTGACCGCTCGGCTATAGCCCGGTGGCAGGAAGACATAGACGAGCTCGGAGCGTCCGCCAAGCGCCTGACTCGCGAGATCGAACTGCTGCACCGTTCCAAGGGGTATGTGGCCAGGGACGCTCGGAGCGGCAAAGCCTCGGTAGAGCCAAAAGGTCCATCCGTATTGGAAGGCTCCAGCAATCCCGCTCGCGGTCAGCAACAGCGCCAAGAGGCCCAACAGTGCCCTCGGCATCCACCTCCTCACCCAAGCCTCCCTCGGACGCGCAGCACCAACCAAGCAGCAATCACTCGGTCCATCGGCGCCGGAGGTTAGCTCCCAGCACTCTCGAATTGTTCTCGCAGGTCAACCCACGTGAGGACGGTGACGAGACGGGGTCCGCTACCCGACGACGCTCCGCCCACTTGGCGCAACCGCCCTCACCGGCGCGATAACCCCCGGGGCGGGCGATGCTCCGGTAGTCATCTTCGGGGCGATGGTGGCGGAGCGGCCGTTGTCCTGTCCCGTTGTTTCCAGTTCGGCCCCCGCTGACGCAAGTGGTCCCGGGATGGCGAGAAACGCAAGGAGTCGCTGCTCCCTACGTCCTCTCGCGACGGTGTCGAGCACAAGTCCGGCGATGAGAGCGAGGGCAGCGAGGATCTCGAGCCCGCTGGCGAGCACGGCCGTCGGCAGCCTTGGAACTTCATGGGTTTGGAGGAACGTGACGAGCAAGGGGATGCCGAGGCCGATACCGAGGAGGGCGAGGGCGGCGGCTAGGACGGAGAAGAACGCCAACGGTCTCGTATGGCGGGTCAAGCCGACGATCGCCCGCAGGATGTGTGTACCATCAGCCAAGGTGTCGAGCTTGCTGGTCGACCCGGGTGGCCGCACATCGTAGGTACCGGTCATCTCGACCGCGCTGACGTTCAGCTCGAGGGCATGCACCATCAGCTCTGTCTCGATCTCGAAACCTTGCGACAGAATCGGGAACGACTTCACGAATCGCCGCGAGCACGCCTTGTATCCCGAGAGCATGTCGCCCACCTGCCGGTCGAAAAGACCGCCGAGGAGCCCCCCGAGCAACTGGTTGCCCACGCGATGGCCTCGGCGCAGAACGTTGTCGGTTGACGGCACTCGCGCGACGTTCACAAGGTCGTGGCCGGAGGCGATCAGCTCGAGCATCGTGGGCGCGAGGTTGGGATCATAGGTCCCGTCCCCATCGACGAGGATGTAGCAGTCTGCTTCGACGTCGGCGAACATCCGGCGGACGACGTTTCCCTTGCCGGGGAGGAAGACCTTGCGAACGACGGCGCCGGCAGCCTCGGCGCGAGCGACGGTATCGTCGCTGGATGCGTTGTCGAACACGTAGATCGTGGCTTGCGGCAGCGCTTCGGCGAAGCCTCTCACGACCTCCGCTACCGTCGTATCCTCATCGCGGCACGGGATCACGACCGCCACGCGTGCCAGGCCGCTCATGAGCCTAGGTTAGACCGAGCCGCCCTTGTGCAGTTGATTGCAACTCCTGCCGACCTGGCCGGATGCGACTCGAGGCACGATCCATAGGTCGACCGGGCCGAACCTCCTCGGGGCTCGCCCGAGAACCTGGCTGACGACGTCCACGACTTCGTCTGCTCCGGGAGTGGTGAGCAGTACTAGGACGACTGCGATGCGGCGGGTTTCGATCATGCGGCATAAACCGCTACGGGTGGCAAAGTCGTCGGGTGGCGCCGGACCTTTGTAATACTTCGTGCCTTGGAGCAGCAGGTGCTGCACAGCCGTCGATCCGGCAGGGGTGGCGTACCCGACCGATATACCGTGCTCACCCGGTACGAAGACGTCGCCACCCATAAGCTTGAACCGCATTCCGGAGGCAATCTGCCAGAACATGGCATCGTCGTTGGGCCGCGCGCTCCACGGGTAGGTGAGCGCGACCGCTCCGCTCGGAATGACCTCAGCCGCCGGCGAAGCGAAGAAACCCGGCGTACCTGTGCGCACCGAGTGGTATGGAAGTCGCGGAAGAAGAGGAAGAAGGACAAGGACTGCGAGCCCCGAGACCAGGGCCGGACGAAAAGCTCTGCGGGCGAGACCTATGAGCCGCCGTCTCAGCCCTGCTCGTCGGCACCCATCGGTCGAGCGCGGGGCGCGCGGCACCGGACGGAGGCCTTCACCTCGGAGACGGTCCAGTCCCACGCCGAGAACGAGGGCAGCGGACAGCTGTACGAACAACGAGAAACGGGCCGGCTCGATCGACTGCAGAAGCGGCAGCTGGGCGAGCAGCGCGAAGGGTAGGCGGACGGCCAGGATGTGACGTGTGAGCTCGAGCCGAGCTCCGAGTGAGAGAAGAAAGGATCCAGCGCCCGCGGCGCCGGCAGCCACCACGATGCCGGTCCGACGGAACCGGATGACAAGGGCCAAGATTGCCAGGAGAAGTGGAACTCCGAGGTAGACCCCGCTCTCGGCGGGATCACGGAGGAGGGCCGGGTTGGTGAGCTGAGCGGAGGCAGGGGGGTCGATGAGTTGATTCGAGGTCGGCACCACAGGCCCCACGGCGTTGTCGGAGTAGACGGCGAGCGAATGGACGCTGTGGGGTGGGCCGTTTACGTGGCGTGGTCCGGCGAGCAGCATCCAGATCGGGTAGCCGACAAGCATGCCGAAGACGGCGAGGGCGACGGCTGAGCCCACGAGGAAGCTCGGCCAGCGTTCTCGGACCAGCTGTCGGTGCCGGGCACAGAGTGCGGCGACCCCGACTCCGGCGGCGATTGCAGTCATGGCGAGAACCTCGGGTGAGATCAGGTACTGGAGGCCGGCAGCGATGCCAAGGAGCACGCCCGATCGGCCCGCCGGGCGCCGGTTGGAGACGAGCCAGTCGTCGACGAGCGCGACCACGAGCGGTGGTATCGGCACGAAGGTCAAGAAGAGATGGGCGTGGCTCTGACCGATCATGTACGGGGAGAAGCCGTATAGAACCCCGCCGATAAGGGCCGCCGGCCACCACGTGCTGTAGCGCCTGAGGAGGAGGTACATCGAGAAACCCGAGACGGCGAAGGCCAGGCGGAGCCAGAGATTGTAGGCGGCAACGGCGCCCGCTGTGGCTGTCACCGGCAGACCGAGCAGACCGAGGAGCGGCATCGCGGTGTTGGTGCCGAGGTTGCTGCCCTTGGGCGTCATCAGGTAGTCGGTGAAGAAGGGATTGTGCCCGTGCAGCACTGCAAATGCCGTCCAGTTGAGGAACCACACCTCCTGCGCCTGATCGGAACAGGCACAGCCAACTATGTGACTTCCGTCGAGAGGAGCCACAGGCCAGTACGCCAGGCAGGCCAGGAGGAGGTAGAGGCCGGCAGCGAAGGTGCCGAGCAGCCACCGGCGCCTCTTCGAAGTCAAGGAAGTCAGCGAAGTGTCCTGCCTGCTCGTCGGTTCGTGTCCGTTAGGCAAGCTGTCCGGACATGACCAACCGTCGGCCCGTCGTCCCCGGGCTCCTTCGCCTCGTGACAGCAATCGTAGGGCAACTCCTTCCCGGCGCCCGAGTCAGGCAGACTCGTCAAGTAGCTCGTCGCGACAGGTCGCCACCGGCACGCCCGGCGCCGGTTCGCGGTGATGCTGGCACCACACGACGTGCAGGTCCGGCGAGACGACCCCACCGACCGGGCGACGGTGGCCGCGTACGACCCTACGAAGACATGGGATCTGCCATGGCGTGCGTGGATATGGTCGGCCGTGGGTCGAGCTCGGGTGGCGAGAGTACCGACGTGCCCTCCGCGGGGACCGACCGGCGTGCGAGCACGAAATAGACGAGTGCGCCGAAGCCGAGGCCCATGAAGACGCTGAAGTCCGACCCGTCAGCACGCGAGGACAACGGACCGACGAACGCCGGTGAGTTGATCCACATCGCGGATGCGAGCATGCCGATCGCCTGGGCGACCACGCCGGGAAGGTGGACGCCGTTGTTGCGCCAGTACCGCCCGCCCCTTGTGTCGACGAGCGACTCGGAGTCATAACGCCCGCGTCGGAGCCAGAAGTCCACAAGATAGATCGCCGTCCAGGGTGCGAGCCAGACGATGAGCAGGCTCAAAAAGTCGTTGTAGTAATGGTTGAATGACGACGAGAAGATGACCACGAAGGTGATTCCCGTGCAGATCACGCTGTCCAATAAGACACACTTCCACCTAGATATCCGCAGACCAAGAGCCTGGAGAGTCAGTCCGGAAGAGTAGAGATCGATCGTGTTGACCGCGAACAGCGTGAGAATCGCGAAGATCAAGTACGGAACGACGAACCAGCCGGGGAGAGCCTTCGGCAGCCCGGCGATCGGGTCGCTCGCGCTGGAGACCACCGATGCGACGGCAGCGCCGAGGAATTCGAGGAGGAGTCCCGGGACGAGGCCACCGAGGGAGGACCACCAGAAGATCGCCTTCGGACTCGCATCGGCAGGGAGATAGCGGGAGTAGTCGCTGCCTGTGTTCGCCCAGGACAGGCCCCCGGCAGAGATGACGAGTGCGATGGCGACCATTATCGTGCCCCAGCCGCCTCCTTTGGCGATCGTGCCGAGGTGGACCTTCGGGATGATGAGGGCTGCCATCACTATGAACAGCACGGCGAACGCGCGCCCGAGCCAGCGCTGGGCAGCCATGATCGTCGCGTGCCCATAAAGGGGCAGGAAGCCTTGGATCACAGCTGCTACGAGGATGACGCCGATCTTCAGCCCGGTCGATGCCGCCACGCCCGCCTTGGCAAAGAGCTCGAGCACAGCAAGGACGATGAGAGCCAGTCCCGAGGCCTCGAAGCCCACGCACGTGAGCCAGTTGAACAACGAGAGGCCCTGACCTCCCCGGGGGCCGTAGGCGGCGCGGGAGACCGCGAAGGTGCTCGTGCCGGTGCGGGGCCCTTGCAGGCTCGTGAGGCCGACCGCGAAAAAGGCAAGGTTGCCGAGCACGATCGCGATCACGCTCTGGGCGAAGGAGAGCCCGAGCGAGATCACCACCGCGCCGTTCACCACGTAGAAGATGTTCAGGTTCGTCCCGAACCACATCCAGAAGAGATCCGATGGCGTCCCGTGCCGCTCCGAGGCTCGGACGAGATCGATCCCTCGTTGCTCGATGCTCAGAATCTCGTCGGGCTTGCTCAAAGTCTGCTCCACAGTTGCTCCCCTCCCTATGTCGTCGATCCCGGCTTTTCCCCGCGGCCTGTCGGCGTGCAGGCCGACCCGTCGCTAGAGTCCCGACTGCATCTCGCGCAGCTCGCGCAGCGGCGGGATCTCGCCGAGTCGGGTGCCCTCGAGCATCTCCCACCTGACGCGCCCCGGCTGGCGGACGACTCCGGAGGCGTGCAGAGTCCGGGTCGGCGTGACGATCCAGTCCACCGGCACGTCGTGGTTCCTCGGCTCGAGGTCCTCGTCGACGATCTGACAGTCGTGCACCACGTCGGCGATCTCGGTAGAAGAGTCGACGGCCTCGATCTCCGAGAGCATGGCCCACTCGAGGTCGAAGTAGCCGTGGCCCTTGCCAAAACGCACGCCGTTCCGGCTGACAGCCGACCCCCCGGTCACGAGCAGGCCGAGACTTGGACCCCTGCCGAGCTCGCGCAGGGTGACGGGTACTGCGTAGCGGTCGGCGCCGTCGAGGCTCGCGGCATAGCTCCGCTCCGGCGGGGGAACCTGGTCGGGCTCGAAGCGAAGGAAACCCCGGCCAATCCCATAGGTAGTCATGATGAACGGCTTCCCGTCGGCGAGGAGCCTTCGCCTGACTCCCTCGGTGCTGTTGTCCGGGGTGACAAAGACGAGCTCGGAGCGGCGGTAGCTCTCGAGGGCCGCGACCTGCTCGGTGCAGGCTTCGCTTCCTTCGAAGTCAGCGATGAAGGAGCTGAAGTCCCAGTGGAAACGGGAGTCCGGTCGCCCTACCTTGGATAGCTCGGACCAGATCGCCTCGCGATAGCGCTGGGCCACCTCTTCGGACAGCGATTTCGTCATCGCGCTGCCCGCGGCGCCGCGGCCCTGCCGGGACGACTCGCAGAGCATGGCCGCGGCGCGTCACCGCCGGCCAAAGTCCCGGCCAATGTGCCGACGCGCCGGCGCTCCTCGGCGAGCTCAGAAAGATACGGACCGATCCCGTCCAGCTCTGCAAAGGGGTCGTCGACTCCGAGACCCGATAGCCGCGCGTGCTTATGACGGCACCGCAAGAGTCGTCGCGGGGTGACGACCAGGTCGACCAGGGCCAGCGCCGGAGCCGGGCAGAAGTCCGCGTCGATGACCTGACAGGCGTGCACGCTGGCAACGACCTGGGTAACTCCGGGCTCGACCAGGCCGAGCTCGGCAAGGAGCCGCCACTCAGCCGCCAGGTAGCCGTGCCCGGCGTCCACATGACCCCCACCGGCCGTGACCGCCACCGCGCCAGTCACCACCAGCTCGATCCGCCCGACGGCTCGAAGTCCCCGCAGGTCGAGCCTCTGGCCGAACCGCTCCATCGCATCGAGCGTCGCGGCGAGATCTGTCTGCGAGCCGGCGATGGTGGCACCGTCCAACAACAAGAAACCCCTTGCGAGGCCGTAGGTCGGGACGAGAATCCTCTTGCCATCGCGCAGCGCCGCGGCCCGGAAGCTCTCGAGGGAGTTGTCGGGGGCTACGAAGATCGTTCGTGACCGTCCATAGCCGTCGAGGGAGAAGAGCCGGTCGTCACAGCGCTCCCTGCCGGCAAAATCGGGGATATAGCGCCGCAGATCGAGATCGAACCTGGAGTCGGGGCGGGCGACTTCGACAAGCTCGCTCCACACGGTGCGTCGGACCCGTTCTGCTCCTTCGACGAATGTTCCTCGCCCAGCCTCGATCCGCAGTAGCCCCTGGCGAGCGAGCTCCTCGGTCGCGCGCCGCAAGGTGCCGCGGCTCACGCCAAGGCGCGCCACGAGCTCTGACTCGGGTGGGAAGGGGCTCTCGTCATCGAGAGGCGCCGCCATGGCCATGGCCTCGAGCCTGCGGCACGCCTGCGCGTACAGAGGCGGCCCGGCTGTGTCGCGGCGAAGCCGGGAGCTATCCCAGGCTCCTCCCGCCGCACTCTCGGCTCGCGTGTCACGGTCTCTCACATGCACTGCGGCAAGGGTACGACGATACAGCCAGATGTCAAGACGTCTAGATGTCTTCTGTGTTAACTGCTCCCTCCGGTCGCACGTCTCCCACGAGGGCCCCAGGCTCAGGCGGCAGTCCGGCTCGCCGGCTCC
>CAZAMA010000090.1:376-12925 GCA_964485645.1 uncultured Acidimicrobiaceae bacterium | reverse complement strand
CCCCGGTGGCTCATTGGGCCATTGTCGCATTCGGGTGTAACAGCGCCCTCGGACCGACATCATGCTTGGCGCAGTTGAGCGCCTTGACCGCCCGGTTC
This sequence comes from uncultured Acidimicrobiaceae bacterium, assembly GCA_964485645.1. Classification (GTDB taxonomy): domain Bacteria; phylum Actinomycetota; class Acidimicrobiia; order Acidimicrobiales; family Bog-793; genus JAKACA01. The sequence continues at coordinate 12,827 of CAZAMA010000090.1, read as the reverse complement.
TTGGCCGAGGGCGGTCCGTACAACCGGGCGCTAAAGCTCGTGAGCACCTCGGTCATGTCCCGAACCAAGTCGTCGTCAACCTCCCCTGCGTCGATCACCACCAGCCGCCGTCCATAGGCTGACAGCGCAGCTTCGACCAGCTCGACGTTCATGCGCGCCAGACGATCCCGATGCTCGACGACCACCGCCGTCACCTTCGGGTCGGCCAGCATCCGCCGCAGCTTCGAGCGCGAGCCGTTCATTCCCGAACCAACCTCGGCCTCCACGCGAGCCACCCGCACACCCGCCTGTGCGGCCCATCCCGAGAGCCTGGACACCTGGCGGTCCAGGTCGTCGCGCTGGTCATGCGACGACACGCGGGCATACAAGCCGAATCCGCCCGAAGAAGTGGTCGTCGCCGACTCGGGGGAGACCAAGATCGTGCGAGGACCGACGCTCACGGCGGGATCAGGCATTGTCCCCTCGCGAAACCAGCGGTAGGCAGTTTGTGGGTGGACGCCCTGCAATCGCGCTCACTCGGTCAGATTCACACCGCCATTGGACTAGCCAGAACGCGTGTACGCTCGCTTTTCCGATCTCTGCGGGTAAATGCCCCAACCCCTCGCTCGGACACGTCCGCGCCGACAAAGCTGTGCACAGGCTCACGCACTAGAGCGCACTACTACGCCAGCAGTTGCCAACGTGGCCGCCCGAACAGTTCTCCGTTGGATGCAGTCAGTCGGCCGCAACGCCGGCCACGGGATAAGCAGCAAGGAAGACCGTCGCCTCTCGGCTGTCTCGCGGCCAGCGGAAGGCCCGGCAACGGCAGCCAGCGGGCAAGACCAGCGAGTCCCCCACGCTGAGCAACCGGTCCTCCTCATCTGAGGACTCAAACTCGACCTTCAGACAGCCCTGGAGCACGACCAACACGTCGGGACCGTCAGATACGAAGCAATCCGGATCGATCGGCTCATCTTGCTTTGACACCCACACTACTTCCATGCCGGTGCCCGAGAACACCGTGCCTACGTTTCCATAAGGCGTAGACCGGACCTCCAGGGCCTCTGCCTTGAGCAGGCGGTACAAGCGAGGTCGCTCTCCAGCTCCGGTTCCCTGCTGGCGCACGCCGCGCATACTACAGCGCACAGTCGGGGTTCGGAGCCGTCTCGAGTCGGCCGGCTCGGCGCCTTGGACCAGATCTACCCGATCGCGCGGGGTACCTCTACCGGCGCTTTGCCGCAGCGGTCGTCGTGGCGTCAGGGATCGTGCTCATCGGGCTGCGTCACTGGCGACTTGGAGCAGCTCGCCGAACACATTACGAGCCAGGTCGCCGTCATCCCGATCGGCCGCGCCCTTCGAGGTCTCCGGTTCCCCTGTCGAGCGACGGCCCGGCTGCGTAGGATGGCGGCGATGCTCCGCTCGGTCCGACCCGTCGCCTGAGGTGACCGATACGGCTGCGGCACAGACTTTCCTCGAAGCCGCGGGGTTACCGCCGCTCTACGGGGAGCTGCTACGCCAGCTCGAGGGCAAGCCGCCCGTCTCGAGCGAGAAGACGGCGCTCGTGGAGGCGGCGATCAGGGTGTGGCGGAGGCCGGGTTTCGATACCTTTGCCGGGCTTGCCGAACTGCGGTTCGAGCCGTTCGACTACCAGCTGCGGGCGGCTTCGGTCGTTCTCCGGCAGATGGGCGGGAGAGCGATCCTCGCCGACGAGGTCGGTCTCGGCAAGACGATCGAGGCTGGGATCATCCTGAGCGAGCTTCGCCAGCGAGGACTCGCACGCAACGCTCTCGTGCTCGCGCCGACGGGTCTCGTCGGGCAGTGGAGCGAGGAGCTCGAGCGCAAGTTCGCCGTGCCGACCTTCGTCGCGAGGGGGGACGGCTGGAAGAACGGTCCAGGGGTGCAGGCCGGCGACGCGGTCGTGCTCGCCTCGCTCCCGACCGCACGCCGAGAAACCCTCCGAGATCTTCTCGTCTCCATCGACTGGGACCTCGTCGTCGTCGACGAGGCTCACCGCGTCCGCAACCCCAGAACCGCCTCGTCACGGCTCGTGCGGGCGCTGCGGGCACGTTTCATGCTCCTCTTGACAGCGACGCCGGTCGAGAACCGGCTCGACGACCTCTTTCAGCTCGTTTCGCTCGTTCGCCCCGGCCACCTCGGGTCGCTGGCGGCACCCTCGCCACGCCTGCCTCCGCTGTCCCGCAGGCAGGCCGCGCCCCGGCTCCCCAAGCCGCCCCGGTCGCCTCGGTGGCCGACCTTCGACGAAGCCTCCGAGGCGTCATGATCCGGCACCGCCGCAGCGACGTGGCACTCATGCTCCCGCGGCGGTTGGTCGAAACCGTGCTCGTGACGCCGTCCAGCGAAGAGGCGGCGCTGTACCGGGAGATCTCGCGGCGAGTCCGTGAGGAAGGACGCAGCGCCGGCGATCTTCGATGGCGTCGACTGGGACGAGAGCAACCTTGAGCACGCCTGCAAGCGCGTTGCGGCCCATGAGATCGAGCAGGTGATCGCCAACGCAACCACCTTCCGGCGGCACCGCCGCTACCGGGACCGCATCTTGTTCACCGACCGCACCGACGGCGGCAAGCGAGTCACGGTCATCGCTCGCTACGACGCTGGCCGCCGCCTCGTTCGACCGATCACTGCGTGGGAGGAGACATGACCGAACCGGGTCTGAGTGCAACCGATGCCGAACTGGCTGACTACTACGAACAGCATGGGACTGCCGACTGGGGCGAGCCAGAGCCCACCCGACGCTCAGAGCGGCTCGATGTCACGATCTCCGTACGTCTCACGCGCGCCGAGATCGCGACTGTGCGAGCCCGGGCCGAGGCGGCTGGCCTCAAGCCAACTGCCTACATCCGGCGCTGCGTCCTCGAGGTTGAGGAGCAGCCGATCGATCGCAGGAGGCTTTCCCAAAGCGTGGCGGCGCTCTCTCGCGACCTGGAGGACCTCCGTCGAGCCACCGGATGACTACTTGTCGTAGGCGTCTTGGCGTCCCAGAATGAACCTCCCCCTTCGGTCCGGACACCTTCGACCAGTGTGAGCTGGAGGAGGATAGAGGCAGGGTACGCCGAGCGCCTCGGGCCGAACGATCGGATGACACCTCCGGGAACCGCCGCTGGAACGCCGCCCGCTCCCGGCGCAATGGTGCTCCGGGAGGCGGGCGACGTTGCCCCCCTTGCCTGGTGATCCTTCGAGTCAGAACTCGGTAGCAGCCAGTATCTCACTTTGGAGCGACTTGTACTCGGCTGAGTTGGTGATGGGAAGAAGGGACATGAGCTTGGCCATGTTGCCCGTCACCTTCACGCGGCCCTGCATGAAGGCCGCATTGGCATCCAGCTCACCCTTTTGTATCCGCATCGCGTCCTCGTAGCTCTGCGTCAAGGTTACCTCGGCATCGGCGAGGTCTCCGAGCCGGCTCTCGACCAGCTTCCCGTTCTCGAGCACCCAGTAGTACTTGACATCGCCGTCGGGGCCGCCGGTGACGACGTACTGCATCCGCGCCGTCGCCCCTGGCCGCTCCGGCTGGGTCTCGGCGAGCTTCTTGCCCTCGTCGAGCCACTCCTGGGTGAGCCACTTCGCCATTTCGTCCTCCTGTGGATGGACCGGGCCGCAAGCGACCCTCGGTGCCTAGAGCCTACGAGCAAGCGATGCTACGCGCCTCGGGACCAGAGCGCTCGTCCGATGCCCCCGGGGCAGTGCTCACCTGCCCGCCGCGACCCGGATGCCCGCGAACAGGTCGTCCTCGGGAAGCTCCGTCTCGACTCGGCTCGCGGCGAGAACGTAGTCGTCGAAGGGATGGATGCTCCGAATGACTTCGGGCGGAAGCCCGAACCAGAACTTGGACGTCGGATCGACCTGGGTCGCATGCGCGAGCAGGGCGAGCTGGCGGACCTCCTCGAAGCCTCGCAGGTCGATGGAGGTGGTGATCTTCTCCTCTTCGTCGGGCCGTTCGAGCCAACGTTCGTCGAAGGGGGACTCGAGGCCGAGCTCGAGGAATTTGGCGTGCGTCTCAAGGATCCGGCTCTTGGACCAGACCGTGTAGTACAGCTTCAGAGGAGAGAAGGGCTCGCCCGCGCCGGGGTAGGCATCCCCGTCGCCGGCCGCGTCGAAAGCGGCCACGGAGATCTCATGTGTCCGGATGTGGTCCGGGTGTGGATAGCCACTGTGGTCATCTCCATAGGTGATGATCACCTGCGGCTTGGTCCTTCGTATCTCGGCCACGAGCTTTCCGACCGCCTCGTCGAGGGACGCGGCGGCAAAGCTGTCGGGGTGGGAATTCGCCGCGGAGCCGGCCATACCTGAGTCTTTGTAGCCGAGGAGGACCAGCTCGTCGTAACCGATGACCTCGACCGATCTCGCGAGCTCGGCGGCGCGCACGGACGCGATGTCGGCCTTTACCTCTGGCAAGTCCATCGCGGGGTTCAAGATCTCCCCCTCCTCGCCGCCCGTGCAGGTGACAAGGACCGCATGGACGCCCTCTGAGTGGTACCGGGCGACGGTTCCGGCACCCTTGGATGCCTCGTCGTCCGGGTGGGCGTGCACCGTCAGTATGCAGAGTCGCTTGTCCATCGCCAAGACGCTACCGTTGGCGCCTCGGGGAGCCCTACACTGCATCATTACTGCCGAGGCGAAGATGGCCTGCCGACGCAAAGAGAGGACGGCGTAGATGGGTGTCATGAAGCGGCTCAGCGGCATTGTTCAGGCGAAAGCCAACAAGGTGATGGACCGCGTCGAGGATCCGCGCGACACGCTCGACCTGTCCTACGAGAAGCAGCTCGAACAGCTCCAGCAGGTACGCCGAGGCGTGGCCGACGTGGCCACTGCCCGCAAGCGCATCGAGCTGCAGGCCCAGCAGCTGCAACAGACCGCAGCCAAGCTCCAGGACCAGGCGCGCCAGGCTCTCACCCAGAACCGCGAGGATCTGGCCCGAGAGGCCCTCAGCCGGCGCGCGGGCATCTCGACCCAGCTCGATGGCCTCAAGACCCAGCACGACCAGCTCGTGGAGCAGGAGGCTCGGCTCGTCACCACGACCCAGACCCTGCAGGCGCGGGTCGAGTCGTTCCGTACCCAGAAAGAGACGCTGAAGGCGTCTTACACCGCCGCCCAGGCGCAGACCCGCATCGGCGAAGCCGTGTCGGGCATCTCGGAGTCCATGACGGACACCGGCCTGGCCATGCAACGAGCTCAGGACAAGATCTCCCAGATGCAGGCACGCGCCGGCGCCATGGACGAGCTTTTGGCCTCGGGGACGCTCACAGACCTGACCGGCTCGTCCGACCCACTTCAGGCCGAGCTCGACAAGGCGAGCGGACAGGGTCAGGTCGAGCTCGAGCTGGCACAGATGAAGAGCCAGCTCACCCCACCGGCATCGACGGGAGCCCTTCCGGCAGGCGCGGCCACGGCTGCAGCGGCGCCTGCGACCGACGACGCGGACGACGCAGACCTGGTACCCGCTGAGGCGGAGACGGTCGATGCCCTGCCGGGCTCGTCTGGCGCCACGCCCGCACCGCCCGGAGCTGACTCCTCGTCGCGCTCGGGCCTCTTCTCGCTGGGGACAGAAGGGAGCCAGCAGTGATCGTGCGCATACTCGAAGAAGGCCAGTACGAGGTCCCCGACGCCGACATCGAGGCGCTCGAAGCTCTTGACGCGAAGCTGGAGACCGCGATCGACAATGACGACAGCACCGGCTACCTCGAGGCGCTGTCCCGCCTTACCGAGCAGATCCGCTGCCTTGGGACGCCGGTGGATGCCGATAAGATTGTTTCGTCCGAGCTGACAATCCCCCATGAGGGGACGTCGCTCGAGGACATGAAGAGGCTGCTGGCCTCCGACGACGCCACAGAGGTCTAAACGAAAATGAGCCGTAACACCAAGTTCCAAGTCGACCACGGGCTCACCGCTCGCATGGTGACGACGATGTTCCTGCTGGGGCTCGTATATGCGGTCGCGGTGGCGGCTGCGCTCGTAGCCGGGGCCCAGATCATGCTCGTCGTGGTAATCGCCGCCGTCTTCCTCGTCGCACAGTTCTTCTTCTCGGACCGCATCGCGCTCTGGTCGATGAAAGGCGAGATCGTCACGCCTGAGCAGGCCCCGCAGCTGCACGCGATCGTGGACAGACTGTGCGCCCTTGCCAACATGGCCAAGCCGAGAGTGGCAATCGCCCGCAGCGACATGCCCAACGCCTTTGCCACTGGGCGCAACCAGAAGGCGGCCGTGCTTTGCGTCACTTCCGGCATCCTGCGCCGGCTGAGCCCGGAGGAGCTCGAAGCGGTCCTTGCCCATGAGCTGTCCCACGTCGCCCACCGCGACGTGGCGGTCATGACGATCGCCAGCTTCCTCGGAATCCTCGCGGGTCTTGTCACGAGGATGCTCACTTGGGGTGTGATCCTCGGCGGCGGGCGCGGCGGGCGCAACAACCAGGGAGGTAGCCCGCTGATCGTCGTCGAGCTGGCGGCGCTCGCATTCGCAGCCACCATCTACGCGATCAGCTTCCTGCTCATAAGAGCCCTCTCGCGCTACCGCGAGCTTGCGGCCGACCGCTCCGGGGCCATTCTCATAGGACAACCGAGGCTGCTTGCCAATGCTCTCGTCAAAGTGACCGGTGACATCGGGCGCATTCCCACGCGGGACCTGCGGACCGCGCAGGCCTTTAACGCGTTCTTCTTCGCCCCGGCCCTCACCCAGGGCAACAGCGTGGCGAACCTCTTCGCCACCCACCCGCGCCTCGAAGTCCGGCTCGAGCAGCTGGCAAAGCTCGAGGCCGCTATGGGCCACGCATCCTGACCTTGCCCTCTGGCCCACACTTTTCCCTAACCGGCTGCTCGTGAGCCGGTTTTCTGACCCGTCGCGAATGCCGTGAAGATCCTCGACATCCTCGCCGGACGCACGAAACCCGCCCAGGCTGATCTCGACGCCCTCTTCGGCCTCTCAGGCGCCTTCATCACCCTCGAGGCCAGCGAGTCGCTCGTGCCAAGTGGCGAGGGGGGCGTGTGCTACAAGCCTGCCGCCGGGCAGGTCTTTGCCCACACGGCACAGGAGATGGAATCGCTCCTGGGCCTCGGAGGCGGGCCTACCAAGGTTCGCGAGGAGACCGATCAGTACGGCTTTCACTGGGTCGTGCTCGGCCAGGGCGGCGGCGGTGTCGCGAGCAGTGGTGGTGCCATGAGCTCGGACCGCTCGGCCCGCCTTGGCGAGGTGGATGGAGCCGATAGCGCAACGGGAGACGACCCCCAGGCACTCGTCAACCAGGTGCACCTGGTGAACTCGACTCTGCAGGAGCAGGGTTTCGGTCCTCAGCTGCTGTGCTCGGTGTTCGGCTTTCGCCCCGCTGGCGGGGCCGCGCCTGCCGGTACAGGAGCCCGTGCCACCGCCTACATCGTCTACCTCTACAAGAGGGGGACGTTCTACCCCTTCGTGCCCCTTCCAGGAAGAGAGCAGCGTGACGTCGAGACAGAGCTTCGCCTCAGCATCGTCCTGGCCGACGACCTAAAGGTCGAGAAGGACAAGGCGAACTGGATGGCCCTGTGGGGGCTGCCCGTCCACTGAGCGCCGCTCGAGGCTGCTCAGGCGGGCCTCGTTGTTCGGTACCTCTCACGCTCGTGCTCGGGTATGTGGGCGGTACCGGGACGCCACGGATCCCAGGCCGGCGCGCCAGAGGCGAGGTACTCTCGCACGAGGGCGACGACGCGAGCGGGATCGATCTCCGTGCGCCCGTCGCCACCGGGCCGCAGGCGCGGCTCGACCGCGGCGACCCCGTCAGCCTCCCACTCGATCGAGGATGGCTCCTCTGAGCTGAGCCGGGCTGCCAAGGGCGCGAGATCGGGCCGGAGCGGCACGGCGCGGCTGACCGTCTTCACCCATCCCTCGTAACGGAGGTACAGCTCGCACCGCGCGCCGTCAAAGGCGAGGATCCTTGTTGCTCTCGTCGCAGAGTGCACTGCGGCGGCGTGCACGGGAAGGCCCCGTGCTGCACCGGGCGGGCGGTCCGCCCCCGACCACGGGCCGGCGGCCGCGGCCGCAGCCTCACCCACATCCGCGGACCAACTGGCGGTCGCGCCGCCGCCCGTCGGGGCTCGCCGCTCCACGACGGCGAGGTCAAGGTCGCTCATCTCGGTGATGACCACCTCTCCCCTCTCGATCGCCTTCCTGCCGGCAGTCAGCTCGTGCAGCTCGGGACCGAAGTAGCGCTCGTAACGCTCCGGGTGCTCGAGCAGCTCCCCCACTCGTTCCAGCACTGACTCGTAGAACGCCGAGGCGGGCGCACCCGGACCGGCCTCCTCCTCGGCGAGCGGCCGGATCGCGAACGAGATGGCGGCTGCGGTGTCGTCGAGCACGACGCCGAAGTCCCCGCAGGTGGCAACGGCCTCGATGAGCGCAGAGTTGGCAAGCGCGACCTCTGGATCGAGGAGGGCGAACACTGACATGAGGCCGTCCTCGTCGAAGTGGTCGTTGGTCACGACTTGCGCCGTTCGGGCCCGTGCCATGACCGCCCGCAGCTCCCGCTCCTTCCGTCCGGCAAGCCCGGGCCAGCCGGCAACCTCGCGCCGCTCGGCAAGCCCCGCCCGGCGGAGGGCCCCTCGCGAGTCGCCGCCCTTCGCGTAACCCAGGTAGGCAATGACGGTCGCGGCCGAGACATCTCGGGCAAGCAACACCGGCGTCGGGCTCTGTGGCCAGTGCGAGAGCGTAAGGACAGATGACGGCAGCGCCGCCCCGTCGACCATGACGTGGGGACGGTCGGCTACCGACTCGCTCGGAGCAAAGGGAAGGGGCAGCAACGTCGGATCCTCAGCCTCCCCGAGTGAGGGCGCCGGGCCGCCCGGCGAGCTCGGCTTCTGGCGAAAAGTCCCGGGCCATTGGTCGTCTCTCCTCGTCGGCACTCCGCAACCGCGGCGAGCGGAGGAGCGCCAGTTTCCTGGCAGGATTGGTCACGTGGACCGTATCGGAATCGTAGACACCATGTTCGCCCGGATCGACCTCGGCGGCTTTGCGCTCGCGGAGCTGCAGGGCTGCGAGGGCTACGGGGAGCGTTTCGAAGTCGTGAGGCGCACGGTGCCGGGCTTCAAGGATCTCGCCGTGGCCTGCAAGCGCCTTGTCGAGCGTGAAAGCTGCTCGATCGTGGTGGCTCTCGGCATGCCGGGGAGGGCGGCCATCGACCAGGTCTGTGCCCACGAGGCCTCCCAGGGGATCATGATGGCGCAGCTGCTCACCTCCACCCACATCCTCGAGGTGTTCGTACACGAGGCTGAGGAGGACGACCCCGCGAAGCTCATCCCCGTAGGCGAGGCCAGAGCGCGGAAGCACGCGCGCAACGCGTACTGGATGCTCTACGAACCCGAGCAGCTCGAGCGCCGGGCCGGCCAGGGCGTACGGCAGGGCTACGAGGATGCCGGGCCGCTCGGGGCGGGTGCGGCCGCGCGCTGACCGAGCACAAGTCCGCGCAGCGTTTGCGTATGCTTGCGGTATGCCAACGAGTATGCGAGTCACCGCAGTCAATCGGGATGCACTTGCCCGGATCGCTTCTGGCGAACTGGGCGGAGTGACCCTGGACGAAGCGTTGAGAGTGGTCCTTTTCGAGCACCAGTCCTATACGGCACTCGCTCGGCTTGCTCGCGATCCCGACGCCATGGACTCCTACCTCGCCGAGGGTGACCAGCTCGCCGAGGTCGACGTGGCAGTCGACGAGTGAGCCCACAGATTGCGCCATGGCAGATCTGGTGGGCCAACTTCGACCCTCATGTCGGGCGCGAGCAAGCGGGCCTGCGACCCGCGATCGTCGTCGGGACGGCCTTTGCCTGCCGGCTTCCCAACGAGCTGGTGTTCGTGGTGCCCTGCACGACAACAAGTCGCGACCTTCCCTTCCATCCGGCAGTCAGGTCGCTAGATCGGCCAACGTTCGCTATGTGCGATCAGCTGAAGTCCATCAGCCGCAAGCGCCTTGTAAGACGCCATCCAGGAGAAATTGGGCCCGAGGACATCGATTCGATCAAGTTCGCGCTGCGCCAAATGATCGAGACGCGCTGAACCCAGCGCGATCCATCAACGAGACCTTCACCCGACGCGGGAAGGCGACGAGCTGGTGATCGCCCGGCTCACTCTCAACGTCTGCGCGCACGAGGAGTTGCATAGCTACGAGGACGCCGGGCCACGTAGGGCCAGGCGGACCTGACCGGTCCTCGCTCGGCTTGTTGCCAGATCGCTGGCTTCCAGGCAAAGGTTCAGCGCTCGCCGTCTCGCTCGGCTAGGACCAGCTCGGATGCCCTGTGTTCGTGGGTCGCCATGCGGGGTGCTCAATCGGGCCGACTTCGCGCAGGTGGTATCACTCGCCCGGCGGCGACCAGCAGGTGAAGTCGATCATCGCCAGCAGAAGCTCCGGTGGGTACGATGTCTACCAGCGGCGAGCCTCTGACCGTGACCCGAACCATCTCGCCCTGTCCAACAGCTCGTATCGTCGCGGACAGTGTCCCCATGAGCTCTCGAACACCAATCTCCGGCATGTGACCGTGGTAACGCTGAGAGGGCAACATGACACCGGCTTCAGCGGAGCGCTTGTTCGATACGTGCGGTCCGCCACAGGAGGGAGACCGCGCCGGTGGTAAACCGCGCACCTGGAGCCCGGGCGGTGCCTGTCAGGCGGCGCGACCCAGTCTCTAGGGCGGTACCGACCCCGCCAAAGGCGTACAAGCGGGAATCGTGCCCGTCGGGTAGCCAGCTGTATCGGGGTTCGGCACCGTCGAGCCACATGTGACCCAACCGGCTACGGTCCACACTCCGTCAGTTGCCGGCAAGTACTGCGGTGGCGGGTCAGCCTTCAGGCGGGGATCGTAGTTCAGGCTGAGAAGGTAGCCGCTTGAGAGCCCACCACCAGTACCGAACGTGCCGTACTGGCCAGCGTTGTTGACAGCGTCCGAACCGTTGAAGTAGATCGTGCCTCCTGCGGCGTTGCCCTCTCGCCAGTACTCCACCTCGAAGAATCCCGTGAGGGCGGCCGTGGCGGCGTCGATGACAGGGTTCACGACGGTGCAGTTGACGACCATGTCGCTCCAGGTGATCGAAGCAGGCGCCATATCGTAGTTATCTGTGCAGTTCTTAGCCATGCCGGACGACGAGCTCCAGGGCCGCGCCATCCAGATGTTGTCGAGGGCAATCAGTCCAAGGACGTCGGGAGATGACTGGCACCCGGTCAGACCCGTCTGATAGCGGCCGGTGCTGCCGGAGCCCGTCCCGGGGAGTCCGTAGGTACCACCGTAGACGGCGCAACCGTAGACGAGGCTGCGAGCAATCACGATATTGGCGGAGGCCGATATCGTGGTCTGAAAGGAGACCGCTCCCGACAAGATGGCGTCTCCCTCAGTGCAACTGGCGGTACTTATACCCGAACCGGAGTCGGGGTTGACCCACGGGTCGATACACCCGGGGACCGTTGCCCCCGTTTCCGCGGTCGGCAGGGTGCTCCAGGCGTTCGGATCGGAGCCGCTGGTGGCTCCTTGCACGGCGATCAAGAGGTTGGAGGTGATAGGCACCTGCGCAAAGTTGCCGGCCTGCACCGTGCCTGCTCCCTTTCCAAGGACCTGGGTATTATTGGGAACTCCGCTTGCAGAGGTGCATTTAGTGCCGCCACATAGATCCCCGAATCCAGATGTCGCCGTCGCGCCACAGTTGACCGAGTCGCTCACGTTTAGCGGAGTCGGAGTCGGCGATCCAGCCCCGTAGGTGTCCTTGGTGAGCGGGCTCCAGACGCTCATCGTCTCACCGCCGCTAGAAGAGTAAGAAAAGCGGATCATGGTAGGTCCGGTGTAGACACAGCCCGCGACCTTGCCCGTCTCGATCTCCGTCAGAAGCTCCTGGTTCGCGCTCGGGAGCGACTGGGAGAGGCCGAGTTGCGGAGGAGTCCCGAAAGTCGGAGCGTTCACCCCGTAGTTCGGAGTGCCCGATCCACCCCCGCATATCTTCCAGGGATCCCAGTTATATCCGTAGGGTTGACTGGCATATCCCGTCGAGGATGTCGATAACGGTACCGCCTGGGGCGGCCCGGCACCCGGCCAGCCGACGGACTTCGTCGCCGGCAACATGGGCGTGCCCGGCGCCGCAGTGAGGAGTGTCGTGAAGGCCGGTCCGGTAGGCCCACCGCCGGGAGGCGCTTGGCTACAGGTAGTCAGCTCGTCCTGGGAGTAGACGGGCCCGTTGAACGTGTCGCCGGTGATCCAGTAGTTGGTGTTGCACGCACTCGAGTCGCCGTTGTTAGTCGATCCGCTCGTGGGTGCCTGCCCGAACTGGTAGCTCGGATCGGCAGGATCCGGGAACGACCCATACCACGGTCCGTAATACTCGTTCGAGGGACCGTATGCAGTGCCGGCGTTCGGATAACCGGGTTGCGGATAGATTGGAGCGACGTTCTGGCTGTACCAGTCGATGAAGGAGTTGACCTGGGTGGCGTCGTACTCGCACAGAGCCGTCGCCATAGGTACGCCGG
>CAZAMA010000090.1:0-366 GCA_964485645.1 uncultured Acidimicrobiaceae bacterium | reverse complement strand
GAGGTCGAGACGTAGGGGGCCGCCGAGGGATTGAGCCAGGTCGGCTGCGATGACGTCGGGGTCGTGGTCGTCGCCTCGTCGTACTGGTGAGCTAGTTGAGCAGCAGTCCACGTACGACCCTGCGTTCCAAACGCGGAACAGCCGCCAGTACATCCGGCTCCGGCTGGGTAAGTGTTCTGCCACTGATCCAGGTCGTCATAAGCCGGTTGTTCGAAGTTCGAGAAGTAGACGTCGGTCAGGATGCCGGACACGGTGAAGGCGGCTTCCACCCGGCGGTACTGCACGGTCTTGCCGCTCCCGGCTCGACCGGTGACAACGAGCAGGACGTCGCCTCCAAAGGGGTTGGCGGAGGACTGCACCGCGGTG
>CAZAMA010000089.1:0-13098 GCA_964485645.1 uncultured Acidimicrobiaceae bacterium | reverse complement strand
TCGATCCCGTCACCTGCCCGCCACGGATAGCCCAGCACCCGCTCGGTGGCGGGGTTTGCGTACTCTAGCCTGCCCTCGGCCGAGATCACGATGACGACGTCGGCAATCTGTGCGACCAGGGCCGCCTGGCGGCGAGCCGCCGAGACGACGGCGTCTTCGGCCGCCACGCGGGCTGAGGCGTCGACGAACACGGCCGCGAACCCGGAAGAACCGCCGTCGCCGCCTCCGAGAGGAGCCGCCCAGGCCTCGAGGGTGCGGGTACCGAATCTCAGCTGTGCACCACGGACGTGCTCTCCGCCAAGGGCCCTCGTCGCGAGATCGGTGAGCTCGCGGTAGTCACGAAACAGATCAAGAAACCGCTCGCCGACTACGGGACCACAGCCTTGGTGAAGCTCAGGGCGGAGGCCCCCTGCCATCTCCAATATCGTGCCCGCACCATCGCAGGACAGGACGAGGACAGCGCCTACTTCTGACAGCAGCGAGACGACACTCTCGTCGTCACGGCTCCGTGCCAGGAGATCTCGCTCGAGGCCGGACTCGATCCGGGTCGTTCGAATGTCTGTGCTCGGCAAGCTGTCGACGACCAGCGGGCTCGCGAAGCTCGAACGGCTCTCCCCGGGCGGCGGCCCTGCGGCCGCCTGGGGGTTCTTGACGGCCTGCGGGTTCTCTATGGCCTGCGGGTTCTCTATGGCCTGGGGGTTCTCTATGGCCTGCGACAAGCGGTCTGCGAGCAACTCGAGCTGTGCCATCTCGACCCGCGCCGGGCCCGACGGGGACGACTCTGTCACCAGCCCGAGCAGCCCAGGTGTGCTTCCTCGCACTCTGAGGCCGATGATCGTGAGGGCAGCCGGTCCCAGCCGGTCGAGCGGCTCCCATGCCCGCTGGTCTTGCCAACCGGTCAGATCTCCCCACCTCACCGGGTCGATGGTGTGCGGCCCGGGTGACAGCATCGCGGTCGCAAAAAGCGGATCGCCCACGCTGTGGCGAGCGCGTGCGAGCGTCCCGGCGATCACTGCCAGCCGCTGCGGATCCCCGTCGCAAGCTGCATGCAGCAGCAGCTCGCGGCCGGTCTCGTCGATCATCCACACCAGGCAGGCGCCCGTTCGGGTTGCGCCGACTCCCGCGGCGGTCTTGGCGAGGGGCTCGTTCGGGCCGGGCGCGCCGCCGAGGGAGGCGCGGGTGCGCACGAGGAGGGACGCGAGGGCAGCCGGTGCACCGGTGCCCGCGCGCGACCAGACCTCGGAGGGCATGTGCCTCGCGAGATCTTCCACCGCGTACCCCTTATGCCCCAGTGTCATCAGTTACAACAGCCTACCTGGGGAGTCGCCATTGACATGGACTCAACGAGCACCGCACGACGGGTGAGTCCCGCGTCACTTAAGGTGATATGAGACACGGCGAGCCTTGCGCCGGCGGTAGGTGCTGGCGCAGGCGCTTTCGTGTTGTCGCGAGCCGCACCCGAGCTTCGAGGAGGCCACAGTGCAAAGCACCATGCAGGACGCACCTCTGCTCGTCCGCGAGATCCTGCGGCACGGCAAGCAGGTGCACGGAAGGAGCGAGGTCGCGACCTACGACGGAAGCTCCTTCAGGCGAGGAAGCTTCGCCGAGGTGGCTCGCAACGCCGAGCGCCTCGCGTCCGGCCTCGCCTCGCTCGGCGTGGGCGACGGCGATCGGGTCGGCACGTTCTGCTTCAACCACCAGGAGCATCTCGAGGCGTACCTCGCCGTTCCGGCCATGGGTGCGGTTCTCCACACCCTGAACGTGAGGCTCTTCCCTGAGCAGCTGCGCTATGTGATCGATCACGCCGAGGACCGCGTCATCATCTGCGACGCGACCCTCGCCCCCGCGCTCGGCCGCGTCGTCGGCGAGTGCCCTCGGGTCGAGAAGATAGTCGTAGTGGGCGAGGGAGACACCTCCTGCCTCGGGGCGACCATGTCGTATCAAGAGCTGCTCGCGCGGGGGGAGCCAGGTTATGACTGGCCCGTCGTCGACGAGCGCCAGGCAGCCGCGATGTGCTACACGAGCGGAACCACCGGCAACCCGAAGGGTGTCGCCTACAGCCACCGCTCGACGTACCTCCACTCGCTCGCCAGCACTTCGTCGGCGACGATTGGCGTCTCTGCCTCGGACCGCGCCCTTGTGGTCGTACCTCAGTTCCACGCCAATGCCTGGGGACTCCCTTACGCGGCCTGGCTCGCGGGGGCAGATCTCATCATGCCGCGCCAATTTCTCCAGGCTGAGCCGCTCGTCCGGATGATCGAAGCGGAAAGGCCGACTGTTGCCGCCGCGGTACCGAGCATCTGGAACGAGGTGCTGCGCTACGCCCAGGCCCATGGGTCGGATCTCTCATGTTTCCGGACCATCGTCTGCGGTGGCGCGGCCGTGCCGGAGTCGCTCATGCGTGCCTTCGACCAGCTCTACGGGGTCCCGGTCATCCAGGCCTGGGGCATGACCGAGACGAGCCCGCTCGGCGCTGTCGCCGTTCCCCCGCGTGACGCGACCGGCGAGGACGCGTGGAGATACCGCCGGAAGACGGGACGTGTCGTCTTCGGCGTCGAAGCACGTGTCGTTGACAGCCAGGGCAACGTCGCCGCTCGGGACGGCAAGACCGTCGGCGAGTTCGAGGTGCGCGGACCTTGGGTGACTGGCTCCTACTTCGCAGACGCGAGCACGGATCGCTTCCATGACGACTGGCTGAAGACAGGCGACGTGGGCACGCTTGACGAGCTTGGCTACCTCGACATCACCGACCGGACAAAGGACGTCATTAAGACCGGGGGCGAGTGGATTTCCTCGGTCGAGCTCGAGAACGCCCTCATGGCTCACCCCGACGTGTTCGAGGCGGCCGTCGTCGCGGTCCCAGACGAGCGGTGGGACGAGCGACCACTTGCCTGCGTCGTGCTCAACGACGGTGCCGAGCTGTCGCCGCAGGAGTTGGAGGGCTTCCTGGACGGCCGCGTCGCTCGCTTCTGGGTTCCCGATCGCTGGTCCTTCATCGACGAGGTTCCCAAGACGAGCGTCGGGAAATTCGACAAGAAGGTCCTCAGAGCCCGCTATGCCGACGGTGACCTCGACGTGGTGTCGACAGACCGACCGCAGAGTCGAAGCTGAGCGGGCTCGGGGTGGCCGTCACTGATCGCCTCCGTGAGCTGGCGGGCGAGCTGGAGCATCTCGATGAGCAGCTGGCTGATGCTGCGATGGACCTGCTGCGCGACGCGCTCTCAGAGGGCTCCACGTCTGCCGCAGCTGTCGCGACCCGACGCGAGCGCCTCGTAAACCGCGCGCGCTCGTCTGTGTCGAAGGCGGGTCGGCTGCTCGAACAGGCCGCAGCCCTCGGCGACGAGAGCGGCTCGTTCGCCGGCGACAGCGACGACGCGGTCACCTAGAGGGCGACGAGCCGGCCCGTACAGCGATTGAGGGTGTCGATGAGCTCCCGCAATCGGCCCTGG
Source organism: uncultured Acidimicrobiaceae bacterium (assembly GCA_964485645.1). Classification (GTDB taxonomy): domain Bacteria; phylum Actinomycetota; class Acidimicrobiia; order Acidimicrobiales; family Bog-793; genus JAKACA01. The sequence goes on along the minus strand of CAZAMA010000089.1, from coordinate 9,649 downwards.
TGGCGGAGATCGAGCTCGAGAGCGACTCTTGGAAGCTCGAGGTACTCGTGATCGGACCGCTCCGGTCCGAGTGGCTCGGTGATCCAGATCCCCTTCGCCGAGCAGACGTCGGAGTAACTCTCGTTGAGCATCGCCAGCTCGGCGGAACTCGGCGCCGTCCGTAGGCGTATGACCATGGTCGGACCGACAAAACGCCGTGAGTGGTAGTTGCGGTAGAAGCCGAGTATCTCCTCCACGGCAGCTTCTACGTCATCGGTGATCCGGTAGAACGCGGAATCGGTCGGGCTCGCGAGGCCGCGACGTATGACTTCACCTCCCACGAAAGCCTCCCAGGCTTCCCAGTAGGGCTCACCGGGGATGTCGAGCAGGACTATCGGAGCCGGCTCGGCCTTGCCCGTTTGGAGCAAGGTGAGCAGCTCGAAGCACTCGTCGAGGGTTCCGAACCCGCCAGGCAGGACCGCGAACGCGGCCGACTCCTTCATGAGCATCAGTTTGCGGGTGAAGAAGTACTTCATCTCGACGAGCCGCCCCTCCGCCACGAGCTCCGGGTGCGACGCCGACTCGAACGGCAGCCGGATGTCGACCCCGAGCGACATCTCGGGACCGGCTCCTTCGTGGCCGGCGGCCATTATTCCTGGGCCGGCTCCGGTGACTATGAGCCAGCCCTCCGAAGCGAGCCGCGAAGCGAGATCCTTGGCTTGCGCGTAGAGCGGATCTGATCCATGGGTACGCGCAGATCCGAACATCGTGAGCTTGGGAATGCCTCGAAACGGGGCGAACAGGTGGAAGGCCCGTCCCATCTCCGCCAGGGCCGCGGTCGCGATCTTGAGGTCGAGGCGACTCGGCACACCATCGCTCAGCCCGAGGGCGGCCTCGAGCAGGTCGCGCAGAAGGTCCCGATTGCCCTGTGCCCCGGCTTGATCGAGCAGCTCCCCGACGAGACGTTCCGAATCGGCGGCAGAGGGTGCCGAGCTCATCAGACCGGCGCGGTCGCAACGCGGCCATACAGCGTCGTGCGCTGCTCCAGGGGACGACCGAGTGGCTCGACGATGTTCAAGAAACCCTCCCGATCCATCATCTGACCGTGTGATGCCCCGGCCGCCCGCGAGATGTTCTCGTCTATGAGAGTGCCGCCGAGGTCGTTACAGCCCGCCTGCAGCAGCTGTCGTGCTCCGGCAACCCCCATCTTCACCCAGCTGACCTGGATGTTGTCGATGGCACCTCGGTAGGAGATGCGACCTACGGCATGCATGAGAAGCGCCTCGCGGAATGTCGGGCCCCGGCGGGCCCGCCGCTGCAGGTAGAGCGGGGCAGCCATATGAACGAAGGGAAGGGGCACGAACTCGGTGACTCCGCGAGTCACGAGCTGGAGGTCGCGGGTGCGGACGATGTGACGAGCCCATGACGCCGGAGACTCGACCGCCCCGAACATGATCGTCACGTTGGAGAAAAGGCCCACTTCGTGCGCGATGCGGTGAATCTCGAGCCACCGGTCGGTGCCGATCTTGTCAGGGCACAGCACGGCCCTGATCTCGTCGTCGAGTATCTCGGCAGCTGTGCCCGGAAGGGTCTTCAGCCCGGCGTCCTTCAGACGGCGCAGGTAGCTCCCGACGTCCTCGCCGAGACGACGGGCACCCTCGTGCACCTCGAGCGCCGTGAAGGCGTGGATGTGGATCTTCTCTGACGCCGCGCGCACAGCCTCCAGTACCTCCAGGTAGTAGCTGCCGTCGAAGCTCGGGTGGATGCCGCCTTGCAGGCAGACTTCGGTCGCGCCAAGGCTCTCTGCCTCTGCGACGCGCTCGGTGATGTCGGCGAGATCGAGCAAGTAGGGCGCGCCGCGCAGGTTGAGCGAGAGAGGCCCCTTGGAGAACGCGCAAAAGCGGCACTTGAACGTGCACACGTTGGTGTAGTTGATGTTCCGGTTCGAGACGTACGTGACCACGTCACCCACCGTCTGGCGCCGGAGCTCGTCGGCAACCTCAGCGACGGCCCGCACCTCGCTTCCACGGGCGGAAAAGAGAGTGACGATCTCCTTCTCACCAACCTCGTCGCCGGACAGCACGCCGGCGAGCACCGCGGCGACGGGTGACGGTCGTCTCGCCCCGGACCGGACGGGCGCGGTGACGAGCCGCGAGTATCCGAGAAGCAGCGGCGGCGAGGCATCCGAGCCCGCTGCCCAGGCGGAGTCGCGCGCAAGGCCCTCGGCGTCGGAGCGGTCGAGAACGCTGAATCGCATGGACTCGTCGAGCCACTTGACCGGCTCGCCCGCCCACCTCGGGTGCACCGCGAGCCGGGAGGCGAGCTCGTGACCGTGCTCGATCGTCACCGCCTCCAACTTCTCAAGTGCCGGCCAGGCCCGCTCGGGGTTGACGTGATCAGCTGTAACCGGCGAGACGCCCCCCCAATCGTCGATCCCGGCCCCAAGGAGAGCGGAGAAGTCCTCCGTCAGGTTGGGCGGCGCCTGGACGTGGACCTCCGGCGGGAGGAGGATCCGTGCCACGGCCACGGCCCAAAGGTGCTCCTCGGATGGACAGGGCGCGCTTAGGTGCATCGCCGTTCCGGCTTTTGGCAGGAAATTCTGCACAATCACCTCTTGCACGTGGCCGTGGGTGCGGTGCGAGGCAGCGATGGCCCGAAGCGCCCTGAGGCGGTCCTCGCGAGAGTCACCGATCCCTACGAGGATCCCCGTCGTGAAGGGTATACGCAGCCGGCCGGCGGCCTCCAGGGTCGCCAGCCGCCTGTCTGGCGTCTTGTCGGGCGAGCCCCGGTGGCAGGCCAAATCGGCGTTCAGGGACTCGAGCATCATCCCCTGGCTCGCGGTCACGGGCCGTAACGTCGCGAGCTCTGCCTCGGAGAGGGCACCCGCGTTCGTGTGGGGGAGCAGGCCTGTCTCGTCGCGCACGATCCGGGCGGCCTCCGCGAGGTACTCGACCGTGGAGGAGAAGCCCGCGGCCGCCAGCCAGCTTCCCGCCGCCGGGTAACGGTCCTCCGGTCTCTCCCCGAGGGTGAAGAGGGCCTCGTGGCAGCCCGCGGCCGCGGCGCGGCGCGCGAGGGTGAGGACCTCGTCGCGCTCGAGGTAGGGCGCCGACACCCGCGCGGGCGGCTTGGAGAAAGTGCAATACCCGCACCGGTCACGGCAGAGCATGGTGAGCGGTATGAATACCTTCGGCGAGAAGGTCACCCTCGTGCCGTAGTGGGCGTCGCGGATGCGGCGCGCCTTGGCCATGAGCTCTTCGATCGGGGTTCCGAGCAGCTCGGCGTCGCTCTCGGCAGAGCTTGGAGGCAGGGGAATGGGTGCGGTCACGAAGACACCCTACGGCGCTTTTCGCCGGTCGAACTAGTCTGACCCGATGCAAAGACAGCGAGTCGAGCTGTCCGGCGGTCGCCCCTATCCTCTCGGCGCGACTTACGACGGTATCGGCACGAACTTCTCGGTGTTCTCTGGGCTCGCCGAGCAGGTAGAGGTCTGCCTGTTCGACGAGTGGGGGCGAGAGACGCGGTTCCTCCTCCCCGAGGAGACCGCTCACGTGCGCCACGGGTATATGGCGGGCGTCGGTCCGGGTCAGCGCTACGGGTTCAGGGTGCACGGGCCGTGGCGGCCCGCCCAGGGCCAGCGGTGCAACTCCGGCAAGCTCCTGCTCGATCCCTACGGCAAGGCCGTCGAAGGTGGCGTGAAGTGGAACCGCTCGCTCTATGGGCACCAGCACGCGGACGAGATGCGAATCAGTCGAGCCGACAGCGCCGCTTCGATGCCGAAGAACGTCGTGATCAGCCCGTACTTCGACTGGGGCAACGACCGCCCGCCGGAAACCCCCTGGTACAAGACAGTGGTCTATGAGTTGCACGTGAAGGGTTTCACGGCGTTGCACCAAGGAGTGCCCCCACAGATCCGCGGCACCTACGCCGGGCTCTCGACCGAGCCGGTTCTCGAGCACCTGCTTTCGCTCGGCGTGACCGCAGTGGAGCTGCAGCCGGTTCACCAGTTCATCCACGACGCGCATCTCGTCGAGCAGGGCCTGCGCAACTACTGGGGCTACAACTCGATCTGCTATCTCGCGCCGCACAACGAGTACTCCGCAGCAGGGGAGCTGGGCCAGCAGGTTCAGGAGTTCAAACAGCTCGTGAAGACCATGCACTCCGCGGGGATCGAGGTTCTCCTCGACGTCGTCTACAACCACACCGCCGAGGGGAACGACTCCGGACCCACCCTCTCCTTCAAGGGCATCGACAACGGGGCCTACTACCGGTTGGATCCGCACGACCTCCGCCGTTACGTCGACTACACCGGTACGGGCAATACGCTGAACGTCCGGCACCCCCACGTCCTGCAGCTGCTGATGGACAGCTTGCGCTACTGGGTGACCGAGATGCACGTCGACGGATTCCGCTTCGACCTGGCCGCCACGCTCGCACGGACGCTTCACGAGGTGGACCGCCTCTCGGCCTTCTTCGACATCATTCAACAAGATCCGGTGATCAGCCAGGTGAAGCTAATCGCCGAGCCGTGGGACGTAGGCGAAGGCGGGTACCAGGTAGGCAACTTCCCGCCGCTGTGGTCGGAATGGAACGGCAAGTTTCGCGACTGCGTCCGCGACTACTGGCGGGGCCGGGACCAGAAGCTGCCCGAGCTCGCGTCCCGCCTGACGGGCAGCTCTGACCTCTACGAGCACACCGGTCGCAAGCCCTGGGCCAGCGTCAACTTCGTCACCTGCCACGACGGCTTCACCCTCGCGGATCTCGTCAGCTACGAGCAGAAACACAACGAAGCCAACCTCGAGGCCAACCGCGACGGCACGGACGACAACCGCTCCTGGAACTGTGGCGTCGAGGGACCGAGCGAAGATGCCGAGGTGCGCGCGATCCGCCGGCGTCAGCAGCGCAACTTCCTCGTGACGCTGCTCTTGTCCCAGGGCGTACCCATGATCCTCGCCGGAGACGAGATCGGCCACACCCAGTCCGGCAACAACAATGCCTACTGCCAGGACAACGAGATCTCCTGGATCGACTGGAGCCACGCCGATCGCGACCTGCTCGCATTCGTGCGGCGAGTCGCCGCCCTGCGCCATCGCCACCCGGTGTTCCGGCGACGCCGGTGGTTCCAAGGCAAGCCGCTGCACGGCGCCGGCGCGAGCGATATCGCCTGGTTCTCTCCGAGCGGCGAGGAGATGTCGGAGGCCGACTGGAACGTGAGCTTCGCCCGCTGCGTCGGGGTGTTTCTCAACGGCGACGCAGCCGAGCCGAGCGGCCAGCGTGGGGACGAGGGAGATCGTGAAGGGGGGCTGTGCGGCAGCTTCTTCCTCATTCTCAACGCGTTCTGGGGAAGCTTGGAGTTCGTCGTGCCCGACGGCCGGTTTACCGAGTCATGGATCCCGGTGATCGACACGTCTCGTGACGACGACCCGTTCTTCTCCGAGCCTGGATCCAGCTCCCCGCTGAGCGCCGGCGACCCCCTCGGCGTCGGCGCCCGCTCGGTCGTGCTGCTCGGCCACAGACCTCTCCCGTTGGACGCGCTAGCACCGTCTCGCTACTGATCCGGCCGGGCGCGGGCTGCTCGGCCGAGCCACTGTCTCTTGTCCGAGCAGGATGGCCCCGAGCGGCGGCAACCGCAGCTCGACGCTCATCGGGTACCCGTGGGAGGGTAGAGCCTCGGCTTCGGTCCCACCCGCTTTGCCACTTCCGCTGCCGCCGTACTCGAGCGCGTCTGTGTTGCAGAGCTCCAGCCATCTGCCTCCGAGCGGAACCCCGAAGCGATACTGCTCCCGCACGACGGGCGTCATATTGAACACGGCCAGAACAGTGCCGCCGGGTTGAGAAGTGCTCGCAGGAGATGAGCGGCACCAGGCCAGGACGTCGTTGGCGCGGTCGTCGGCGACGATCCAGCGAAACCCAGCCGGCTCGAAGTCCCCGTGAAGAGCTTCGAGATCGCGATAGAGGTGGTTGAGATCGGCTACGAGATGAGCTATGGCCGCGTGATCGGGGCGGTCGAGCAGGCTCCACTCGAGCTCGTCCTCATGGCTCCACTCCCGCCAGGTCGCGAGCTCGTCGCCCATGAACAGGAGCTTCTTACCCGGTGCCAGCCACTGGAGCGCGAAGAGAAGCCGAAGGTTGGCGCGGCGCTGCCAGTCGTCGCCAGGCATCTTCGTCGCGAGCGAACCCTTGCCATGGACTACTTCGTCATGGGACAGCGGCAGCACGAAGCGCTCGCTGAAGGCGTACAGACCCCTGAAGGTGAGCTCGTCGTAGTGGTACCTGCGGTGGACAGGGTCGCGCTCGAGATGCTCCAAGGTGTCGTGCATCCACCCCATGTCCCACTTCATCGAGTAACCGAGGCCCCCGCTTGCTACTTCCCTGGACACCCCCGGCCAGGAGGTCGACTCCTCTGCGATCATCGCGGCGCCAGGGAACCTCTCCCGGCATGCCACGTTGCACGCCTGGATGAAGGAGACAGCGTCGAGGTTCTCGCGCCCGCCGTAACGGTTGGCGACCCACTGGCCCTCGGCACGCGAGTAGTCGAGATAGAGCATGGACGCGACGGCATCGACCCGCAGCCCATCCGCGTGATACCGGTCCAACCAGAACCACGCGCTCGAGACGAGGAAGGAGCGGACTTCGTGACGGGAGTAATTGAACTCGTAGCTGCCCCAGTCAGGGTGGATGCGCAGCCGTGGATCTTCGTGCTCGTACAGGTGGGTCCCGTCGAATTCGCCGAGGGCGAACGCGTCCGTAGCGAAATGGGAGGGCACCCAGTCCAAGATGACGCCTATCCCGCTCTGGTGGAGGTGGTCTATCAACCTCATGAGGCCAGTTGGATGGCCGAAGCGCGCGGTCGGGGCGAAGTAGCTGCTCGTCTGGTAGCCCCACGATCCGTAATACGGGTGCTCCATGACCGGCAGCAGCTCGACGTGAGTGAACCCGTGGCGTAACACATGTTCCGCGAGGGGTTCCGCGAGCTCTTGATAGGTGAGGAAGGTGCCGTCGCGGTTTCGTCGCCAAGATCCCAGGTGGACCTCGTAGATCGACATAGGCGCGCCGTCAAGGTCGAGCTCGGCGCGCGCGGCCATCCATTGCCGGTCACCCCACTCGTAGCTCAGATCCGTGAGCACCGACGCACTGCGTGGCGGTAGCTCGGTCCCAAAGGCGAGAGGGTCGGCTTTGTCCCGCAAAGGAGCGTTGCGCGCGGCGATGGCGTACTTGTAGGTCATGCCGACCTGCATTCCGGGCACTTCGCCGGCCCACACGCCGGAGCTGCCCTCCGGATGCAGCACATCGGCCCCTGCCGTCCAGCCGTTCCCGTCGTGCACCACGGACACCGACTCGGCATTCGGTGCCCAGACCGCGAAGCGAGCCGCGTCGACAAGAACGCGGCCGCCCAGATGGTCATAGAGCTGGAACTGGCGACCCTCGTTGAACAGGTAGAGGGCATCGCGGTCGATGAGCGAACCGGCTGGCGCCGAAGAGCCGCCCTTCTGCGCCGGTGTCGTCACGTCGCCACCTTCTCTGTGTCGGCCCCTCCGAAGGACTCTACCTCGCGACCACGGACAGCTCGACGCGCCCTGTCGAGCCGCCGGAGGGGCTCGAGCAGGGCTGCGCCGGTCTCGATCGTCTCGAGCGGCTCCGCCATGAGACGGGAGAAGTTCGCGCGCTCGTGCACCGTCCCCGGTACGTTCTGGGGATCGCGCTCACCGAGGAGATCCTCTATCGCGACCATCACGAGCGCGGCCTCGGACCGTCCCAACTCTTCGAGGACGGCGGAGTGCAGCACCTCCGGATCCTCGCTGTCCGAGGCAGAGCCCCCGAGGCGGGCCGCGATCGCTCGTCGTGCGCTGGCGCGCTCGCGCAACGCCGACGCGGCACCATCCTCACCGAGGAGCCCGAGCTCGACACGTTCGCGGATGTCGTCTCCCGCGAGAAACCCGGCGAAGGTCGCGGTGTCGTGCGTGTCGACGAGAGCACACGTGCCTGCTGCGGGGATCAAGGGCGTCCCCGGGCTCTCCTCGAGGTCGAAGATCGCCACGCTCATTCCGGCGATGCCATGGTCACCGAGCATGCGGCGCAGGGGTGGGTCGACGGTACCGAGGTCCTCACCGATCATCGCCGCGTCGCGGCGCCAGGCCTCGAGGCACGCCAACGCGATCATCTCGTCTGTCGGGTAGCTCACGTAGGTCCCGTCACAGGCTTCGGCACCCGCAGGGATCCACCAGAGCCGCTGGAACCCGAGGATATGGTCTATTCGCAGGGCTCCGGCATGCCTGAGCAGGTGGCGCAAGGAACCGCGAACGACGGGATAGCCCGCCGTGCGCTCGCCCTCGGGATCGAGCGGGAGAAAGCCCCACTCCTGCCCTTCGCTGAAAAAGCGATCCGGGGGAGCTCCGACGGTGACTGTCCCGGCCCGGCTACCTCCCTCTCGGCTACCTGCGAAGGAGGACGGGTATGCCCAGGGGTCGTAGCCGTCGGGACGGCAGCCGATCGGCAGGTCGAGCATGAGCCGACAGCCAGTCGACGCCATCGACCTCGACGCCCGGGCTATCTGGGCATCGGTCAGCCACTGCGCGCACACGTGGAGATCCACCTCGCTCGGCGCGACGTCTCGGCCGGGCTCGATGTCTCCCGCCACCCACCGCTCCGGCCAGCAGTCGCGGTCAAGTCCCCTCGCGGCAGCTGCCGCGCGAAATGCCCCGTAGCGGGACACGTCGGGGCGATCCCGCAGGAACTCCGCGAACTCTGCCTTCCTCGGGCCATCGGCGGGATGTGCTGTCGCGAGCAGCCGCTCGATGGTCATCTGCACCCGGGCAGCCGCGGCACGCAGGTCGGCATGAGCCCTGGCACCGTCTGCCGATCCCGGCGCCGGCAACCTCTCCACCTGGGCGCTCAGCGCGGTGGGTGGCGCGGCAGCGCTGCTTGCGCACTCCCTTCCCGGGCCGGGCAGTCCGTAGCCCGAAACGTCGAGATACGCCTCGTTCCACCACATCCGCGACAAGGGAGAGTAGGGACTACTGGGGGTGGCGGGGGAGTCGGCGCCGAAATAGTCGGCAAGAAGCGGAAGCGTCGAAAGATAGCTGGCACCCAGTCCGCCTACAAACGTGCCGAGGCGGGAGAGACAGCTCAGATCGCCGACGTGCTCGAGGCTTTGCTCCCAGAGAGAGTAGGTGGGGACGAACACGCCCCAGGAGGCCGGCTCGAGAGGCCGCGGGCGCGACGGCGCCGATATCACGAGCATCGTAACCTCCCCGGCACGTGCGCGATGGACCCCATAGGGCAGCGGTCGCGGCTGGTGCGCGGAGTCACCCGAAACAAGCTTTGCCGCGTCCGAGCCGTTCTCGAGCTCGAGGCTCAGGGCTGGAGCTCGCCTGCTGGCGACCTCGCGTAGCCGGCTCAGAACCGTCGCGTCCAGGAGGCCGTCCCAAGCTACTGTCGCGCTCGGAAGCACTGCCGGCGAGGCAGCTCGGCGGGCGAGACATTGGACGGCATCGTCGGGCCGCTCAATCGCCTCGCCAAGGGCCGACAGCACCGCGACGAGCGTCTCGGGAGACGCCGTCCTTCGCCTCCGGAGGCCGTCCTCATATGACACGGCGACTCCTCGCGCTGCGGCCAGCAGCTCGAGAGGAGCTCGCGACGTCGGCGCCCTCAAGAAGTCCGTGCCTCGCGGTCG
>CAZAMA010000088.1:0-13170 GCA_964485645.1 uncultured Acidimicrobiaceae bacterium | reverse complement strand
ACGACCGAGCTCGTGCACGTGGCAGACGGTTGGCGCGGTAATTCCGGAGAAGGCCTTTCCATCTGAGTGCAGTAGGATGAGCTGGTGCTACGCCCTTCTCCGGTCGCCGGGAGGCACTACCCGAGGTCCTATGGCGACGTGCTGGCCTGGTTCCCCGACGACGAGGCGTGTTTCGACTACCTGGACTGGTTGAGGTGGCCCGACGGCTTCACGTGCCCCCACTGCGATGAGGTGGTCGGCTTGCGACTTGGCGACGGCCGTTGGTCGTGCGGCGGCTGTGCTCGGCGCGTCTCGGCGACGGCTGGGACGATCTTCCATCGGACGAGGACCCCGCTCACGGTCTGGTTCGCCGCAGCCTGGCAGATGACGAGCGACAACCAGGGTGTCTCCGCGCTCGGCCTGAAGCGTGTCCTCGAGATTGGTTCCACCCAGACCGCCTGGGCGATGCTGCATCGCTACCGCAGCGCGATGGTTCGCCCCGGCCGGGATCGACTGTCGGGCAACGTCGAGGCTGACGAGACGTTCCTCGGTGGTCCACAGCCTGGCGTCCCAGGTCGTGGCGCGCTCGGAAAGATCCTGGTGGAGGTCGCTGTCGAGCGGCGAGACAAGGGTTTCGGACGCTGTCGGATGCAGGTCATCGACGACGCGAGCGCGCCCAGGTTGCGGGCGTTCCTCCTCGCACACGTCGAACCGGGCTCGGTGATGCTCACCGACGACTTGCCGAGCTACCCACCTGCCTGCGGCACCGACTACGTACATCGCCCGACGTCGATCTCCGGTTCCGGCCACCATGCACACGAGCTACTCCCCGGCGTGCACCGGGTCGCATCCCTCGCCAAGCGGTGGCTGGAGGCCACGCACCAAGGAGCGGTGAAACCCGCGTCGCTCCAGCCCTATCTCGACGAGTTCTGCTTCCGTTTCAATCGGAGATCCTCACGGGCCCGGGGCATGCTCTTCTATCGGCTGCTCGAGCAGGCCGTGCAGAGCGGCCCCCGGAGCTACCGTTCCCTTGTCGCCGGGCCGGGCAGCCACCGGCGGCAGATGCCGGTTCCACCGCCCGATAAGCAGGTGCACTGCGACAGCCTGGCACGGCCAGACCCCGATCGCCCCTGGCGGGACGCCGATACACAGGGATGATGACGCCCTACGCAACTGCACTCAGATGGAAAGGCCTTTCCACAAGAACGGGCGCCTACGCGCCCCAACGTCTGCAATCGCTCAGAAGATGTCCAGCTCCAGGCCCGCGGCCATGGAGGCACCGAGCTCGCGAGCTGCCGCCATGTGGGAGCCCTCTATCTCCCCGACGACCGCCAGCACCGGCAGGACGCGTCGCCACCTGAGCCCGGCCACGATCCGCTCGACACTCGAGATGCAGCCTTCCACGTCGGTGTCGCCCTTCACGAACAGCGCCCACGGCATAGCCGCGGTCCGACCCATGCAAGGCTCGTAGATCCGCTCCAAGAAGTCCTTCATGGCGCCACTCATGTAGCCAAAGCGTGCCGGCGTACCGAGAATCACCGCGCCGGCGCCGACGACGTCTTCGGGACCTGCGTCGAACGCGTCGCGTTCCACGACCTCCAATCCATCATTTCCGCTGGCCTCGAGGGCACCGCCGATGACTGACTCCGCGAGCTGTCTCGTCGTTCCCGAGCGAGAGTGCGTGACTACGAGCAGCACGGGCCGGGGGTCGCTCAGCTCAGGCGCGGCGCCGCCCTCGTGGCTGCGGCCACGAGGGCGCGAAATAGGCTGAGGTCATCGCCTGCCTCCGGATGCCACTGGACCCCGAGGAGAAAGGGCACGGAACGATCCTCGACCGCCTCGATCGTCCCGTCTTCGGCCCAGGCAGCGGCAGTCAGACCGGCACCTAGGACAGAGATCGCCTGGTGGTGATGCGTCGGCACCTCACCGTGCTCCCAGTCCAAGGAGCGAGCCAAGAGCGTCCCAGACTCGACGCGCACGTCGTGCAATCCGTATCCACTCGGATTAGGAGCGTGGCCCTCATGGCCAACGGCGTCGGGCAGGTGCTGCACGAGGCTCCCGCCCCGCGTCACATTTAGCAGCTGTAGCCCGCGACAGATCGCGAGCGCTGGAGTCGCCTCCAGGCGTGACGCCTCGAAAAGTACAGACTCGATCTCGTCACGCTCGTCGCGCGGCACACCCGTCCTCGCGTCCAGCTCGGCTCGGTATCGAGCTGGATTCACGTCAGGCCCACCGGAGAAGATCACTCCATCGAGGCGCGACAGCAGTCTGCGGGCGTCGGCCGGCGAGAGATGCTGTACAGGGATCAACAGCGCGATCCCGCCCACGGACTCGACGGCGTGCACGTAGCGTGCGGGCAACAGGCTCGCTTTGGCGTCCCACTGGTTCCAGCTTGCCTGCTCCTCATACGCCGTGATGCCGATGACAGGCCGCTCCCCCACTCGGGTGCCCGCGCTCACCGAGCTAGTCGCTTGCTCACAGCGGCGTCGTATAGGCCGCGTGTATGCCTCCATCCACGATGAAGCTGGAGGCAGTTATGAACGAGGCGTCGTCGGAGGCGAGAAACGCCGCTGCGGCGGCTATCTCCTCAGGCTCTCCAAAACGCCCCATCGGCACGTGCACGAGCCTGCGTGCCGCTCGCTCAGGGTCTTTGGCGAAGAGCTCCTGCAACAGAGGCGTGTTCACGGGGCCGGGACACAGCGCGTTCACCCTCACACCCTCACGAGCAAACTGAACGCCCAGCTCACGGGAGAGCGCCAACACCCCACCTTTGGACGCGGTATAGGAGATCTGGGAGGTTGCGGCGCCGAGGATCGCGACAAACGACGCGGTGTTGATAACGCTTCCCCCACCATGTTGGAGCAGCCTGGAGATGCCCGCTTTGCAGCAGAGGTAGATGCTCGTGAGGTTGACCTCCTGCACCCGCCGCCAGATATCGATATCTGTGTCAAGGATCGAGTCGTCCTCCGGGGGTGAGATGCCAGCGTTGTTGAAGCACACGTCGAGGCCCCCGAAGTGGTCGATTGCGGCGTCGTACATCGCCTCCACATCGCCGGCCGACGTCACATCCGCATGGAAATAGAGTCCGCCTATCTCCTCGGCGAGGGAGGCACCCGGTCCATCGGCGAGATCGACGACCACGACGCTCGCCCCCTCCTTCGCGAAGCGCCTCGCACTTGCCCTGCCTATGCCGCTCGCGGCTCCTGTGATGACTGCAACCTTGCCATCGAGTCGTCCCATCGTCTGTGCTCCTTGTCGTGCGTGTCGGGTCGTGCGTGTCGGGTCGTGCTTGTCGGGTGGCTGCCGGGGCTGGGTTTCGATCGCTCGATCGGAAGCCTCCTCAACCGTCGGTAGCGATGAAGACGTTCTTCAGCTCCGTGAACCCATCTAGCGCGTCCGGACCTAGCTCACGGCCGAGTCCAGACTGCTTGAAACCCCCGAACGGTGTCCAGTAGCGCACCGAGGAGTGGGAGTTGACCGAGAGAGCTCCCGTGTCGATCGCGCGCGCCACCCTCAGTGCCTTGCCAACGTCCCTCGTCCAAATGGAGCCCGACAGCCCGTAGTTGGTGTCGTTCGCGATGCGAATCGCATCTGCCTCATCCTCGAAGGGCACGACACTGAGGACCGGTCCGAATATCTCCTCGCTCAGCGCCGCGGAGCCCGGAGGCAGCGGCGCGAGCACGGTCGGAGGAAACCAGTACCCCGGTCCCGACGGCGCCGTCCCTGCGAAAGCCACCGGCGCGCCCTCCGGCACAAAGGCAGCGACGGTCGCACGGTGTTGCGCGCTTATGAGAGGGCCCATCTGACTGGTCTCGTCCGCCGGATCGAGCACCCGAAAGCTGCACACGGCCGGCTCGAGAAGCTCGAGAAAGCGGTCGTGCACACTCGCCTGTACCAAGAGCCGCGACCGCGCGCAGCAGTCCTGCCCGGCATTGTCGAAGACCGCCCCAGGCGCGCTTGCGGCTGCCCGTTCGAGGTCGCAGTCCGCGAACACGACATTCGCGCTCTTCCCTCCGAGCTCGAGGGTGACGCGTTTCACCTGGTCGGCACAGCCGGCCATGATCTGCTTGCCGACGAGGGTCGAACCCGTGAAGCAAATCTTGCGCACGAGAGGATGGGTGACGAACCGCCACCCGACAACGCTTCCCTTGCCGGGCAGGACCTGGAAGACGCCCTCGGGGATGCCCGCCTCAACTAGGAGCTCGCCTATACGTATCGCGGTCAGCGGCGTCAGCTCCGCAGGCTTGAGCACCACCGCGTTGCCGGCCGCCAACGCGGGGGCGAACCCCCACGAGGCAATGGCCATCGGGAAGTTCCAGGGCACGATCACTCCGACTACGCCGAGCGGCTCGCGAAAGGTCACGTCTATGCCGCCGGCAACCGGGATCTGGCGCCCAAAGAGCCGCTCGGGTGCTCCCGCGTAGTAGGCGAGGACGTCGCGGACGTTGCCGGCCTCGAAGCGGGCATTGGAGATGGTGTGGCCGGCGTTTCTCACCTCGAGCCGCGCCAGCTCCTCGCGCGCGCCATCGACCGCATCTGCGGCCCTTCGCAGCAGCCGGGCCCGGTCACCTGGAGCGAGCCCGGCCCAGCCGCTCTGCGCGGCAGCCGCGCGCTCGATCGCGCGGTCTACCTCTTCGAGCTCGAGCTGACGAACCTGCTCGATGACCTCCTCGGTGGCTGGGTTGACGACGTCAGTTGCAGTGCTCAAGTGCTTGCCTCACATCCGCTCGAAAGATCTGTAGCGCTCCCAGTCGGTCACGCTCGACTCGAAGTTGGCCAGCTCGACCTCTGCCATGTTCTTGTAGTGCTCGACGACCCGCGCCCCAAACGCCTCCTTGGCAACCTCGCTCGCGCCGAAGAGATCGGCGGCGGCCCGGATGGTCCGCGGGAGCCGAGGTGCGCCCGAGGCGTAAGCGTTGCCGACGAGCTCCGGCTCGAGCTCGAGGGAGTGATCGACACCGTACAGCCCCCCGGCGACCAGGGCCGCGATCGCGAGATAGGGGTTGACGTCGCCCCCGGGGACTCTGCACTCGACGCGGATCGAGTCGCCGTGGCCGACGATGCGAAACGAGCAGGTCCTGTTGTCCCGTCCCCAGGCGAGCGCCGTTGGTGCAAAGGAGCCATCGGCAAAGCGCTTGTAACTGTTGATGTTAGGAGCCAGCAACAAGGTGAGGTCGGCTGCGCATGCGAGCATGCCGGCAAGGAACTGCTCGAAGAGCTCTGACATCCCGTGCTGGCCATCGCCGGCGAACAGGGGTGTCCCAGAGCGATCGCGCAACGACAGATGGATGTGGCAGCTGTTGCCTTCTCTCTCGTTGTACTTGGCCATGAAGGTGATCGAGCATCCCTCCTGCGAGGCGATCTCCTTGGCCCCGGTCTTGAACAGGGCGTGCTCGTCGGCCTTGGTGACGAGCTCGTCGTAGCGAAACACCATCTCGTGCTGACCGTAATTGCACTCTCCCTTCACTGACTCGACCCACATACCGGCATCGCTCATCTCCCGCCTGATGCGACCGAGCAGAGGCTCCACGCGAGACGTCCCGAGGATGGAGTAGTCGACGTTGTACCGGTTCGCCGGCGTGAGGTCGCGATATGCCCGGTCCCAAGCGTCCTCGTAGGTGTTCTCGAACACGAGGAACTCGAGCTCAGTGGCGACGAGCCCCCCCCACCCGCGCTCGGCAAGTCTGGCTGCCTGCACCTTCAGGATCTGTCGTGGAGCCGCTGGAACCGGAGATCCGTCCTCCCACAGCAGATCGGCCTGGCAGACGACTGTCTTTTGGTGCCACGCCATGAGCCTCATCGTTCGCAGATCAGGCTGCATGACAAAGTCGCCATAGCCCGTCTCCCACGACGACATCTCATAGCCGGCGACGGTGTTCATGTCCACGTCGACGGCTAGCAGGTAGCTGCACCCCTCCGTGTCGTTCTCGACCACTTCCGCGAGAAAGTGCCTCGCGTCGAAGCGCTTCCCCTGGAGGCGACCCTGCATGTCGGTGAAAACGACGAGCACCGTGTCGACGTCGTCCTCTCCGACAAGACCCTCCAGGTTGTGAATACTGAGTCGAGCAGGGCCCTTCCTCAATCTGTCTCCTCCGATCCCCTCGCGCATAGAACGATCATGCCTCGAAACCCGCCGCCAGTGCTCAAGTCAGCTCCGTGCCCTCCCCAAGCCGGAGGCACGCGGCGGAGCGGCGGTCACGAGCAGGCCCGAGAGCTCGAGGGCCTCGCCGGGCTCATGTACGGCACCGCCCAAGTGAAAAGCAAGGGTGTAGGATCGAGTGGTCGCGCGGTTGTAAGCGACCGCCTGGACCACGATTCGGTCGATGACGAGTCGCGCGGCCTTGGCATCCGCGCCGATCAGGAGAATCGCGAACTCGTCGGATCCGATCCGGCCGACAAGGTCCGTCCCACGCACTGTACGTCCCAGCAGCTCAGCGGCTTCGACGAGGACTCGGTTGCCGACATCGAACCCGTGAAGAGCATTTATCCGTCCGAGCCCGACGATGTCCGCTCTGAGAATCACCGACGACCTGCCGCGCCGGTCACTGAACGCCAACATCTTGCTGCCGGTGTTCTCGAAGCTGCGGGCGTTCATCGCTCCGGTTAGCGCGTCCGTCGTGACATAGGGCAGCGGAGACAGCTCCTCCTCGATCAGCTTTGCCAGGTCGGCGAGCGCTGCAACCTCTGAATCGGGCAATTCCCGCGCCGCGGTGTCGAGCACTGCCAGTGCACCGATGACCTGCCCGCCCCGGGCCCGGATTGGGACGCCCGCGTAGGAAAGTATCGGGCGATCTCGCGCCGACGACACGACCTCGCCGAACCGACCGTCGCTCCTCACGTCCGCGACGACGAGCGGAAGCCCCGAAGCGACAATATGAGAGCAGAACCAGTAGTCGCGAGACGGCTGCCCGAGGTCGATGCCCGCCTGCCTGGCGCCGTAGATCGACTTGAAGAAGATGCGAGCCTCCGCGACGATGCTCATGATCCCGATCGGAGCTCCGCTGAAGCGCGCGGCCAGCTGCACCACCCGGTCGAATCTCGCCTCGGGCGCGCTGTCCAGGAGTCGCAGCTCCTGGAGCGCAAAAAGACGGCCGGTCTCATCTGACGCGAGCGGTGCCGCCTCCACACCATGAGGTTACCGGTGTCGGGACATCATCGACATCTGGAACAAGTCGGAAGCACACCGGACATGCATGCTAGGACGGGACGAGTCAACTAGTCCCGATGAACCAGGAGGACACCGCCATGACAACTCAGGATCAGATCGTCGACGCGCTAAGGGAGAGGTTGTTGGAGGCGATCACCTCCCGCAACAACACCTCCGAGACGCTCCTCACGCTCGCGGAGGCCTACGCCTGGCTGGTGGCCCCCGACCAGTCCCACGGACCACGCAAGACCGCGACCTGAAGGCGCGTGACGGTCGGAAGAGGTTTCTTCTCAAGTCTTAGTTGCGCCTGCCGATAACTTACGAAGCCTGTTCCAAAGCAATGCGACCGCCTCCGGCTCCCCCCCCTCGCCGGAGGCGTCGTCGCGTCATTGCCCGGGCCATAGCCTGGACTGCAGAGCAGCCGGCCACCTGGAGGGATCCAGTCCGTAAGACGCGAGAAGTGCGAGCGCGATCCGCTCCGCCCCAAAGCCGACGCAGGCGCTGTGCGCGACGCCGCCATCAGCGGTCTCGATGCCAAACCCGCGGCCGAAGTGGTCGAGGTGGTAGTTGGACGACGCGAGCGCCACTGGCCCGCCGTGTGCACCCAGCGAAGTAGATATCTCGTGCTTCAACGCTTGGCTGCGCTGATAGGCCGACAGGAGCTTTCCGAACCTCCCGAAGAAGGAGTCGCTCGCTAGCGCCGCGGTGATAGATAGCCCCAACCCGGCAAGGAGCTGCGCGGCTCGCTCCAACCATGCATCGCGATGAGCAACCGCGCCATCGGCATCGCCGACGTAAACGAACTCGTGCATCCGAAACGTCTGCATTCGCGTGGGATCGGGGCTCGGCTCGCGGCGAAAGCACTGGCCGAACACCTCGAATCGGCGGCCACCTGGTGGCAGCCGGCCATGACAGATCGGATAGAGCTGGTGACACGCAGCCGGACAGAGCACCACGTCGGAGCGTTCGAGCAGAGCTGCCCAATCCTCGCCATGCTCCAGGCGTCTCAAGAGCTCGACATGCTTGGCGTCGCCCCCTTCGAACGAGTTGATCGAGCCGACGAGGTCGGGGAAGGCGCGCACGTATTCGGAGCGTTCGAGCACGCTCCGTCCCATGACCGCCGGAAGGTGCAGAACCTGAGCATTCTCTTCGGCTCCAGCCTTGCTCACCAGTCTTTCGAGCGCGGTCACCATGTCCTCGAAGACGCCGGAACGTAGGTAGATGCCCTCGACCTCTGTTGCTATGAACAGGCCAGCAGACATCAGCTGCGAGCGGAAGTCGTCCTCAGGCAGGCTCATGAGCACTCTTGCGAGACGGCGGAATCGCGAGAGCCGTCGGTCCCCGCTGGCGGAGGCGCTTCGCGAGAGGCGGAGGTCAGCGCCTGATCGATGTCCTCGATGAGGTCGTCGACGTGCTCGATCCCGACCGAGAGCCGGATCATGTCCGGAGATACGCCCACTACTCTCAGGTCCTCCGCAGTTAGCTGCCGATGAGTGGTAGATGCCGGGTGGCTGACGAGAGACTTGGCGTCTCCCAAGTTGACGAGGCGCTTGAACAGCTTGACCGCGTTGAAGAACCTCAGCCCTGCCTCGTAGCCCCCGACGACGCCGAAGGTGAGGAGAGAGGAACACCGCCCGCGCAGGTACCGTTCCGCTAGCTCGAAATGGGGGTTGTCGGCAAAGCCGGCGAAGTTCACCCACGCGACGCGCGGATCCTGCAGCAGGTACGTGGCCACAGCTCGCGCATTTGCCTCATGGCGGTCGAGCCTTGCGGCCATCGTCTCCAGCCCCTGCAGGAACATGAAGGCACTAAAAGGTGACAAGGTCGCACCCAAGTTGCGTAGCACGACGGTACGGCACCGCACGATATATGCAGCTTGACCAAAACGCTCCGGATACACGACACCGTGGAAGGCCGCTTCAGGTCGCGAGAACATCGGAAATCTGTCCGGGTATTCGGCCCACGGAAACGTGCCGCCGTCGACGATCCCCCCCCCGAGCGTGGTGCCGTGCCCACCGATGAACTTGGTGAGGGAGTGGACCACGACATCGGCACCGTGCTCGATCGGCTTTAGCAACAGCGGTGTCGCGACGGTGTTGTCGACTATGAGAGGTACGCCGTTGGCGTGGGCAACGGCAGCCACAGCCTCGATGTCCACGACGTTGCCTGCCGGATTGCCGATGCTCTCGCAGAAGATCGCCTTGGTTCGGTCGTCGATAAGCGCGGCAATGGCTTCCGGCGAGTCGTCCGCAGCAAGACGCAACTCGATGCCCTGGCGCGGGAGTATGTGCACGAAAAGGGTATAGGTGGTTCCGTACAGCTGGGGAGCAGAGACAATGTTGTCCCCGGTCTCGGCAAGATTCTGGATCGAGTAAAGCACCGCCGCGGTTCCCGAGCTCAACGTCAGCGCTCCAATGCCGCGCTCGAGGGCTGCGAGGCGGTGCTCGAGCACCTCGTTGGTGGGATTGTTGAGTCGGTTGTAGTGGTAGCCGGGTATATCCATGTCGAACACCGCTGCCGCGTGGGCTGCGTCGCTGAATTCGTGTGCCACCGTCTGGTAGATGGGCACCGCTACCGCGTTGGTCGAATCGGGCGAATAGCCGCCGTGAATTGCGATCGTCTCGTCACGCACCGACCGACCTCATCTCTGCCTCGTCAGCAGGCAAGGGCAGCGGTCCGGCACGGAACCCCAAGCTCTGCCCTGGCGTCTTGCGGCGAAGTATCTCCGCGATCCAATTCGAGTACAGCCGCTCGCCATCGCGGCACCACGTATTTGCCACGTGGGCTCTCACCTGCTCGAAGGGGAATCTCTCGAGATAATCCGTACTCTCCTGCCCGGGCTCCCAACCCGCGGCGAATCGACGCAGGAGCGCTTCGCCCTCCTCGTCGACATAGTTCACGGGTATGGGAGGTGGCATCGGGCGCGAGCCGTCGATATATCGAAGCAGATCTCGGCGATACTCGCGCAGCAAGCTTGCGGTGGAGTACTCCGGGTGGCCCTGCACGAGCACGAGTAGACAGTTCTGACGCTCTCGTGCCAATACGGACCAGCTGACCTCGGTCGCGAGCAGAAGGTTCGAGTACTCCGTGGGCACCAAATCTCGCGGTATGTCGTTGAGACGTGAATGCGGCACGTAGACCGGCCCGTTCATTCCCCGGACGAGCGGGTGCTCCCCATTCGGGTCGTGAGCGAAGACTCCAGAGCACTTCTTGGCCAATGGCGCGCGGTCGATTCCATCGAGGAGCAGAAAGGCAGCGTGCGCCGCAAGGCACGACAGGACGGTCGCGAGAGTCGAGCGCTCCGCCCAAGCGACCAGCGCAGCCAACGAGGGCCAGTAGGGCTCCTCCGGCAGCAAGCCTGCGACGGGCTCCGTGCCGGTCACGATCGCCCCGTCGATCCGTCTCGAGAGCAGGTCGTCGAGCGTCCCGTACCGCTCGCCGATGCGGCGGTTGACCTCCTCGCCGCGTGACAGACCCGGCATGGCGTACAGCCAGACGTGCACCACGACGGAGCCAGCCGCACGATCGAGCAGCGATACGAACTGTCTCTCGGTCTCGGCGAAGGCGCTGTCAGGCATGTTGTTCACGATCGCAAGCTCGAGATCGGCGGTCGCATGGCAATCTCTCTCGGCGCCGTTCGCTTCGCTCCTCCTCGAAGAGGCGAGATCCGGAGGCTCGATGACAACTGGGATGAAGCACCTCCGCTGCTCGACGTGGAACCGTTCACAGCATAGATAGAGAAGCAGGGCGACTCAATCACGCGGTAGCTTGGAGAGGTGGCTGGGCGGGTAGGGGTCGGCGGACCGGAACTGAGCGCTCCATGAGGGAGATCGCCCTCGTCGGAGTCGGGGCGTGGGGCCTTTGCGTCCTCGAGCGAATAGCTCATCTCGCGCGCTCCGAGCAGCAGCCGACTCGGGTCCACGTCGTGGAGCCCGCGGCCCCCGGCCCGGGCGTGTACTCCTGCGAGGAACCGGAGTATCTCCTCCTCAATACGCCCTGCGGTCAGATATCTCTCTACCCGTGGGACTACGGCGGATCGCTTCCCCGCTACGCCCTCGGACTCTACGACTGGGCGAAGCAGGTCGGCTACCGCTGGAAGGGCGAATGCTGCCAGATCGCGAGCTCCGGGCGCGAAGTCACCCCGCACGACTACCTGCCGCGACGTGTGCTCGGCGCGTATCTGCAATGGTTCTATGAGACTCTCGTGGAGGACGCGCAGTGGCCACTCGAGATCGTGCAGCACCGCACCCTTGCCTCCGATATCGTCGCCCAAGCCGGCGGTCGCGAGACGGTGCACCTGGCCAACGGCGAAAGCATCACTGTCGACCATGTCATCCTGACGACAGGACACACCTCCAACCTCGACAGTCCCGATCACCTGAGAAACCCCTACCCGGTTAGCGGGTTCCTCCGTGACGTCTCGCCGGCTGCCTCGGTCGGCGTCGTCGGCATGGGACTTGTCGGCACCGACGTCGTTTCGGCGCTGACCCTCGGGCGAGGTGGCTCCTACGAGCAGCACGGCCAGCGGCTCCGGTATCAGCCGAGCGGCCACGAGCCGCTCATATACATGTTCTCTCGCAGCGGATTCCCCTACTGCGCGAAAGCTGCCGAAGCTCTCGACGAGACTGACGACTACGCGCCAGTTCTATGCACACCCGGGGCAGTGTCTGCCCTCAGGGCTGACGCGGGGCGCATCGACATCCGCTCGGCGATGCTTCCGCTGATCTTTGCCGAGATGACGGCGCGCTATTACATCCACTCGGCCTCTACGGCCGCCGGCCCTCTCGCCGGCAAGCAAGTCCGTGCCCGGCTCGAGGCGGCGACGCTAACTGAGTTCGCTGCCGCCTCTGCGCCCTTTGCTGCTCGTTACGGGACCTTTGACGCCGAGCGCAGCTTCTTTAGTCCCGAAGAGGGATTCCTGTCGGCAGCTGACTACGAAAGCCGCGCCTACGCCCTGATCGAGCGGGATCTCGACCAAGCCTTGAAAGGCCCCGCCAGTGCGCTCAAAGCCGCATACGAAGTCCTGCGCTTCCAACGTGACCCGATGCGATCGGTGATCGAATTCGGTAGCCTGTCGCTTGAGTCCTATCTCGACTTCCAGTCGAACATCCGCAGCAAGGTGAGTCGCCTCGTTGCCGGACCGCCGGCGATTCGCTCGCAGCAGCTTCTCGCTCTGATGGACGCCGGGATACTCCGGCTCCCCTTCGGCCCGGCACCACGCCTCACGACTGCCCATGGCACATGGACCGTGCGCTCGACGGAGCTGGACAGACCGTTCTCGGCGCCTTTGGACCTCTTGGTCCAGGGACACCTCGAGGATCCGAGCATCAGTCGCTCGTCGTCTGTCCTGCTCTCGAACCTCTACGGTAGTGGCCGTCTACAACAGCTCAGGTATGGTGACACGCCGGTGGGCAGTGTCATGCTCACAGAGGACCTCCACCCGGTCGCCCGCGATGGCAAAGTCCAGGACACTCTCTTCCTGCTGAGCGCGCTGACAGAGGGCGTCCGGTACTTCACGCACTACCTTCCGTCGCCGAAGAGCAGGCTCCGAGTCTTCCTAGACGCGCAGAGGTGTGTGGAGAAGATCCTTGCCTGAAGGCGCCAACGAACACCACCTGAAGAGGCAAATCCCGCATTTGCACAATCTGTACCAACCCGGTTTGCCAACTGATCGCCCGGCATCGGGCTAAGTCGCGCCATGCTGGCAGCCCGGAACCCGATATCGCCAGCGCTCATATCGACCTGTCCACGGCGTAACCCGCACAATCGCTGGAGAGTCCCGCAGGTAGATCCATTCGCGCCCGTAGAACTCATGAGCCGGCGCGTTCCATCCTGGATACTGCTCATCGAGATATCGCTCGAGATCCTCAGCAGCCATCACAGACAGGCCGGAAAGTCTGTAGGGTACCTTGCTCTGCAACCCGACCTCCGTCTCGACCTCCACATAGCCATCGCTGCTCCTTTGAATGGTGATCCACGATTCTGTTGACTTCCGCTGCCAGCAACAGACGAAGTCGATCTCGACTCCGTCTCGCTTGAAGCGC
>CAZAMA010000087.1:0-13247 GCA_964485645.1 uncultured Acidimicrobiaceae bacterium | reverse complement strand
GGCGGGGGAGGGCTCGAACCTCCAACCTCCTGATCCAAAGTCAGGCGTTCTGCCGATTGAACTACCCGCCAAGGGTAGGCGGCGCGAGATGCTGCAAGGCGCTGCCTCACCAGCCTCGCACAACCTGTGGGTGCCCTGAGCCGCCAGTCCAGGGCGAAACCCGATCGCTGCTCAGTCACTCAAGTCGGCGAGCAGTCGACCTCACGGCGGCACCTCGGTCCGCATGATCTCACGAAGTGGACGACCGGGCTCTCCGAAGCGGCTATCCTCACCCACGCCATGGGTTCTCTCATCAAGAAGCGCCGTAAGCGCATGCGCAAGAAGAAGCACAAGAAGATGCTGAAGCGCACGCGCTGGCAGCGTAGGGCTGCCGGGAAGTAGTGGCGAGCTCCGGTCTCGCCTTCTTGCTCAAGAAGACGGGACCGTGACCACGTGGCGCACCAGTGCCGACTCTCCCGCGGCCAGGATGGCCGCGGACATCGGCTCTACCAGCCCTGACATCTCGGCCTCGGTGCCCTCGAGCCACCAGGTACCGCCGCTCCCAGCCAGTCGCGGGGTGACTCCGCTCACCTGAGCGACGAGGCTCCTCCACCAAGCCAGTCGAGGCTCGACCTTCAGCGCGGCTGCCTCCAGGTCATTGCCTAGCTCCCCCGCGGGTCCGCCCAGCGAATCCCAGGCACCATAGACAGCCGGAGTGGACACGGCCAGCGGCGGGACGATCAACAAGATGTCGCGGTGCTCGTATTCGAGCGGCTCGACCGTCTCGCCGACGCCCCGGACCATCGCCCGCCCCCCGCGCACACAGAACGGCACGTCTGCCCCCAACGCCAGTGCGACTCCGAGATCGACGCACCGGGCCCAGCGCAGCACGGCCGCCGCGTCTGCCGAGCCCCCGCCGAGCCCTGCACCTGCTGGAATGCGCTTGCGAAGCCGTACCCGAGCAGAGCGCCCGATCGAGCCCAGGGCTCGCTCCACGAGGTTCGACCCAACACCAGCCGGGCCAAGCGGAGGTGGTACTCCCCTTCCGGTCCAACCGATCTCATCGACGACCGCAAAACCGGAGCCAGTCGAGATCTCGATCTCGTCCTCGAGGCTGACAGTCACCATCTCGGCTTCGAGCAGGTGATAGCCGTCCGGTCGGGTTCCGATTACCGAGAGTGTTCGCGTCAGCTTCGCCGGCGCCCTCAGGGCGGCGGTGCCGTGCACTGCTGCGGCGCGCACTTGGTGGTCTCCATCAGCCTCTTGCATTGCGCCAGCTTGCCCCAAGTCACGACACCGAGCTCTTCTGGGCGGCACGCGGAGTCCACGCCGGCGGCAGCGAAGACTTCCTTGCTCACGATGCCTGCGAGCGACCGACGGAGCATCTTGCGGCGCCCGGAGAAACCCGCCCGGACCAGTGCGTCGATCTCGGCGAAGCTGGCAGCCTCGGGAGGAACCGCAGGGACGGCCCTCCGGACGAGCTCCACAAGGGCCGACTCGACGTTGGGGCGCGGCACGAAGACGTCTCGGGACACTTTTCCGACGATTCTCGCCTCGGCGAAATAGGCCACTCGCACCGAGACGGCGCCATAGGTGCGGGAGCCAGGACCCGCGACGAGGCGCTCAGCAACCTCTCTCTGCACCATCACCACCATGCGAGCAATCGAGGGTACGCCGGCGAGGAGATCGGCGACGAGGGGCGTGGCGATGTTGTAGGGAAGGTTGGCGACGAGAACCCAGGGCCGCTCGTCGTCAGATGGGCCGAGGATGTCGGCCCAGTCGCAAGACATCGCGTCACCGAGGAGAACTCTGACCCCGAGCGGCTCGACGACGCCTCTGAGCAGGGGATCGAGGCGACGGTCGATCTCGAGAGCGAGCACTTCTGCGCCGGTGCGAGCGAGCGCGACCGTGAGCGAGCCGAGACCGGCTCCGATCTCGACGACACGATCGCCCTGACCGACTCGTGCCAGTCGAGCCACCCGCTCCACCAGGCTCGGGTCTGCGACGAAGTTCTGCCCAAGCGAGCGCGAGGGCGAGATGCCGTGCTCACGGAGCATCGCCGATATCTCAGCCCGCCCCGGGGGTCGCCTGGGTGACCGCCGACCTTCGGAGCGGCCGCCTGGCACCTCGCCCTCGCCCTCGCCGGCGTCGTTGCCGGCTGCGTTGCCGGGGGCGCTGCCGGCTGCGTTGCCGGGGGCAGTCAACCGTGCAAGCCGAATACCACAGCGGCGTTCGAAGTCGTGGCCCGGGCGACCGCTGCTTCCCCAAGACCCTTCAGCGCGGCGATCTGCGCCCCGATGACGGGAATATAGGAGGGCTCGTTCGGCTTTCCTCGATGCGGCACTGGAGTGAGAAACGGGGCGTCGGTCTCCACCAGCAGTCGCTCGATAGGGCACATGGTCGCGGCATCGCGGATATCGGTAGCGCTCGGAAACGTCACGATCCCGCTGAAGGACAGGTAGGCGCCCCGCTCGAGACAGGCGGCTGCCTCCTGCGGGCCTCCCGTGAAGCAGTGCAGCACGAGGCGCGCCGGCGCCCCCTCCCGGTCGATGATCGCCAAGGTGTCATCCCACGCCTCGCGGGTATGGACCACCAGAGCCAACCCGTACTGATGAGCAAACGCGATTTGCGCGGCGAAGGCGTCTCGCTGCACAGCGCGAGGCGAGTAGTCGTAGTGGTAGTCGAGACCGCACTCCCCTACGGCGACGACCTGCGACGACAGCAGGCCGCTCGAGTACAGCTCGCGCAAGAGGCGCCCCACCCCACCCACGCCCGTGCTTGCGTCGTGCGGGTGGAGGCCGACGGTCGACCACATCTCCACCGCAGGAGAGCCCGACCCGCTGCGCTCCCCCGCCGCAGTCGCCGCCTCTCTGGAGCTCGCCTCGTCTGTGCCGACAAACACCAGCCGCCGGACCCCCGACTCGCGCCCGCGCTCGATGACACCCGCGAGGTCGTCAGATGACTGGAGATGGCAGTGACTGTCGGTCCAAAGTGCCAGGGAGGCGAGATGCTCCCCCCGTACCGCCGCGGCGGCTGCTGCAGCCTCGATCTCGTCGGTGCGGTCTTGGTCGGGGGCAGCATCGGGCGCCGCGGCTTCGCCGGTGCTCGAGGCCGGTTCGTTGCCCGGCCCCCTGCGAGCGTGCTGACCGCCGCCGAGTATTCGTCCGAGACGTCTCATCACAGCTCCACCTTCCGGCGCGGGAACAAGGGGGCGCCCTTCTCTACGGGCAGCCCACCGGGATAGCCTCCCCATGAAAGCACGCCTTGGCTGCCGGCGTTGCCGCTCGCGCCCGGATCGCCTGCAAGACCGAGGCGCCGCCAGATCTCGGCCGCAGTGTCTCGGAGCACCGGCGAGACGAGCACGGCCACGATTCGTAGCACCTCGAGCGCGTCACCGAGCACGGCATCTACCTCTGGCCCTGCTTCGAGCTTCCAAGGTGCCACTGCCTCGAGCTCCGCGTTAGCGGCTCTTATGAGCTTCCAGGTCGCCTCGAGGCCCTCGTGGGGGGCGAAAGCCCGCCAGTGGGCGATGACGGTCGGAGTGACCTCTGCCGCGACCTCTGCCAGGCGCGAGCCCGCGGCGGCCGTGCGGGGAGCCGGCCCGCGGCCATCGCACTTCGACGCCACGACCGTGCTCACGCGCGAGAGCAGGTTGCCGAGATTGTTGGCCAGGTCGCTGTTGTAGCGCGCGATCAGGCCCTCGTAGCTGAACTCGCCGTCCGCGCCGAGGCCCACCTCGCGCAGCAGGTAGTAGCGAAGCGCGTCGTTTCCGATATCGGCCGCGAGCTCGACGGGGTAGATCTGGTTGAACGCGCTTTTGGCCATCTTCTTGCCGCCAACGAGAAGAAACCCGGTGACGACATATGTCGCCGGCGGCTCTATCCCGGCCGCCATGCACATCGCCGGCCACCACACGCAGTGGAACCGGATGATGTCCTTGCCGATCAAGTGGCAGACCGCCGGCCACCACCGGTCGAAGCGCGGCTGATCGATTCCGTACCCGATTGCCGAGACGTAATTGACGAGGGCGTCGTACCACACGTAGAAGACGTGACCCTCGTCCCAGGGAACGGGTATCCCCCAGTCGATCGACGTCCGCGTGATGGAGATGTCCTGGAGGCCGCCGCGGATGATCCCGAGCGCCTCGTTACGTCTTGACGCAGGAAAGATCGCTCCGGGGTGGTCGTCGTACCATTTTAGTAGCCGGTCCGAGAAACGGCTCAGCTCGAAGAACCAGTTCTCCTCGCTGAACCACTCGACGGGACGCTCGTGCACAGGGCAGAGCTGACCGTCGAGCAGCTCGGATTCGCCGTAGTACGCCTCACATGACACGCAGTACCAACCTTCGTAGGTGCCCTTGCGCAGATACCCGTTGTCGTAGATCGCCTGCATGAAGCGCTGCACTGTCCGGTGGTGACGATCCTCGGTAGTTCGGATGAAATCGTCGTTGGAGATCTCGAGCGCGGCCCACGCCGTCCTGAAGCGCTCGGAGAGCAGGTCCGTCCATTCCTGCGGCCTCATGCCGTTCTGCTCGGCAGATCGGAGCACCTTCAGGCCGTGCTCGTCGGTCCCGGTCAGGAAGAAGACTTCCTCGCCCGCAAGGCGGTGCCAGGCTGCAAGGGCGTCGGCGACGATCGTCGCGTACCCGTTGCCGAGATGAGGAACGTCGTTGACGTAGAAGATCGGGGTGGTCACGTAAAAGCGGCCGGCCATCTGGGAAGCCTACCGATCCGAGGTCTTTGCGTCGGATGTCCCTCGAGCTGCGACTGCCGCTCGGTACACCGCCGCCCGGGCCAGCCCCAGGCGACCGGCGACGTCCCGCACGGCGTCTCGCCTGGACAGTCCTGTGCGCACAAGCGCTTCCACTTCCACAAAGAGCTCACCGTCGCTGGGGGCCGACGGCGCGTCCCGGCTCGCCTCGGTCCCGTCGATCACGAGCGCGATCTCGCCTCTCACCGCGCTCTCGGCGAAGTGCGCGGCCGCGTCGGCGAGGCTGGAGCGCCACACTTCCTCGTGCAGCTTCGTCATCTCACGGCAAACGGCGACTTGTCGATCCCCTCCACAGGCGCCTGCGAGATCCGCGAGGGTCGCTGCAACGCGCTGGGGCGACTCGTAGCAGACGCTCGGGCTCGGGGAGGACGCTATGTCCTCGAGCCGCTTACGCCGGTCTCCGCCCTTTCTCGGAAGAAACCCCTCGAACCTCCACCGCGCAAGTCCCATGCCGGACACCACTACTGCCGCCAGCACCGCGGAAGGACCGGGGACCGGGCTCACCCGTATCCCGGCTCGCGCCGCCGCGGCGACGAGACGCTCCCCTGGATCGGAGACTGCCGGGGTTCCGGCGTCGCTCACGAGAGCCACGCTGCGGCCGGACCTGAGCTCGTCGAGCAGCATCGGTATCCGGTCTGCCTCGTTGTGCGCGTGAAGCGAGAGGAGCCGACTCGAGCTGATTCCCAACCTCTTCAGCATGGAGCCGGTATGTCGCGTGTCCTCACAGCACACGACATCTGCGGCCGAGATGGCCGACGCGGCGCGAGGCGAGAGATCGGCCAGGTTGCCAATCGGCGTGGAGACTAATACCAGCTCACCGGCGGTTTCGGGCTGGCTCAAGCCCTGACCTCAAGCCGGTCCCCGGTCCGTAGTCCCCAGCGCTCGAACGCACCCGCCTCCGCCTCGAGCACCGACCGTGCGCTTAGGCGCGGGCGCGCCACAGAGTGCCGGCGCAGTGCCACGGTATCGACGACGACGAGGTCCTTGTCGAGAAAGGCCACGTCAACGGCAAAGCGCATCCCTATCGAGTGGACACCCCGGGTACGTGTGAGCAGCATCGCCCCAGCGGTGCCCGAGCGGCCGAGCAGCCCTTTGTTGCGAGCGAGGAAGGTATCTGCGATCTCGAGGCTAGCGAGCACCTGCCCGTCTCGCAGCAGCCAAGCCATGGGGCGATTCTGACATGCAACATTGCCTACTGCACGCAGCGGACCGGCGGCACCTGCCGGACTCGCTACACTTGCCGCCACTGTGTCCAAGCGCACCACGAAGCGTAAGCTCCGCAAGAAGAAGAAGGCCAACCACGGCAAGAAGCCGAACTGCGGCCGAGGTTGAGCCAACCTACCGAGACGTCTTTGCGCTGCGACTAGCTCTTCCAGGTAAGGCCGCGTTCGCCTAGGACATCGGCCAGCAGGCTCGGCACGTCGGAGATGATCCCGTCCACTCCGATGCCGCACAGGCGCTCCATCTCATCTCGGTCGTTGATGGTCCACGGGTGCACGGCCAGGTGTGCAAAGTGCGCGGCCTCCACGAACGCCTCGTCTGCAACGAGAATGTCCTCATAGCGCGCTGGGATCTGCAAGGCGACGTGGCACTCGATGTCCTTGGGGGGTGACTCACCAGCATGGACCGCGCGGTAGAACTCACCGACAGCAGCTGTTCCGGCAGAGGTCGCGATCTCCGGTGCGTACTGTTTGAAACGAGCCGTCGCTTTGTCCATGAACGAGGCGACGATGACGTCGTCGCTGCGCCCGTGCTCACGGATGAGATCGGCCAGCAGCCCCTCGTAGGCAGGCACCTCCGGTGCGCTCCGCTTGATGTCCAGGTTCAACACGACACCGCGAGTCGCCTCCAGAACATCGTCCAGGGTGGCAATCCCGAAGCGCCGGTCGGAGGGAGCAAGACCCCGGAGCTGGTAGTCACTCGCGTCCCGGTCGTGGCGGGCATCCTCGCCGGCGACGAACCAGTAAGCGTTGTCCAGCTCCTGCAGCTGAGCGAGCGTGTGGCTCGCTATCTCTCCGGAGGAGTCCGTCGTCCGTTCGAGGGTGTGGTCATGACATACGACGAGACGACTGTCGGCGGTGGCGTGCACGTCCAGCTCGATCGCGGTCGCGCCATGTTGGATCGCTCTCGTGATGGCGAACAACGTGCTCGAAGGAGCCTCGATCGCGCCACCTTGGTGGGCGAAGCAGAGGACTCGCCGCTCGGTCCAGGGGTTGTCCCGCACGCGAAGTGTCTACCAGGTGAGGGGTCGCCCACGGGGCAGCGCCGGTGCGGGTAGTGATCATTCATCGGATCTTCGGAACTAACGTCGTCTCGCCATGATCGATCACATCCTCATCGACGTCATCGGAGCAATCCGCGAAGCCTTCGAGGGTGCCCTGCTCGAACAGCAAGCAGTAGAGGAGCGCTTCCAGATCGACGTCTTCCTTGGTGATCTCTCCTTCGAGACGTCCTACAGCCTGCCCGGAGAGGGCAACCCGGCGCGGGTGAGAGCCGATCTCACCCTCGA
This sequence comes from uncultured Acidimicrobiaceae bacterium, assembly GCA_964485645.1. Lineage (GTDB taxonomy): Bacteria > Actinomycetota > Acidimicrobiia > Acidimicrobiales > Bog-793 > JAKACA01. The sequence continues at coordinate 5,989 of CAZAMA010000087.1, read as the reverse complement.
CTGGCCCACGTGGAGCCAGAGCGCCTACCGTTCCTGGTCGATCGGCGAGACGCCGGCCGAGCCACCCGAGCTCATAATGGAGCTCGCGTTCCGGCTCCAACACCTCGTTGGCACACCAGAGGTGCCAAGGGTTCTCTCGGTTCTCGATCCTGAGGGCCCGGAGATCGGAGCCGAGCACCTGGAGCGAGCAGCCCCGACCCTCGAGCAGTCCTTCGACGGGATGCCGGAGCCGACATGCACCTTCGAGGTCGCCTATCAGGGCAGCCTCCGACTGGAGGAGCCCGTGCTCGAGGATCCCTCGAAGCTGGACGACCAGATCGCAGTCCTGGCTCGCTGGGTCGCAAGCGCTCTTGTTCGCCTGGCCGACCTCCAGCTTACGTTCCGACCGCCCCAAGAGGATGGCCACGTCACCTGACGCGCTCTATCGAGTCAGCGCGCGCAACAGTCCTGCGGCAGCGGCCTCGAGAGCGACAGCCGGTCGCGCTCCGAGATGGCTGATCACCTCGGCCGCGGCGAAGGCACCAAGGCGTAGCGACGCCTTTGGTCCAAGGTCGTGGGTGACGCCCCACATGCAGCCAGCCGCGAACAGGTCGCCCGCGCCGGTCGTGTCCTCGACCCGCACCGGCTGCGAAGCAGGGACGAAGATCTCATCGTCGGGCAGGACCGCGACCGCGCCCGATGCGCCAAGGGTCACTACCGCGGCCAGCCCCGGCCTCCGCAGCCTCGCGATCGCCTCCGACTGGCTCTCGGCTCCCGTGAGTGCCATCGCCTCGTCTCCGTTCCCGAAGACCAAGTCCACCGCTCCCCCGAAGACCAGATCCGAGATGCGACTTGCGCGGCGCTCTACCAGGAGCCTGTCGGAGAGTGAGAGGGAGACCAGAGTCGAGGCGGCGCGTGCCATCTCCAGGCTTCTTGCGACGGCAGCCGCCCCCAAAGGAGGATCGAGGAGGTAGCCCTCGAAGTAGACGGCCTTTGCCCGCTCCACTCCGGCGAGCTCGACACTCTCCAAAGGGAGCTCTCCGGCGGCGCCCAGGCTCGTCGCCATCGAGCGTTCCCCTCGATCGGTGACAAGGACGTGACAGACGCCCGTGGGCTCACCGCTCGCGACAGACGCGACGGAGCACCCCACTCCTGCCCGCTCGAGGTCGGCGGAGTACCATCGCCCATCGGTGTCGTCGCCGACTGCCCCGGCAAAGACGGGCGAACCTCCGAGGGACGCGATGCCGGCCGCCGTGTTGGCGGCGCTGCCACCGGCCACCTGGCTCCACGACGAGAAGGCCCGCTCGATCTCGCTCGATCTCTCCCCGTCGACGAGCGTCATGCCTCCCGGCTCGAGGCGCACAGCTCTCACCCCGTCGAGGCTCACGTGTGCCAGCCGATCGACCAGCGCGTGACCGACGCACACGACGTCTATGGGCCGCCCGGCCACCAGGCTCGCGTCGAACGGCCATGTGTCATCTTGCACGAGGAGCGACGGTAGCGCCCCGGCCCCGGCCCCGAGCACCGGGCAGTAGCCTTCGGCCATGACGATCGAGAACGGCAATGAAGCCGCTTACCGGCTCCCTCGCACAGCAGTGCCGCGGCGCTACTCGCTGCATGTCGCACCTGATCTTGGAGCTGCGAGCTACAGCGGTCGGGTCGCGATAGAGCTCGAGATTACCGAGGCGGTCTCCGAGATAATCTGCAACGCAGCCGAGCTGGCGGTCTTCGACGCCTCGCTGCGACCACTACGCGGCGATATCGCCTCGGCTCTGAGCGTGCGCCTCGACGAGTCGTCCGAACGTGTCGTATTCGGCTGCCCGACGACAGCAGAGCCTGGATCCTATGTGCTCGAGTGCGCCTTCACCGGCGTGCTCAACGACAAGCTGCGGGGTTTCTATCGGAGCCGCTTCAAGGATCCAGCTGGGCAGGAGCGCTGGCTCGCTACGACGCACTTCGAATCAACTGATGCCCGGCGCGCATTTCCTTGTTTCGACGAGCCTGACCTGAAGGCCGTGTTCTCGATAACCCTCGACGTCGACGAGGAGCTATTTGCGGTCTCGAACGGCGCCGAGATCTCGACAACACCTCTTGCCCAGGGGCGAAAGAGAGTCGTCTTCGAGGACACGATACCGATGTCGAGCTACCTCGTGTGCTTCGTCGTCGGCCCGCTCGAGGCGAGCGCTCCCCGGTACTCGGGCGACACTGCGATAAGAGTCGTGACCCCGATAGGAAAGGGCCATCTCACGCCCTTTGCCCTCGAGGTCGCTGCGCACGCGCTCAGCTGGTACACCGAGTACTTCGCCTTGCCCTATCCGGGCTCCAAGCTCGACCTGGTCGACATCCCCGACTTCGCCCAGGGAGCCATGGAGAACCTGGGCTGCGTGACCTTCCGGGAGACGGACCTGCTGTGCGACCCCTCGACCGCCTCGGTCTCGGAGCTCACGCGCATAGCCGAGGTGATCGAGCACGAGATCGCTCACATGTGGTTCGGCGACCTCGTCACGATGAAGTGGTGGAACGGGATCTGGCTGAACGAGGCGTTCGCGACCTTCATGAGCATCTGCTGCATGGACGACTTCCGCCCGCAGTGGCGACGGTGGATCTCCTTTGGACGCGAGAAGGAGTACGCGCTCGCGATCGACGCTCTTCACTCCACCCGACCGATCGAGTTCGAGGTGCGCGCGCCCGACGAGGCCGAAGCCATGTTCGACGCTCTCACCTACCTGAAGGGCGGCAGCGTGCTGCGAATGCTCGAGCAGTACCTGGGTGAGGAGAGGTTTCGCCAGGGCGTTCGCAAATACCTCGCCGCGCATCAGTTCTCCAACACCGAGACCGCGGACCTGTGGGACGCCATCGAGTCGGCCGCGGGCGGAGTTCCGGTTCGTGCTGTGATGGACAGCTGGATCCTCCAGGGTGGCACCCCCCTCGTGACGGTGCGATCTGACGGTGGCGACCTCGAGATCTCCGCGGGGCCGTTTTCCTGGCTGCCGCTCGAAAAGCGCCTCGGGTCGACCGAAAAGCCATCGGCTATCGGGCGCGACTGGCTCGTCCCAGTCCTCGTGGCCGAGCGTGATCCCGGGGTGGCAGTCGCGCCCGGGGGCGATCTCGGACAAGTTCGCTCTTACCTCCTCGGCCCGGCTCCAGAGGGCACCCAGCCGCTGCGACTCCCGGCAGGCAAGGGCCTGACCGTCGTCAACGCCGGGGGCTCCGGCACCTACCGGCTCCGCTACGAGGGCGAGCTTCTCGCGAGGATATGCGCCAACCTCGCGAGTCTCACGACTCTCGAGCGCTTCAACCTCGTCTCCGACTCCTGGGCCACGACGCTGGCGCGGGAATCGGCTCTCGACGACTTCCTTGCTCTTGCCCGTAGCCTGCGAGGCGAGGAGGACCCGAACCTGTGGGGGATCCTGGTCGACGCGGTAAGGATGCTCGACCTGGCCGTCGCCGACAAGGACCGGCTAGCCCTCGAGGAGCTCACGCGACAGCTCTTCGAGCCCGAGTTGACTCGGCTGGGTTTCGAGCCGCTGGACGGCGAAACTCAGGAAGTGGCCCGCGCCCGCTCGGCCTTCATCGGGATCCTCGGAACGATCGGAGCCGACGATTCTGTGCGTGCTCGCTCGCTTGAGGCTTTCGCGTCCGCTCTCGCCGGACGCGCTCCGCTGCCTGGTGACACGGCCGAGGTGATCCTGCAGGTAACTGCCTACTGTGGCGGAGAGAAGGAGTTCGACGCGATGCGCGATCGCGTCCTCAATCCGGTCGATCCGATCGACCAGGCACGACATCTGTTTGCCATCGCCAACACTCGGGTGCCCGAGCTCGCGTCCAAGCTCCGCGAGATGTGCCTTGACGAAGTTCGCACCCAGGACGCTCCCCATGTGCTGCGCCAGCTGCTCGCCACCAGAGCCAACGGAGAGGCGACCTGGGAGTTCATCGTGCAGCGGTGGGCGGAGCTGACGAATCGGTTCCCGGCACATGCTATCCCCGGGATGCTGGGCGGCATCTCCCGCCTTGCGTACCTCGACGCGGATGCCAGACCCGTCCTGGCAGAGGCGGTCGCAGAGTTCCTCGCTGCGCACCCGCTCGGCGGTCACCAACGGACCGTCCAACAGCACCTCGAACGTCTCGAAGTGAACGTCAGGTTCGTGAGGGAGCAGCGGCCGCTCCTCGGCGAGCTGCTGGCCAAGCACTGAGACACCTCCCGATGGCGCCGCTGGGTGAGAGAAGGTGAACATTGCCATAGCGGCCACGACCATGGCGCTCGTCATCCCGGCCGAGCTGCCGGACAAGACGTTCATCTCCTGCGTGGTGCTTGCGTCGCGCAACAGGGCGACGCCTGTCTGGATCGGCGGAGGCCTTGCCCTGACGGTGCAGGCACTCATCGCCGTCGTGGCGGGCCGCCTGCTCACCCTGCTGCCTCACAAGACCGTGTCGATCGTCGTGGCCGCTCTCTTCATCGCGGGTGCCGCCTACCTGATCTTCGTGCCGGAGAAGGCCGAGGAGGACAAGGGAGAACAGATCGCCGGCGGAGCCGGCTCTGCCTCGCCGAGCTGGCGGGTGATGCTGACGACCTTCACGATCGTGGCGCTCGCCGAGTTCGGCGACATCACCCAGATTCTCATAGCCAATTTGACGGCACGCTATCGGGATCCCGGCGCGGTGTTCGTCGGAGCGGCCGTGGGTTTCTGGATCGTGTCTGGGCTCGGGGTCCTTTCCGGCAAGACGATCACCCGCGTCGTGCCACTGAGCCTCCTGCGCAAGCTCTCAGGAATGGTGCTCCTTGGGTTCGGAGTCTGGACAATCGTGGGCATCGTAAAGTGACCTCGGCGTGACCGGCTCTGCGGAGAGCCGGCAGACGCCTCGGGGATCTCCGGCGACCCGCGTTCTCGAGGCCGCCCGGGCCACTGTCGGCTTCATGCCTGACGCCGAGGGCCTCGCTCTTTCACGCCTGGCCGGGCAGGTGTCCTCGCTCCCACCGGGCGGAGGCGGGGATGTGATCGTCGAGATCGGTGCCTACTGCGGACGTTCGACCCTGTACCTCAGCTACGGGATCCTCTCGGCTCTTGGTGACGTCGCGCCTGCTGGCCCTCTCGCGCTCGCGCCTGCTGGCCCGCTCGCGCTCGCCCCTGCTGGCCCGCCCCCGCCTGCTGGCCGGCCCCCGCTCGCCCCTGCTGGCCCGCCCCCGCTCGCTGGCCCGCCCCCGCTCGCTGGACGGCCCCCGCCTGCTGGCCGGCCCCCGCCTGCTGGCCGGCCGGTGGTGTTCAGCATCGATCACCACCACGGCTCAGAGGAGATGCAGGCCGGCTGGGAGCACCATCGTGCTGAGTTCGTGGATCCTGTGACGGGACTGATGGATACCCTGCCTACCTGGCGGCACAATATCGCCAGCGCCGGAGTCGAGAGCTTCGTCATAGGTGTCGTAGGTGACTCAGAGACGGTGGCGACTCGCTTGTGCTGCGTGGCGGGCCTCGTCTTCATCGACGGTGGCCACGGCTCGCAACCCGCGTGGGCGGACTACCGCTCTTGGGCGCCGAAAGTTGCCTTGGGTGGGTGGCTGGCGATCCACGATGTGTTCCCTGACCCAGCCGATGGAGGCCGCCCGCCCTTCGAGCTGTACCTGCGAGCTCTCGACTCTGGAGCCTTCCGTGACGAGCCTGCGCTGCACTGCGGGAGCCTCCGGGTGCTGCGTCGCGTCAGCGCCGGCGTCTGAGCCGTCGACCCGTCAGTTCCGGCACTCTCCAATGCGGCTGTGCGGTGGTCCAAGGCGTCCCGACGAACCGACCCGCCAACCTCGTGCCTGGCGTGACTGGAGAGGGCCCCGCCGACGAACCGACCTGCCAACCTCGTGCCTGGCGTGACTGGAGAGGGCCACGAGGACGAACCGACCCGCCAACCTCGTGCCTGGCGTGACGAAACAGGGTTTCGCCGGTCACCCTTTGCACACAGTTCGCTGATTGAGGCCAAAAGGGCCGGGCTCGTCTGGGCTGGGCTCGTCCGGGCTCGTCTGGGC
>CAZAMA010000086.1:11139-13258 GCA_964485645.1 uncultured Acidimicrobiaceae bacterium | reverse complement strand
AGAGGTGGAGGGGAAGCACTGGTTCTACTGCCCGGCGCTCCACGAGCGCAAAGACACCGACCAGGAGCGCTCCGGCAACTCCGAGAGCGATTATCGTCGGCGACCCCCACGGGTAGCTCGTGCCACCAAGGCTCGTGAACAGCACGAGGCAGGTCGCTGCCAGCACGAGGACGCAAGTTCCGAGATAGTCGATGACATGGGGGATGCGTCGGAGATGACCCGGCACCTGCATCGCGACCACGACGAGGGCGACCGCTCCTATAGGGACGTTGACATAGAAGATCCAGCGCCACGAGAGCTGCTCGACGAAGACGCCTCCGAGAAGGGGGCCGATGATGCTTGCTATGCCGAACACGGCGCCGAAGAGTCCCTGGTAGCGACCGCGATCTCGGGGGGAGACGACGTCGCCGACAATCGCCTGGGCTCCGACCATGAGCCCACCACCACCGAGTCCCTGGAAAGCCCGGAACCCGATCAGCTCGATCATGCTGTGGCTCAGGCCCGACAGGACCGAGCCGAGGACGAACATGACGATGGCAGCCTGGAAGAAGACTTTCCGCCCGTACTGGTCGCCGAGCTTGCCCCAAAGTGGTGTCGAGACCGTCGCAGCCAGCAGGTAGGCGACGACGATCCAGGCGAGGTGCGAGGCGCCGTTCAGGTCGGCGACGATGGTCGGAAGCGCCGTCGAGACGATCGTCTGGTCCAGGGCTGCGAGGAACATCCCGAGCATCAGCGCGCCGATGATCAGGAGCACGCTGCGGTGGCTGAGTCCCGGGATGGGGCTGCCCTCGGCGGTGTCTATCGATACCTCTGTCATGTCTCCTCACTCGTCTCAGTCGTGTCAATTGGGTCAGATGTGTCATCGAGCCGGTCAGACGCGTCACAGAACGCCGCCGGAGCGACGAGGCAGCGGGTGCCAAGGGCCGCGGGTCGCCACACGGCGTCGAACGTCCTCGAATCGACGAGCCCACCAGCGAGGCAGTCGATAGCGGCGCCTGTGAGGTCGGCCAGCGACCCGGCACCACCGTTCGCGCTCCAGTACAGGGCGGCGACACGGCCCGCCGCGAGGACGGCCGCGGTCACGAGGGCGGGGTACGGGTCATGCAGACGATCCCGCCCGAGCCGTTCTGCGAGCGCCGAGACGAGGCTTCGCTCTACCTCGGAGATATGCCCGACGTAGGCACCGAGAAGATCGGGATCCCCCCGTACGATGCATAACCGCCGAAACCACGCCTCCCTTCCCTCGCCGAGATCGTCGAGCTCCTGGTCGATCACGGTCGCGTACTCGACCGTCACCGCGCGGAGCGCCTCGAGCGGCGACTCCTCGGGAGGTCTTTCGAGCAGGCTGAGTCGAAGGTGATCGATGCGCTCGGGATCGGCGCCTATTACGGCCGACTCCTTGGACGGGAAGTGGTTGAAGAACGTCCGGGTCGCGACATCTGCTGCCTCGGCGATGTCTTCGACCGTGACGTTCGCATATCCGCGCTCCGCGACGAGCTCGAGAGCGGCGCTTCGCAGTGCTCGGTGGGTCGCCTGCTTCTTGCGGTCACGCCTGCCACCGTCGGCGACATGAGCGGGGTGTTCCCCGATTGCCGCTAGAACTTCCTCGTCGCGGGGATGTGGGCTCTCTAGATCGACCATCGTGCCTTCAGTGTAATCTTGCTTTCAGAGTACCATTGCACTCGATGAACTGAAGGAGAAGATATGGGTTTCAAATCCAAGGTGCGAGACCTCCCCGGCCGGGTGGCAACCGGTGGCTTCATCCTCCACTCCGGTCTCGAAAAGTGGCACGGCGACGCGGATCGCGCCAAGGCGATTCACGGCATGGCGGCCGGTGCCTTCCCCATGCTCGAGCACGTCGCGCCGGAACGATTCCTGCGCGTGCTCGCTGCCTCCGAGATCGCGGTGGGTGCTGTGCTCCTCACTCCTTTCGTGTCGAGCAGGCTTGCAGGCGCGGCACTGAGCGGTTTCTCCGGGAGCCTGCTCACGATGTACTGGCGCACGCCGGCCCTGCGTCAAGCCGGCAGCATCTGGCCGACTCAGGCCGGCACCGCCGTCAGCAAGGACGTCTGGATGCTCGGGATCGGACTCGGGCTCCTCGCCGAAGGCAAGTCCGGGC
>CAZAMA010000086.1:0-11039 GCA_964485645.1 uncultured Acidimicrobiaceae bacterium | reverse complement strand
GGGACGGCATCCCACCCCAGCTCCGCGAGGTGAGCGCAGGAGAGTAGCCGACGCGGCAGTCACCCTCGCTCAGGGGCGGTGTTCCAGTTTGATTAACCGCGGCAGCTGTCAGGTAACCTAGGTGATCGTGTTAGTGCTGTTGTCCCTGTGGCTGAAGTGCCGACAGTTGCTGGTGGACCCCCGCAGCCGCGGCAGGGCCAGCCGGGGACCGCGCAACGCTGCGCCCGGCACGCGTCGGCGCGGCGCCACTATCTACGCAACGATCTCGAGCGCATTAGCCCTCGGCGTCCTCACAATTGTGGTCAACCCGGTCACCGCTTCTGCCAGCGTCGGATCAGACCGGAGCCAGATCGCCCAGCTCGAGCGGCGCATTGCCGTAACGGGAGCCGAGGTGCAGAAGATTGTCAGCCACTACGACGCAGTGCAGGGTCATGTCGATGCCCTCGACGTGAGTATCTCGACAGACCGCGTCCGCCTCGTCGCCGATCGTCGCGCCGAACACAGAGCGACTCTCCTCTTACGGGGCGTGGCAATCCAGGCTTATGTGACCGGGATGGGGATGGACGCCGCGATGCCAGGCGTCCTCAGCGGATCGGGCAACGCCACGACCGCCCTGGAGCAGACCGCCTATGTCGACGCGGCCGACGGCAACGTGCACACAGCCCTTACGACCTGGGAGTTCGACCAGAGCCGTACCGAGCAGGCCCGGAGCGCGCTCCAAGCTGCCAGAGCCACTGCCGCGGCCACCCTGGTGCAGCTCGCCGGCGCGCGTAACGATGCCCAGAACGCCATCGCGACCGACGAGGCGATGTTGACGAGCGCCCGGGGCAACTTGGCCGCAGCACTCGCAGCGGCAAACCGGCGGAGCCAGCGCGCCGAGCGAGCCACAGAAAAGAGCCTCCTGGCTGCTCGGATAGCAGCTACCCCGCCGCCCGTCACGACCACCACCGCGACACCGACGACGCTGCTTGGCGCCGCGCCGACCACGACAAGCACGACGACGACGACCACCACCACTACGACCACCACGACGGTGCCGGCGACCACTACGACGAGCACGACCACTCCGACGACACCGACGACGACGCCCCCACCTTCCTCTCCGCCGCCGACACCGCCGCCGCCGACGCCGGGACCGAGCGGCTACTCCAACCCGATAAGGGCGATCAGCGCACTCTCGCCGGAGCGGATCGACCAAGGGGTCGACTTCAGCGGGTACGGCCCCATCTACGCGATCGGCAACGGCGTCGTGATCAACACCGTAAACGCCGGCTGGCCCGGAGGCACTTACATCGTCTACCAGCTTTCGAGCGGCCCGGCCGCCGGGCTGGCGGTGTACGCGGCGGAGGACATCGAGCCGACCGTACAAGTCGGCCAGACCGTGACTGCCGGCACCATCCTTGGCCAGATGTACGAGGGCCCCACCGGTGTCGAGACAGGCTGGGCCGACCCTTCGGCCCTCGGTGAGACGATGGCCATGTCCTATGGGCAGTTCGGCGGCGCCAACTCCACAGCGTTCGGCAACAACTTCTCCCAGTTGCTGCAGGCTGTCGGCGCGCCCGGCGGGATACTGCAGAACAACCCGCCGACAGGGAGCCTCCCGAGCAACTGGCCGCAGTGGTGAACTACCTCGCCCTAACGGACGAGGCACTCTCGCCGAAAAGCGGTAGACGCTGAGCCGTCCGAGCGCCGAGCGGAAATCATCTGCCAGTCTAAGTGTCTCCACCGCCCGTTCTCAGGCCAAACACAGCTCGACCTGCTCTAGTAGCCTCGGCCTCGGCCTCGGCATTGGGTGCCTTGGGTAAGAGATTCCACGGCACGAAGCCGGCGGCAATCGGTGCCGTCATGGCGGTCAACGGGAGCGCCGCGACAACTGCCTGCGGCACGGCCAACATGGCGGGGACTTTCACCCTCAAGACCCGCGGCGACCACACGAGCACCGCGGCTGTCGCTGACACGGTCGACGTCTCTGCCACCACCACCTTCAAGGACCCGGCGGTCAGCGCCGCGAGCTTAGAGTCATGGAGAAGCGGCTCGAGGGCGGGCAGCTCGAGGGCGTTGCGATGTTAGGCGTGCGGAAGTACAGTTTCTTGTACGTCAGTTGGAGGTGCGCCATGAGGACAATGACCTACTCAGAGTCACGAGCGAAGTACGCCGAGACTCTCAACGCTGTTACCGACGACCGCGAAGAGGTCGTGATCACCCGAGCCGGCCACGATCCGGTGGTCATGGTGGCGCTCGATGACTACCAGTCCCTGAAGGAGACGGCCTACCTGCTGAAGAGCCCGGAGAACGCCCGCCGGCTGCTGGGGTCGATAGACCGTCTCGAGCACGGCGATGGGGTCGTGCACGACCTCGAAGAGTGAAGCCGGTCTGGGACCAGAGCGCCTGGGAGGATTACCTCTGGTGGCAGACGCAGGACCGGAGGGTCCTCAAGCGCATCAACACGCTCATCAAGGATGTTGAGCGCAAGGGCAACGAGGGGATCGGCAAACCCGAACCGCTCAAGCACGGGTTTCACGGCTACTGGTCCCGTCGAATCACCGACGAACACCGCCTCGTCTACAAGATCGGCGAGAACGAGATCCGGATCGCTGCATGCCGGTACCACTACGGGCACTGACTCCGCCGGCAGTTCGATCGTGGACGCGGGCAGGATCCCCGCCATGCTCGGCCGACTGCCGCACAGCACCTGGCCACACGCCAGCCTCGCTGTGTCCGGACTTTGTCCGGACACAGCACTCTCTCCACCATAAGCGACTTACTTGGAATAAACTTGCAGAAGGGCCAAACAACGGTTCAAAGTGATGGCCCGGAAACTCCCGATAGGAAGAGCTCGCGACCGGCCGACCGTGAGAGTGCCCGGACGAAACGGGATGTTGTGGGCCGGAGGTGCCTGTGACCAAGAAAGTAGTCATTGTCGGTGGGGGCACCGGAGGCACGATCGTAGCCAACCGCCTGCGGCGCGCCGAGCCACCTGACGAGCTCGAGATCGTGGTGGTCGACCAGGACGATAGCCACCTCTACCAGCCGGGGCTGCTGTTCGTCCCGTTCGGGCTGGCAAAGCTCGACGAGATCACGCGCCCGAGGGGCCACCAGCTGCACCCCGGTGTCACCTATCGGCCGGGAAAGGTCGACCGAGTCGATCTCCAGGCCGAACAGGTGCACATGGAGGACGGCTCCAGCCTCGGCTACGACGTTCTCGTCATCGCGAGCGGGGCCGTGCTGGCTCCCGAGGAGACCGACGGGCTGACCGGCCCCGGCTGGGGAAAGAAGGTCTTCACGTTCTACGACCCGGCTGGCGCTGTGGCGCTGCACGACGCGCTCGAGCGCTTCCGTGGCGGGTGGATCGTCGTCAACGTCATCGACATGCCCATCAAGTGCCCCGTCGCACCACTCGAGTTCTGCTTCCTGGCGGATTCGTACTTCCACGACCGCGGCATGCGACCGGACGTCAAGCTGACTTACGTCACACCCCTTGACGGGGCGTTCACGAAACCGGTGGCTTCGTCCCGCCTCGCCGACCTCCTCGCCGAGAAAGGCGTCGAACTGGTAACCGAGTTCAACACCGGAGAGGTGGACGGCAAGGGTGGCCGGCTCATCGGCTACGACGGGCGGGAGGTGCCCTTCGACCTCGCAGTCGTCGTCCCGGTCCACAATGGCGCACCGTTCGTGAGCCGCTCGCCGGGACTGGGCGACGAGCTGGGGTTCATCGATGTAGACGAGCACACCCTCCAGTCGCGAGCCCACCCCAACGTCTTCGCGCTCGGTGACGCGGCCGGGATACCTGTTTCCAAAGCTGGGTCGGTCACGCATTTCCAGGGCGAGACCCTGGTCGAGAACGTCCGCCAGTTCCTCCGGGGGGCGCCCCTCGATGCCCTCTATGACGGGCACGCGAACTGTTTCATCGAGACCGGCTTCGGCAAGGCGCTGCTGATCGACTTCAACTACGACACCGAGCCGCTCCCTGGGCACTACCCCGGCCGGGTGGGACTGCCGCTGCTGAAGGAGTCTCGGCTCAACCACCTCGGCAAGCTCATGTTCCAGCCGCTGTACTGGCACAGCCTGTTGCCCGGTCGCAACGTCCCCGGTATCGGCGCAGACATGCCGACCCACGGCAAGTCGACGGCGGCGGTGCCCTAGGCATGGCTGCAGGTCCGGGCAGCATCGACTAGGAGGAGAGGCCAACATGACGACCGCTACCTATGCCGGCAAGACTGTCGACGTCAACGACGAGGGTTTCTTAGAAAACCCGAGCCAGTGGGACGAGCAGATGGCGCGTGAGATCGCCCGGGCCGAGGGGATCGAGCAACTGACCGACCGGCACTGGGTGGTCATCCGTTTCATGCGCTCGCAGTACGAGGAGAAGGGCACCGGCCCGTCGGTCCGTGTCCTCGGCAAGACATCCGGCGTCTCGATAAAAGAGCTCTATCAGCTCTTCCCGAAGGGGCCGGCCAAGACGGCAGCAAAGATCGCCGGAATCCCGAAGCCGATCGGCTGCATCTGAGCCCGCAAGTCCGCGCGAACGACTCCGGGCGGGATCGCCCGGATCAGGGAAAGGACCAAGACCCGTGAGCGAAGCCATCACCAAAGTGTCGATCGTCGTGTCCAAGGGCTCGTTGGAGGGCATCTACCCGGCTCTCATCATGGGCAACGGCGCCCGGGCCGAGGGCATCGAGGCGAACCTGTTCTTCACCTTCTTCGGGCTCGATGCCGTGCACAAGTCCCGTTACCGCCACGTCAAGGTGGCGACGGTCGGCAACCCGGGCCTGCACCTCGCCACCATGGCCGGCGGCCTGCCGGGAGTCTCCAGCGTCATGACCCACTACCTCGAGCGGAAGATGGAGAAGCTCGACATCCCGCCGATCCCCGAGTTCATCGAGATGATCGCGGATACCGGCGCGGGTCTGTTCGCGTGCAAGGCGTCGGTCGACCTGTTCGAGCTCACAAAAGACGACCTCGTCGAGCAGGTGCAAGACATCATCACCGTCGGCGACTTCTACAAGATGGCTGCCGGGGGCCAGATCCTGTTCACCTGAGGCTCGAAGCGACGGTCCCCGGGCGTCATAGTAGAAGAGCTCGAGGGTCGAGGGGGCGGTGACTCACAGGCGCCAGAGGTCGCAGGACAGCTTTGGGTGAGCCTCGTCGCCGTGGTGAGGTTGCTGGCTGTGGTGATCGAGCTGGATCGCGGGCACCCCCGGGTACGCCGGCGCCGGCGGGGCACACTGGCCCTTGCGAGCCGACCCTCCAAGAGGCGGCAATCGGCAAGAAGAGGATCTCCTCGACCTGGCCAGAGCACCGGATGGTTCCTTCACCGGCCTGTGCAGCCCGCATACCGGGTTCGCCACCTTTCTCGTCACCTCCACCGGCGCCACGGGTGGCGTCGGAGCCTTTACGGCCCGGTTGCTGGTCTCAACCGATGAGGGCGCGCACTGGACCACCGCGGACGGTGGGCTGCACTGGAGCCGAACCACGTTCGGGTGAGACCATCGTCCGACCCAGCGATCTCGCTGCAAAGGCGGATGTGCCGGACTCCGGTCGTCGGGGCGGGCCCGTTCCCATCTCGGGATCCCCTGCGGTCCAAGCAACCGTTCGTCTCGAAGGTGGGCAGGCCTTACCCGCAGCACGTTCGACTTCCGGCTCGCTTGGAACTATTACCGTCGGCTCCTGACGTAGGCAACAGGCCGACTAGGGTCGTCCCTCGGCGCGAGAGTCGGTCCCGGCAGGCAAGGCGTAGCGCGCACACGCAGGCCGACTTCGGGCGCGGCGAGCCCACTGCGTAACCTTACGGTTCACCGAGAGGTTCGTGTCGAGAGATTCGTCGGAGTCGAGGATGCCGCCTGAAGCGATATTCGCCCCGCGCAGCCCACTGCCGGACGGCTGTTGCCGATCGAGCTCCGGTCACTTGATGCCATCCACCTGGCGACGGCTCGGCAGATCGGCAGGCGCTTCGGTGAAGGGGCAGGTCCGCACCTACGTGCTCCACTACCAGCTGACCGACCACCTGTCCGAGCCACCGGGGGCTGTGCTGGACGTCGGAGGAGGTGCGGGCCATCAGTCATTCCCGCTGGCTCGGGCCGGTTACGACGTGACGCTCCTCGATCCATCGCCCGCGATGCTGGCCAAGGCCGAGCGCCGGCTGGCCCGACGCACTGGAGGCATTCGCGGCCCGCGGCCAGCGCGGAGTCCTCGGCGTCGACACCCGCGCTGACACCGTGGAACAGCTGTCGGAACTGCTGCGGGCTGACCAGGCGGAGCCGGTGGCCTGGTACGGCGTCTCGCTCTTCACCGATTGGATGGACCTCGCCACAGCAGACGCGAGTGAGGTTCGCTCGCTGGCCGCGGTTGAACTGCAAGCCAGTCGCCGCGACCCCTATCGCCAGCTCAGCCGCGTCTTCCACTTGGTCGCCCGCAGGCGATCCGACCCTGACGCCCCAACCTGACACCCAGATCTGCTCGCATTTCCTCAGCCCATAGCGCGGGCGATACCTAACCCGGCCCCGCACCAGTCCGATCGCTCAACGGCTCGATGGCCGGAGCAGCCACCTCAGGTGTTCCGACGCCCCGAGGAGCTCGAGACGTCGCCAGAGCACGGGATTGTCACCGGACTGGCTGGCGTGGCAGGCGATGGCCGTCTTTTGGCGGTCCCGGTCCACCGCGAGGCTGAAGTCGAGCTCTTCTGGTGCCCGTCCAACAAAGCCAGTGCCAAGCTCGGCGTTGAGCCGGACCGCCACGCCCTGAGGCACCGCCCAGCCGAGCACAGGGAGGCGCCGCTCTGCCGCGAATATGAGGGCGACCTCGGTCGCACGGACATGGTCCGGGTGGCCGGTGATCCCGCCCACGTCGAAGACGAGCAGAAGCTCGGCACTGCCTGCCTCCTCGCCGACACGCGCCACCAGCTCATCAAGCTCCACCCCGGCGAGGTGCCCGTCGGGATAGCCGTGCAGCTTGACCGTACTGACCCCGAGGGCCCTGGCGGCAGCATCGAGCTCTTCGGCTCGCCGCTCACCAAGGAGGCGGGAGTCCGCGCCGAGCGTGGAGGCTTCCCCGTGGGTGAAGCACAGCACGCGTACGTGAGCCCCCTGGTCGGCGAATGCCCCGAGCACCCCGCCGAGGCCGAACGACTCGTCGTCGGGATGGGCACAGACGACGAGCAGCTCTCTCACCTTCGGCACGGAGCTTCCGGCCAGATCCACCAAGCTCACCACCCGAGAGCGGTCGGCATCTTCCGTCCCCGCCGTGCTTGGAAGAGGTAGGCGCGCTCGAAGGCCTGCTTCGCGAGGAGCCAACGGCGTCCCTCGGACACCGTCGGGATCTTTTCGCGTGGTGGGCGCACTGGGTCGACAGCCATGTAGACACCGCTATCTCCCATGTCGAGCACGCAGCGGGCCGAGAGCTCGGCGCTCGGACCCTCCCGCACCTCCCCTCCCTCGATGCGTACCGCGAGATCCCTGGCGGCGATCTCGGCCATCTGCTCGGTCATGTGGCCGGTCTTCGGAAAATTGACCGGCACCAAGGTCTCCCCCGCGGGGGGCAGGGCGACCGAGACTCCGACCGCGTAGACGCCATCAGCTGAGCGGTGGCGGTAGCGGCCATCGACGGGGACGAAGCCTTTCGGATTCGAGAGCCCGGGACTGCTCGCAACGGCTGCGACGCCGGCGAGCGGCGGGATGACAATCGAGCAGAGCGACGGCGTGGGACTGGCTCCGACGGCCTCGACGAGCTCCCCGGTGATCTTCGTGATCGCCACCGAGGTGTGGTAGGTGATGTCGCGCTCTTCGAGAGCGCCCTCGAGGAGGTGGCGGATCTTGCCCGCCCCGCCCATGCCCATGTGGCCGACGAACGGCTCGGGAGTGAGCACGGTGATCGGCACCTCGTGGCGGAGCTTGTGGTGGCGGAGCAGGTGGTCGAGCTCGAAGGCGATCTCGTAGACCGGGCCGATGCAGCTCGCCCCCGGCGCCGCTCCGACGACGACCGGGCCCGGCTCGGCCAGCAGTGAGCGGATGGCTCCCGCGAGCTCGGTGGTCTCGTCCGCAGACATCGGCGAGTGGCCGGGCCCGTCGAAGGGGCCGAGGCCTTGCACGGCCTCGTTGGCACTGCGGTGACCGGTGGCGACGACGAGGAAGTCGTAGGGGTGCTCGGTGCGGGTCGTCACGACGACTTTGCGCTCGGTGTCGAAGGCGGTGACGGTCTCCTGCGCGAAGGTAACCTGCTTTGCTCCGAGAGGTCCGGCGAGGTCGAACGAGATCTGCTGGAGGCTGCGCCGTCCCATCGCCACCCAGGGGAAGGAGGGGACAAAGCAGAAACGCCCGTCTTTCGCGATGAGCGTGATCTCGGCCCGCGCGGGGCCGAGGCGCCGGCGCAGCTCGTAGGCGGTAGTGAGGCCGCCGAAGGAGCCGCCGACGATCACGATCCGGACCCGCCCAGTCACCGTCGCACCTCGACACCGTCGCGCCGGGCAAGGAAGCCGGCGACGCGGAGGCCGTTGGAGGAGCGTTCGGCGTCATAGGGCGGGTCGTTCAGGACGACCAGGACCTTCATCGGCCACCCCCTTCTGTCTTCGAGGTGCCCGTCTTGTAGCGAATAGCTGGGCCACCCCGCCGGCGTTCCGATCGGCCGCTGCTTGCATGTAGCGCTGCAACCCCGGCGGCGACGGGAAGGCCCGCGCGGCGCCACTCGGGAAGGCCGTCTTCGAGGCAGCGCGCCGGCATCCCTCGCGCGCGCAAGGTGGCGACCGCCTCCGGCGCGAGGAGACAGAGCGGGCCCCTGCAGTACGCGACGACCTCGATCGCCGGGTCGAGCTCGTCGAGGCGGGCCTCGAGGTGCTCCAGGGGTAACGAGACCGCCCCGGGGATGTGCCCGGCCGCATACTCCTCGGCGGGACGTACGTCGAGGACGACAACCGCGCCGGCGCCGACACGCTCGAGAAGCTCGGCGCGTGTGACCCGCTCCGCAGCCTCGCCGCCGCTGGCGGCGCTGCCGCCGCTGCCGGCGATCGAGCGCAGGATCAGATCCACTTCGGCGAGGCGTGCCCGACCGATGTCGCCGAGCGCCGTGACGAAACGACACACCTCCTCGCCGCCCGCCCGGTAGTAGACGCGCGTCCCGTCTCGGCGAGTCTCGACGAGCCGGGCCTGGCGCATGATCTGGAGATGCGCGGAGGCTGTCGAGAGCTTCAGGCCAGTTGCGGCCGCCAGCGCCTCGACGCTGCGCTCGGCCTGGCAGAGCAGGTCGAGCAGCTCGATGCGCTTGGGATGCACCACGACCTTTCCGATCCTCGCGAGCTGCTCGTAGAGATCGGTCCGGGCGCCAGCAGCGCTTCTGTCTTCCATGGATCTATGGATAACAGACAGCGATGCTCGACGCAAGCGGGTCGGGTCGGGTCGGGTAGCTCAGCCCACGTCTTTGCGGGCGAGCCCCGAAACCCCTTCCGGCTCGCCTCGTCAACGTCGGCGATCTCGACGGTCGTAACGGCCGGAGCCGAACCCTCGAGCAGTCGGATCGCCGATGCGACCCGGGGCTCATCTGCCACGTCATAGCGCCTGGACGGTGACGACGAAGAGCTTCTCGCACAGGTCGCGCCCGAGCGCGAAAGTGCCGCCCGCGAGCTCGAGCATCAGCGTGCCGTCAGGCCCACGGGTCGCCACCGTTGCCGTCGTTCCAGGGATGAAACCAGCGTCGTCGAGGTACCGCAGCGCTGCCATGTCCAGCTCGACTTCCTCGGTAAGGCGCTCGAGACGGACCGTCTCGCCCGCGGCGACGTCCGCCAGGCTCACCTGCAGGGCCAGAGCGGTTGGCGCGTGGGTGCTGCCGGGGATCGGGTTTCCATGGGGGCAGGTGCTCGGATCCCCGAGAAGGTCGACCAGGCGAGCCTCGACCGCATCGGACATGACGTGCTCCCAGCGGCCCGCCTCCTCGTGCACCAGGTACCAGGGAAGGCCGATGACGTCCACCAGCAGACGCTCGGCGAGTCGGTGCTTCCTTATGACGCTGCGAGCGATCTCGCCCCCGCGTGGTGTGAGGGTGATCTCGCGGCCGTTTCGCTGGAGGTAACCCTCGGCGCTCAGGCGGTCGAGCATCTCGGAGACCGAGGGGGCCGACTTGTTGAGGCGCTCGGCGATCCTGGCTTGGATGACGGCCGTCCCCTCCTCTGCCAGGGACGCGATGGTCTGGAGGTACTCCTCCAAGGGAGGGTGGTGCTCGACCGGCCGATGCTGCTCAGCTGTCACGGTAGGCACGGCTCCGGCTCGGAGCTCACGGCGGCGACCCTGCCGCCGAGCCAAAGCAACCCGCCCACTCCTCTCTCGCCAGCATCGCTGCTCCTCATCGTGCCTCGTGCCGCTCAATCCTGCGATGGACGACAGGTCGAGCGTAGCGGCCATGACTTAGGTAAGGCTAACCTTATCTTGCATGACGGAACTTGCAGTGCCCCCGCAGACTACAGGCGCCTCGTGGCAAGCTCAGGCCTTCATAGCCGGTGCCGGAATATTCGTCGGCAGCTACGACCTCGCCGCGATCTCGGTGGGCTTTGCCCCCCTCAAGACGCAGTGGCACCTGTCGAGCGCCGTGATCACGACTCTCGGCACCGCCACGCTCGTGGGCATGCTCGTCGGATCACTTGCCACCGGCTTCGTGGCAGATCGCTTCGGGCGCCGGAGGCTCATCGTCGTCGACTTCACCCTGTTCGTCGCCGGGACCACGCTCGCCGCCCTTGCGCCGGATTTCGCAGTGCTCGTCTGTGGCCGTCTCGCCACGGGCATCGCCATCGGCATGGACTTCGCGGTGGTGTTTCCCTTCGTCGCCGAGACCGCGCCGTGACTGCGGAGGGGTCGGGCGATGGCGTGGATCATGTGGGCTGCCAACTTCGGGACCCTCGGCGCCTACGGTCTCGGCGCGATCTTCCTCCATTTGAGCCCGAGCGACGGCTGGCGTGGCTCGCTCGGCCTCGGTGTGGTGCTGGCGCTGCCAATTCTTGCTCTGCGCAGCCGGATCGTCGAGTCGAGCGAGTGGGACGTCGCCCGCCTCCCGAGCCTTCGCCA